>DAITPO010000098.1:0-13108 GCA_036833535.1 Candidatus Acidiferrales bacterium | reverse complement strand
GAAGGCCGCGCCGGAGAAAGAATGGTCGTGGCTCCCGCGGACAACGGAAAATAACCCGCATTTCCCAAGCCGTACGCAAAAAACAAGCGCGCCACGCTATAGCAGCGGTCACTCTCGTTCATGCGCAGGATTCCCTTGGCGTATCGCTCCGCGCACACCACCATGTCGCGGTGAAGATGTATGCACGCCTTCGACGCTCCAGTGCTGCCGGACGAATAAAGCCAGAAAGCAGGCTCGTCTTTGCCGGTCGTCTCAGCTTCCAGCACGGCCGACGATGAGTTCAGCGCGTCGCTCAGCGACTTGCAGTCTGCGCGCGATTCTCCCGCAACGATGATCTCTTTCAGATTCGGAAGGCGTTCCCGGGGAATCAATCGCAACTGCGGCAGCACCGTCTCGTCCACCACCGCCACGCGCGCCGCGGAATCGTTCAACACGTATTCGTAATCTTTCGGCTTCTGAAACGGATTCACCGGAACGGCGACAGCTCCGATCTTGATCGCGCCGAAGTAGCAATAGAGGAATTCGGGGCAGTCGAGCAGCAGCAGGAGCACCCGCTCTCCCCGCCGGACTCCCAGCGCGCGAAACAGATTGCCCGCCTGATTGGTCTTCTCCAACAGCGTCCGGTAGCTCACCCGCTCGTCGCCGCATTCGACGGCGATCTTTTCCCCGCGCCCCTCGAGGACGTTGCGGTCCACCAGGTGACTGGCGACGTTGAATCTTTCGGGCAGGGTGATCACGGAATTTCTTTTCTTCTCGCGCCAGCGGGCATAGAATCTCGCTGTTTCCCTCGAATGACGCGGGAGTATAGCATGGGCGATTATCGCTCGACGGGCGTTGGGGCACAGCGCGACGTTCTCGCCGCTTACGCTCGCCCATTCGCGCTTCGTTTTCTCCCTCGCGCTCCGCTCGCGCCGGCACGCAGCGCCGAAACAATCTCGCACCAAGTGTTCGAGTTAGCGCCGCGCGCCTCTGCGGCTGCTTCGCCGGCGCTGCCTGCTTTGCGCCACGCTCTGATACCTTTCAGGTATGAGACTCAAACTCAACATGTATTGGACACTTTTCCGCTTCCCAACCATTCTCCGCTCACGTGGGGGCCATCTTTCGTCTGGCGGAGCTTGGGGATTCGCTATTTTGCACACAATCTAAGTCTAGTTCCCATCGAGGCGCAGTCGCTTCTCCTTGAAAGGAGTGTTCTATGAGAGCACGCACGACTCTGCTGGCTATCCTGTTGTTCGCGATTTCGTTTGGTGGCGTTTATCCCGCCGCCGCGCAAGTCAGCGTGGCTCAATTGAACGGAACCGTGCGCGACGAAAGCGGCGGCACCGTCGCCAAGGCCGCTGTCTCTCTGCGCGACCTCGATACCAACCGCACGTATACCACGTCCACAAACGATCGCGGCTACTACGTGCTGCCCAATCTCACGCCGGGCCGGCTCGAACTGAAGGTCTCGTTCACGGGTTTCTCGAACTACGTTCAGACGGGCTTGATCCTCACCGTCGGACAAACAGCGACCGTCGACATCATCCTGAAAGTGGCCACCAAGGGCGAGGAAGTAGTGGTCACCGGCGAAACGCCGGTCATCGAACCCACGAAGACGGAAATCAGCCAGGTAATCGACACCAAGCAGATCGATTCTCTGCCTATCAGCGGGCGCCTTTTCACCGACTTCGCGTTATTGACGCCGGGAGTCGCCACGGGCCGCACCAGTTTGCAATCCACAATTACCGAATTTGAAGTCACGCGCGTTTCCTTTGCGGGCATGCGCGACCTCAGCAATGAAGTCACCGTGGACGGCGCGGACAACATCAACACCGCGACGGGCTCGCAGCGTTCGACGCCGCCGCAGGAAGCCGTCAGCGAATTTCGCGTGGTCAACAACAGTTTCGGCGCCGAATACGGCCGCGCGCTCGGCGGCATCGTCAATATCGTCACGAAATCCGGCACGAACGATTTGCACGGCTCGATTTACGATTACTTGCAGAACAGCGCCACCGACGCTCGTTCGCTCCTGCAAGTCGCGCCTCAATCTAAGGCTCTGCGCCAGAATCAGTACGGCGCCACCGTCGGCGGTCCCCTCCAGAAGGACAAGACATTCTTCTTCGCAAACTACGAAGGCCAGCGCCGCGGCGAAGCTCCTACGTATCCGACCACGCTGCTGGAGCCAGTCGTGACTTGCGCCGTAGTAGTCCCGAGCTGTGCAGGCGCCACTCCGACCACAAATTTGGCGCTCATCGATCAAGCCAAAGCTGCTCTGGGAATTGCGCCCGAGAACTTGAATATCCTTAAGACCAAGGACAACGACTACGGGATCATCAAACTCGATCATCAATTCAATCCCAGCAATCGCTTGTCCGTGCGCTACTCGATTGAAGACGCCCGCGACTTGAATCAGTTGGTCGGCAGCACGCTGGACGGCGGCGGCATTGGAGCGCCGAGCAGCGGTCACGATGTTTTCCTGCGCGACCAGTCGCTAGTCGGCGCCTGGACTTCGACGCTCAAGCCGGACCTGGTCAACAGCGTTCTCGTTCAGTGGGCGCGCCGCCATTACAATTTCCCCGGCACCACCGGAGAACCCAACCTCGACATCCCGAATACTCTTCTCTTCGGACACAACTTCGGCGTACTCGATGCCATTTACGAGAGCCGCGTGCAATTTTCGGATTCGCTGGCGTGGGTCAAGGGGAATCACGTCGCGAAGTTTGGTGTGGACGTCAACTACGTCAAGAATTTCGTGATCTGGCCCGGCTTCACGCCCATGCGCATCGTCCTGCCGGGCATCAATTGCTTGGTGGACTTCGCCAACTTCGTCAATCCTCTCGCCGGAGTTCCCTCGGCTCCGGCGGACGGTCCGTGTCCAACGGCCGCTCCTCCGTTTTTCCCGTCCAGCCCGTTCGGCGGAAATACCAACGACTTTCTCAACGGCGTTCCCATCGTCTTCTGGGGCGACCCGGTGGGCAGCGGCGCGGTAGCGCCGGGATTCGAGCCCCCGCCGATCCCGACGAACTGGCAGAACGCATATCTGCCTGGGCAAACCGTCAATTTCTCGGAAACGCTGAACCACAGCTACTACGGTTTCTTCGCGCAGGATCAGTGGCGTCTTACTTCGAAATTTACCGTGAATTACGGTCTTCGCTACGACTTCGAGACCGGCCTCTCGAAGCAAATCCACTCGCATTACGCAGGCGTCCAGCCGCGCATCGGATTTGCGTACTCGCCAAACAGCAAGACGGTGATTCGCGCCGGCTTGGGCCTTTTCGACGATCGTTACAATCTCTCCTTCCTCTTCATCACGCAGCCGCAGCGGCCTAACACCATTCCTGGTGAAACGCTGCCCGGAATCCGCGCGGGCGCAGATTCGGCCACGTGGGTTCTGAATCAATTGGGTCCTGGGCCACCGAATCCGGGCGGTATGCAGATCTTCCCGGCGCCAGCCGCCGCAACGCTGATCACCACCGGCGTCGTACCGCCGGAATACCTCACCGGCGCGCCGAACCAAACCGTCACGGCAGGCTCGGGAATGGTGGACCACGCCAGCAAAATTCCATACTCCGAGCAGGCCAATCTCGAAGTGGACCGCGAAATCGGGCACGGTTTGGCGATCAGCGCGGGATACCTCTTCGTCGCGGCGCATCACTTGGTTCGCGCCGAAAATTTGAATGTCTGCCCGCCGGACGGCGCTGCCGCATCGACGACCGTTCCCGCCATCACCCCCGGCACTCCCGGCTGCGCGATTGGACCGGCGTCGGCAATTCCCCCAGGCTGGCCCGCAGGCAAAGCCTATTTTTACAATGGCAATCCCGGCGGCAACTCAGCGTATGCCAATTCCGGCTTGCTTTATTTCACGGATAACTCCGGCAATTCGGTCTATCACGGCTTGACCCTGCAGGTGAGCGAGCGGATCAAATACTTCAGCTTGAACGCCAACTACACCTTCTCGCACACGCTCGACGACGGCACCTTCACCACCTTCGTCAGTACGCCGCAAGATTTGTACGACCGGCCGCTCGAGCGCGCCAACTCCAACCAGGATGTCCGTCATCGCTTCATCGCCAATTTCACAGCCGATGGACCGAAGGACAGCTTCCTGCGCAATTTCTCGTTCAGCAGCATCATCACGCTGCAGTCTCCGCGCCCGTTCACGGAGTTTGTCGGCTTCGACGCCAACGGCGACACGAATCCGGTAACCGATCGCGTCGGAACCATTCCAAGAAATTCCTACTTTGGCGACGACCTCTACTCCTGGGATCTGCGGCTCTCGCGCTACTTCCAGATCAAAGAGCGTCTAAGACTCGATCTGATGGTTGACGCTTTCAATCTCCTCAATCGTCCCAATGTCGACGAGGTCACGTCCGTGTACGGCGCCGCCGTCTTCTGCGGGAACGGCGCAATCCCAACGCGCTACAAAGACAAGGCCACCATCACCACGCAGCAAACCGCTGCATTTTTCGACTCCGCACCTCCGGGAACCGTGCCTCCGAGCTGTCCGGTGAGTGGCCTGGGGCTTACTCCAGCTCCCCCGGTGCCGAACGCGCTCTTCGGCACGCCGAGAACGATGCTGAACCCAAGGCAGTTCCAGTTCGCAGCAAAGTTCTCGTTCTAACGAAGTCAAGGGGCGGGCAAGCGATCAAATCGCTTGCCCGCACTCTAATCTGGCGCCGGCCTTCAGGTCGGCATCTGTGATCCACTCGCCGAAACAACCAACGTCCGCTAAGTTGCCGCGCCGGCTCCGTCGCGCCGAACTTCCGCAAGACACCGAAGCCCTGGCCCGCTACTTGATCGGAAAAACCCTCGTCCGCGAAACCCCGCGCGGAAGAATCATCGGCCGCATCGTAGAAACCGAAGCCTACGTCCTCGGCGATTCCGCTAGCCACGGCTTCCGCGGCCTTACTCAGAGAAATCGCTCGCTCTTCCTCCACCGCGGGCACGCCTACGTCTATTTCATCTACGGCATGCACTACGCCCTAAATGTTTCCGCCGGCGCAAAAGGCCAAGGCACCGGCGTCCTAATCCGGGCCCTCGAGCCCGTAGAAGGCATCGAACAAATGCAAAGAAATCGCGGCATAAAAAACATCCACGAACTTGCCAAAGGCCCAGGCCGTCTAGCCGAAGCCCTAAAAATCGACAAGCGTCTAGATGGAATAGATCTATGCACTGCAAAATCTCTGTGGCTGGGCGACGCGCTCGCGCCGCCCGCACCAATCTCCACCAGCAAGCGCATCGGCATCACCAAAGAAATCCATCGCCCTCTGCGTTTCTACGAGCGGAACAACCCGTACGTCAGCGGCCCCAAGCGCCTCAATCAATAGAAACGCCAAGACCATTCAGCTCGAAATGATCGATAATTCAAAACTGAGAGGAGTCCCCAATGTCGCAATCCGCGCCGCAACCCATCAAGCCCCCCTTCACAGAAGAATCCGCCCGCGCCAAAGTCCAATTCGCCGAAGACGCCTGGAACTCCCGCGATCCCGAGCGCGTAGCCCTCGCCTACACCGAAGATTCCGACTGGCGCAATCGCGACGAATTCATCCACGGCCGCGAAGAAATCAAATCGTTCCTCCGCCGCAAATGGACCAAAGAACTCGACTATCGCCTGAAGAAAACCATGTGGTGCTTCACCACAAATCGCATCGCCGTAACTTTCGAATACGAATCCCACGACGCCACAGGCCAATGGTGGCGCTCCTACGGCAACGAGCTCTGGGAATTCGACGCCACCGGCCTGATGCAACGCCGCATAGCCAGCATCAACGACGCCAAAATCCAGGAATCCGACCGCCGCATCCGCTGACGAGTATTTTCGTTGTCATCCCGAATCCGCCTAGGCGGATGAGGGATCTGCAGTTGCCCGCGCGCTCACCGTTGAGGCCGCCCTTGCCACTGTCCCCGCGCCAGCCGTCGTAGGGGCGCCGCTTGCTCCGCCCGCTCCACGTACACCCCACTGCAACGCTCGCCACGGCCTAAGCGTAAATCGATCGAATGTCTTGATTTTCTTGCTTTCTATTGCAATCAGGCAGGCGATTCGAAGATCTTCAACTCGCCGCCGGCGGCGCAATCCCCGGCGTCTTCAGATACTTGGTCCGCACGTCGCTCTTCCCGGCGCGCCCCTGCGTCGCGCCATTTGCCGGCGCGCCCACCAACTCCGCTTCCTCTTCCGCCGGCAGCGCTCCCACCGCCTGATTCCGCCCCGAATGTTTCGCTTCATAAAGCGCCCGGTCGGCCATCCCCAGCACTTCTTCGTAATTCACCGCGTCCGGAAAATCTGGATTCCACGGAAACGCCGCCCAGCCAATCGAGCAAGTCCGGTGCAGCGAAACTCCCGCGCCCTTGATCTCAAATGGCTCGCGCGACACATTCCCCAGCACCCGCGCCGCCAGCGCCACCGCATCCTTCCTCTCCGTGAAGCGCGATACCACCAAAAATTCCTCGCCGCCCCAGCGCACCAGCACATCCGAATGACGTATCGCCGAGCTGATCCGCCGCGTCATCTCGATCAACACTTGATCGCCCGCGTAGTGCCCGAAGCGATCATTGATTTCCTTGAAGTGGTCCGCGTCAATCAAATAAAAAATCAAATCGCGATTCCGCCTCGATTTATCCCCGGAAGCATAGCCGCGCACCGCCTGCCCCACATCCGCGGGAATCGTCACCTGAAAATATCGCCGGTTCCGCACGCTCGTCAGCGGATCGGTTAGCGTCATCTCCTCCAGCACGCGATTCGCTTCCGCCAGCTCCGCGCTGCGTTCCTCCACTGCCTTCTCCAGACGCAGCCGCTCGCGCTCCAATTGTTTCGTGCGGTTGCGAATCACTCCCACCAGCGCCAACAATCCCAGAAGCAACGCCCCGCCTCGCGTGTACCACTCCTGCCACCACGCCGGCTCAACCACAAAAGCAAATCGCGCCGGCGTACTCGCCGTTCCGCGCGACGACCGGCACGTCACATCAAAACGGTAATGCCCCGGCGGCAGCGCCGGATACCGCACGTCCCGCGAAGTCGTCTCGTTGACTTCCGTCTCCAACCCGTCCAGGCGGTACCCGCAGCGCACATTTTCCGGATCGCGGTAAGTCAGCGCCGCAAACTCCACGCTGAATGTGTTGTCGTCATGCGTCGCCTTCGGATTCACTTCGCTCAGACGGTTCTTCGTTCCAAGATGCGCGGCCGTAATCACCACCGTCGGCGCTACATCGTGATTGTCGTCGGCCACAAACGGATTGAAGCGCGCCAGTCCGCCGCTCGTGCCGAACAGCAACGTTCCATCCTGTTCCTCGTAAAATCCGCCAGCGCTCAAATCGTTCCAAATCAATCCATCCGAGCGCGTGAATCGCAGCGCGCCGCCGTTGTGCACAAACTCCGTCAGTCCGTGCTCGCCCCCGGCCCACACATTTCCCTGGTGATCCGCGCCGAGCATATAAATCTCCAGCCCCGGCAAGCCCTGCGCAATCCCGAAATGCGTCACCTGCGTTTTTCCATCCACGATTCGCAGCCGGCTCACTCCCAGCGCGTCGCGATAATGAAACCACGCTTCATTCGCATTCAGCGGCGCTATTTCCGTAACCTCATCCTCCATCAATCCATCGACCCGCGTGAATCGCGTCCACGAGTGTCCGTCGAAGCGCGATATTCCCTTATGCCCGCTGCCCCACAGCACACCTTCCGGACCCATCACGATGCGGCTGGCGCTGCCAATCACTCCCAGCCCCGGTGGCGTCGCCACATCCACAAATCGAAACGGCCGCTTCACCGATTCTAGCGCCTTCAGATAGCTGTAATTTCCGATCCACAATCGCCCGTCAGGCCCGCGGCTAATTCCCGTAGGATTTGGTTCAGGCGCCGCCACTTTTTCCGGCTGCAGCGTCACCGGATCAAAGCGCGTCAATCCTCCAGGAAAGCAAAGCGCCCAGACCGCTCCGTCCGCAGCGACCGCCATGTCGCGCACCGTCGAGCCGTTCAATCCATCTTTCGCTTTCCACACTCGCCACGCATGCCGTTCCGCATCCCACATCGCGAGGCCATTATTCGTTCCCACCCACAGCCGCTTCTGCAAATCCCGCAATTCGCTCCACACCACGTTGTCCGGCAATCCTTCGGCCTGCGTCCAACTCGCCCACGTCTTTCGCCCGATCCAGCGCTGAATTCCCGCGCCGCCCAACCCGATCCAATAAGCCCCCTCGCGATCCTCGGTGATCGTGAACGTCGCGTTCGTAAACATTCCGCGGCTCTGATCGATCAATTCCCAATCGCCATTCACCCGCCGGAACAATCCCATCACGCTGGGGATCATCAAATTCCCCGCGTGATCCAGCGCCGCACGCCCGAAATCATTTGCCGGAGGCAGGTCCGGCGCGTCCGCCACGAAATGCGTCTCCCCGGGATCGAGCCGGTACAAGTGCAACGCAGTCCGCACCCACAAAACTTTCTGATTGTCGCGAAGAATGGTCACAATCTTTTCCGGCGGCAGCCCGCTCTCCAGAGGAAAAAATTGCAGATGCTCTTCTCTGTCGAGCCACCCCACGCGATGGTCGGACGCGAGCCACACTCGTCCGTTCGGGTCCACCGTCACGGCTTCCACTTCGGCCGCAGGCATTCCCTCCGTCTTGCCCCATACTCGCGCAATCTTTCCCTTTGCCGGATCAAGCCGCAGCAAGCCGTTCAGCGTCGCTACGTAAGGAATTCCGTCGCGATCGAGCGCCAGTGCTTGCGCTCCGTCGAACTCAGAATTCGCTTCGGGAAGTTTGAACGAATGCACGGCGTTTCCTTCGAAAAACACCAACCCATCCCGGGTCACAATCCAGATTCGTCCGTTGGGCGCCTGTTCGATCTGCTGCACGTCCGTGCTCGGCAATCCCTGGTCCAGTCCAAAGCGGATGACCCGCGCACCGTCGTAGCGCAGCAATCCATCGCGCGTTCCGATCCATATAAATCCGAGTTGATCTTGGAGAATGCAGGAAGGAGTGACAGACCCGAGCCCCAGTTCCTCGCCTACCCGTTGAAATACATAATGAGGCCGATCAGGAACCGAGAGATCGGTGGCGTCCTTGGTTTGCGCGCCACCGCCAAGCGGAGCCGCGAGCAGCAACATGAGAGCAAGAGCGGGAGAGGGAATCCGCATGAGCGCTCCGAATTGGTTATACAAAAATATAGTTTAGCGTGCTCAAGGCAAGGATGTGCGGCGGTGTACCAAAACGATAACGCACTGACCCTCCTGAACCATACTTTCACTCCCGTCCTCGAACCGTGACCGCCATCACCTCCTTCCGTGACACCTCTCACTGCTTGCATCCTCCCGCTTCTTGCATCCTTTTACCTGAGAGGTGGCATATGACAACTCTTCCTGTGGGCTCGCGCATTTCTCTCAGCAACATCCTGTATCTCACGGATTTCTCAGCACCTTCCCAAGCGGCGCTGGCCTTTGGCGTTTCCGTCGCTCGGGAATACGGCGCGGCCTTGCATGCCTTCCACGTTCTGACGCCTACCACTCTGGCCTACACGACGCCGGAACTCGCCGCGGCCACCCTGGAAGCCGAGGAAGAAGCCGCCGAAATTGAAATGCAGCGCATCGAATCGCAGCTCGCCGGCGTGGTTCACGACACCACCGTCAAGCGCGGCTTCGACGTCTGGCCCACCATCGAAGATGCCATTCTCGAATTCAAGGCCGATCTGATCGTTCTCGGCACCCACGGCCGCACTGGTCCGCAAAGACTGGTCATGGGCTCCGTCGCCGAAGAAATTTTCCGCCGCTCGCCCATTCCCGTTCTCACCATCGGCCCGGCAGTCGACCGCGGCCTTCACAGTGGCGGACGCTTTCACCGCATCCTCTTCGCCACCGACTTCACTCCGGAATCGCTAGCGGCTGCTCCCTGGGCCATCTCCATGGCGCAGGAGAATCAGGCGCGCCTCGTGCTCCTCAACGTCCTGCGGCAGCGCCAGGTTCTTACCAACGAAAGAGTCGCGGAAGAAACCGTGGCCAACTCCATGTATCACCTTAACGAACTCATTCCGCCCAGCGCGGAACTCTGGTGCCGCCCCGAAGCCTTCGTGCAATACGGCGATCCTGCCCGCAAGATTCTCGAAGTCTCGCAGGAACGCGGCGCCGATTTAATCATTCTCGGCGTACGCGAAGCGACGGGCTATGTCGGCGCGACCACTCATCTGGCGCGCACCACCGCGCAAAATGTCGTCGCTCATGCCCATTGCCCGGTCCTCACCGTTCGCGGCCAGCACGTGGAGCTCGCCACCGCGAAGGCGCGGCCCGCAGAAACGATCTGCGGAGTATCTACCGCACTCGTAATTTGAAAATCAGCGTGGCGCGCAACCCGGCCCGCTGGTAGCCTGAATTCCCCTTCCCTCGGGAATTTGTCTCGCTAAATTTCCTTGAATCTTGCGCCGTAGCTGCGCGCATCTATGCCGATCACGCCACCGAGGACTTGAAACCATGACCACTTCCGCCGATAGTGTTTCCATGACCGACGTGAATTCGATTTCGAAATCCGAAACTCTCGCCTCCTCCGGCGCCACCATCCAATCCCGCGCTCTTGACTCCATCTTCAAGCCCTCGCGCGTCGCCGTCATCGGCGCCACCGATCGCGAAGGCAGCGTCGGCGGCACCGTCCTCGCGAATCTCGCCAACGGCGATTTCAAAGGCCAGGTCATTCCCATCAATCCCAAGCGCTCCGAAATTCTCGGCCTGCAAGCATTCCCCTCCATCGGCAAAGTCCCCGGCAAAGTCGATCTCGCCGTAATCGTCACGCCCGCTCCCACAGTTCCCGGCGTAATTCACGAATGTCGCCAAGCCGGCGTCGGCTCCGTGGTGGTGATCTCCGCCGGCTTCAAAGAGCGCGGCGAAGAAGGCATAGCCCTCGAACGCCAGATCCAAAAAGATCTCCAAGGCAGCCGCATGCGCCTCATCGGCCCCAACTGCCTCGGCGTGATGAATCCGCTAGTCGGCCTCAACGCCACTTTCGCTCACACCATCGCCCGCAAGGGCAACGTAGCTTTCCTCAGCCAAAGCGGCGCGTTACTTACAGCCATTCTCGATTGGAGTTTGCGCGAGCAGGTGGGCTTCAGCGCCTTCGTTTCCACTGGCTCGATGCTCGACGTAAGCTGGGGCGATCTAATCGACTATTTCGGCTACGACTCCGACACGAAAAGCATTCTCATCTATATGGAATCGATCGGCGACGCGCGTTCCTTCCTCTCCGCCGCCCGCGAAGTCGCCATCACCAAGCCCATCATCGTAATCAAAGCCGGCCGCACCGAAGCCGCCTCCAAAGCCGCTTCATCCCACACCGGCGCGATGACCGGCAGCGACGAAGTCTTCGACGCCGCGCTCCGCCGCTGCGGCGTTCTCCGCGTTCCCAGCATTTCCGACGTCTTCTACATGGCCGAAGTTCTCAGCCGCCAGCCGCGCCCGCAAGGCCCGCGCCTCACCATTCTCACCAATGCAGGAGGCCCCGCCGTCCTCGCCACCGACGCGCTCATCAGCCACGGCGGCGAACTCGCCGCGCTCTCCGGCGAATCCGTGCAAGCTCTCAACGCCTTTCTCCCGCCGCACTGGAGCCACGGCAATCCTATCGACATCCTCGGCGACGCGGAGGCCGATCGCTACGCCCGCACACTCGAAATCGCCATCAACGATCCCGCGAGCGACGGTCTCCTCGTAATCCTCTGCCCGCAAGGCATGACCGATCCCGCCGGCGTAGCCGAGCGACTTCGCCCGTACGCTCACGGTCACGGCAAGCCCGTCCTCGCAAGCTGGATGGGCGGCGAATTAATTTCTAAAGGCGAATCGCTGCTCAATTCCGCCGGAATTCCCACCTTCGCCTATCCCGACACCGCCGCGCGCGCTTTCGATTTCATGTGGCAGTACACCTATCATCTTCGCGGCCTCTACGAAACTCCCGCCATCGCCGATTCTCCCGACGCCGCGCAAGCTCGCCGCCGCGCCGCCGAAAATTTGCTCGCGCCCATCCAGGCGCAAGGCCGCACCATCCTCACCGAATTCGAATCCAAGCAAATTCTCGATCTCTACGGCATTCCCACCGTCCCCACAAAAATTGCCCGCTCGCCCGACGAAGCTGCCGCCATCGCCGTCGAAATCGGCCTTCCCGTTGTTTTGAAATTGCACTCCGAGACCGTCACTCACAAAACTGACGTAGGCGGCGTAAAGCTAAATCTAACAACGCAAGATGCAGTCCGCGAAGCCTTCAACGAAATCCGCGCGTCAGTCACAGCCCGCGCCAATGCGGCCGCCTTCCAGGGCGTCACCGTCCAATCCATGATCAAGCTCGACGGCTACGAACTAATCCTCGGCAGCAGCGTCGATCCGCAATTCGGCCCGGTCCTGCTCTTCGGCTCAGGCGGCCAATTAGTCGAGGTTTACAAAGATCGCGCCTTGGCGCTGCCGCCGCTCAACACCACGCTCGCTCACCGTCTGATCGAGCAAACAAAAATCTACAAAGCCCTGCAAGGTGTGCGCGGCCGCAAGCCCGTCGATCTAGCCGCTCTGGAAAGCCTGCTGGTCCGCTTCAGCTCTCTCACCGTAGAAGTCCCGCGCATCAAGGAAATCGACATCAATCCGCTTCTCGCTTCGCCGGATCGCCTTCTCGCCCTCGACGCGCGCATCGTTCTCTTCGATAATTCCGTAGCCGACGCGCAACTCCCGCGCCCTGCCATTCGCCCCTATCCCGCGCAATACATCTGGCCGTGGAAAATGAAAAATGGCGCCGACGTAACCATCCGTCCCATCCGTCCCGAAGACGAGCCGCTGCTCGTCCGCTTCCACGCCACGCTCTCCGCCGAAACCGTCTATCTGCGCTATTTCCACATGGAAAAACTCGACACGCGCGTAGCCCACGAGCGCCTGCTCCGCAAATGCTTCATCGACTACGACCGCGAAATGGCCCTCGTCGCGGAAACCAAGCCCGCCGCGGACGGCCAGCGCGAAATTCTCGGCGTAGCCCGCCTGACTCGCGAGCGCGACACCCGCGACGCCGAAGTAGCCGTCCTGATCACCGACAGCGTCCAGCGCCAGGGCCTCGGCACCGAATTCCTACGCCGCCTGATCGAAATCGCCCACGCCGAGAAACTAACCAGCATCACCGCGAACATCCT
>DAITPO010000097.1:6525-13268 GCA_036833535.1 Candidatus Acidiferrales bacterium | reverse complement strand
CGCGCCGAGCCCTCATGTTGGCGTACCTCTGCGGTCCGATCGAATTTGCGAATGGCGGCGGAAAACTCTGGCGCCGGAAACTCGCGCCATTTTTGCGCGAACAGCTCGGCCATCGCCTCTACGATCCCGCCGAGGACGAGAAGAAGAATCTGACCGACGAGGAAATGGCGCATTTCCGGGAATGGAAGGCGACGGAGCCGGAGCGATTCCGCCGCGCGGTGCGCAAAATCATTCATTTCGATCTCGATTTGATCGAGAACAAAGCGGACTACCTGATTTGCTATTGGGACGATCCTTCGAGCCCGAGCGGCGGCACGCCTGCGGAATTGACCGCCGCGTTTCGCAAGGGAATCCCGGTTTACTTGGTGTCTCCGCTGCCTCTCGAGCAAGTCAGTGGCTGGATGCTCGGCTGTGCGGACCAGATTTTTGCGAGCATCGAAGATCTGAAGGAATTTCTCCTGCGCCGCTACGGCCGGGAGAAACAGACGCAATTTTGGAAGGAATGAATTTTCGAGCGGCTGGGATGATCGCCGCACTGAGCCAATGCTGAAATTGACGATCGCCGTTGGCAGCACTCGACGCCCGAAGCTTGACGGCGTGAGGGATGCGCTCCTCGAGCTTGGGCCGCGGCTCAATCGCGAGGCGGAGTTCGAAGTAGTGGGGATCGCGGCGCCCAGCGGCGTGCGCGATACTCCGTTGTCGCGCGAGGAAATGATGGCCGGAGCGCGAAATCGGGCGGACTATTTGCGTGGGCTTGCGCTCGATGGACGCCAATCGTGGGATTTTTTGGTGGGGGTGGAAGGCGGGCTTGAAATCGTTGAGGAGAACGGAGCGCGCTGGGTGTTTCTTGAGAATTGGGCTTACGTGCTCGATCGAGAGGGGCGCGGCTCGTTCGGACAATCAGGCGCCGTAGCGGTTCCTGAGCCTCTGGCAGGCCGAGTTGCGGATCAGGGTGCGGAACTTGCCGATGCGGTGGATGCGTTCGCCGGCAGCCATGGTATTCGCGATGCGCAGGGTGCGTGGGGCGTCTTGACGCGCGATCTGGTCACTCGGCGCGATGCATTTCGGCTGGCCGTGATCAATGCCTTTGCGCCGTTCTACAATGTCGAAGCGTATCGCGAAGATTCCGTTCGTCGCGCCCAGGCCCGGTGAATCGAGATATTTGTCGTTCCGGCATGTGCTCGTCACGCACGACGCCGGTGTGCTAGCTTAGGTTTGAAAACGCGGGACAGTGGATCGCCGCGGGAGGATTTCAAGCGTGGACATCGTTAAGGGCAACATGGGTTGGATTGAGGTGGTCGTCGGACCGATGTTTTCCGGCAAGAGCGAGGAATTGATCCGGCGTTTGCGCCGCGCGGAGATTGCGCGCCAGCGGGTACAGATCTTCAAGCCGGTGATCGATCAGCGCTACTCGACGAGCGGGATCGTCTCGCATTCAGGACTGGAGCTCGCGTCGGACCTGGTGCGAACGGCCGAAGACATACTCGAACAGGTTCTGCCGCGCACGGAAGTCGTGGGAATTGACGAAGGCCAGTTTCTGGGCGAAGGCCTCCTCTCGGTGTGTACGAAGCTCGCTGATTCCGGCAAGCGCGTGATCGTCACGGGCTTGGACACGGACTTTATGGGGCGGCCATTCGAGCCGATGCCGCGGCTGCTGGCCATCGCCGAGGAAATTACGAAGCTGCTAGCGATCTGTGTGCGTTGCGGAAATCCGGCCGTGCATACGCAGCGCCTCGTGGCCTCGGAGGAATTGATCGTAGTCGGCGCGGGCGGGATGTACGAAGCGCGCTGCCGGCGATGCTTTGAGCCGCAGTTGGCCACGCAGAAGATTGAAGAAGGGAAGCAAGCGGCTGCACGATCGCAAGCCGCGGCGAGTTGAGCCGCCCCGCAAGGGCGCGAAATTCAAGACCTATCCTGAATTCTACGCCGGTTCTTCCGCAGCAACCTGAGGCGTCTCTCGTTTTCGTTTGATTCGTGCGCGCAGCTCGCGGGCCAGCGCATGATGCTCGGCGCATCCGACCACATCTAGGCCCGTCCGCTTTGCGGGAGCCTTTGAGCGCCCCCCGAGCAGCTTTTCGATTCGCGCTTGGCTCGCCTTCCACGCTGCAGCACCGAATTGGCCCTTTTCGTAAGCCCGCGTCGTGGCCGCGAGCGCCGGCAGCACCAGGGTCCAATCGTGGCACAGCATAGCGATGTCGCATCCCGCACGAAAACACTCTACGGCAGCCGCGCCGGATGGATATTGCCGGGCGATTGCGCCCATACCGAGATCGTCCGCCAGCACGATGCGTTTGAAATTCAATTCCTGCCGAAGCAGATTATCTATGACGCGCCTCGAAAGAGTTGCAGGCCTTCCGGGATCAATCCAGGGCAGCAAAATATGAGCGGTCATCACGGTGGCAATGCCCGCTTTGATGACTTCGGCAAAGGGAATCAATTCCATATCGCGGAGCCGCTCGAGCGTGCCCTCGAAAATCGGCAGCTCGAGATGCGGATCGGCCTCGGCGTCGCCGTGGCCGGGGAAATGTTTCGCGCAGCCGAGAATTCCTTCAGCCGCAAGGCCGCGCGCAAATGCCGCACCTAATTCTCCGACTCGCTCGGGGTCGGAGCCAAAGCTGCGATCCGACGTGACCGGGCTGCCCGGACGCAGATGCAGATCGAGCATCGGCGCGAAAACAAGATTGCAGCCTACGGCCAGCAGCTCGCGCGCGATCGCCCGCGCCACGGACTCGACCGCTTCGGGATCATTCAGCTCACCGAGTTCCGCTGCGGAAGGCCATTGCGTGAATGGCTCGGGCAACGCGAACTTAATGCCGCCCTCCTGATCGATTCCAATTAGCACCGGACCGTCGGCGGCATCGCGGATTTCGTACGTGAGCCGCAGCAGTTCATTCGGATCTTTGAAATTGCGGCGGAAGATGGTGACTCCCGCAAGGCCGCCGCCCAGTAGATCGAGCAATTCGCGCGGCAGAGTGGTGCCGGGGAAGCCGAGGAGGAATTTCTTCAGCACCGCGGCGGGAATATTCGAGCTATTGTCCATTTGCTATCACGCGTCCGCACTCGGCATCGCGCGCCGGGCGAGCCGGGTTATGCTGCATTGCTTCTGAAGGCAAAGCCTAACCGCGTAGGAGCTTCCGGGCAAGATGAGAATCGAATCCCGCGCACCCACCCGCATTGATCTCGCCGGCGGGACGCTTGATATTTGGCCGCTGTATCTCTATCACGAGGGCGCGGTGACGGTGAATTGCGCTATCTCGCGCTATGCTTCTTGCACACTCGAGGTGCACCCGCGGCGCAAAAGCATCGAGCTGGCCTCGCGCGATACAAAGCGTTCGCAGAGCTTTGCCTCGTTTGACGCTCTCGAACGCGCTCGCGATTATCGACTGCCACTTCTTGCCTATCTTGTGCGCCACTTCCGGCCGCGCGTGGGTTTTTCGCTCTCGACCAATTCCGAAGCGCCTGCCGGTGCCGGAATCGGCGGATCGAGCGCCATGGCCGTCGCTTTGTGCGCTGCGCTCGACCGGCTGACGCATGCTGGGCACAATCGCGTCGATTGGATTGAAATCAGCCGCGACATCGAAGCCATCGTGATCAAAGTGCCTACGGGGACGCAGGATCACTTTCCGCCCGCATTTGGCGGCGCGGCGGCGATTCATCTCGAGCCGGGACATGCACGTCGGGAAGCGCTGCGCGTGGATCTCGATGAACTCGAACGCCGCGTCGTGGTTTGCTATACGGGCGAGCCGCGGCAATCGGGAATCAATAATTGGAAAGTGTATCGCGCGCACGTGGATGGAGATCGTCGCGTGTTCCGCAACCTCGAAGTTATCTCGCAGGTCGCGCAGGCCATGCGCGTCGCGCTCGAGCGCGGGCAGTGGCGCGAAGTCGGGCGCCTGATGAACGAGGAGTGGAGTTATCGACGCCGGAATCTGCCGACGATCACAACACCCGTCATCGACCGCATCATTTCGGGCGCACGACGCGCCGGAGCTATCGCAGGAAAAGTGAATGGCGCGGGTGGCGGCGGATGCGTGACTCTGCTCATCGAGCCAGACGCGCGCGCAGCCGTCGAGCGCGCTGTCGTCGTAGGCGGAGGCCAAGTCCTGCCAGTGCGTCTCGATCGGCGCGGCGTAACCGTTCGCGTCTCGCGCTGACTTGTTCCTTCAGTTCGGATCAATCGCATTCGTTGACCTGCCGGAAACGCCGCTTCGCTATACCGCATCCAATCGCTCAAAGGCCCAAGACCGCCTGCCGCCGGGAATTCGTCGAGAACTCACTGGCGGGCCTTTGACGTACCCCCAAGGTGGACTAAAATGGGGGCCGAGGGCGAAGCATGCCGCGCTGGTCCAATCTAGCTCTGCTTGGGGTCATCGGCGCCACAACTTTGTTTGCAGCCTCGCCCGATGTGCCCAAGAAGTTTGATCTCCGTCCAGCCCCGCTGCTCGCGCCTCTGCCGGTTTCAAACGACACTCTGGATGCGCAAGCGCCGCTGCCGAGCGTTCTCGTCGAAGTGGCACAGGACGCCGCACAGCACGCCAAGAAGAAACATCAGCCGCTGCAAGCCAGTTCGCGTCTCGAGTTAATCCGCTATGTCTCCGGCGAATTTGCGAAGGCCGTCACGCCGCTTCCCAGCGCGCGCAAGGGATTCCGGATCGACGTCGGGAAAGCCCTCGACGATCATGAGCTGCACCAGTTGCTCGCCAACACAGGCACCGCCGTCAATCCCGGCGACACGGTACAAATCACGCGCCTCGAATTTCACGAAAAAGAAATCGTCGTGGATCTGAACGGCGGCTCGGGCCATCACTTTCGATTGAAAGATCATCTGCAAGTGGCCGTTGGAGGCGCGCCTACCGCGACGACCGTTTCGGCTCCGACCGAGACCGGACAGCCGACCGGCGTCACGCTGGTGCTCGATTACGGCAAGCCGCTGCCGGACATGGGCCCAGACGATCTCAAGCACGATCTCGCGCAAGTGCTGGACTTCAAGGATGAGAAATCCGCGGCCGTAAACTGGGTGGATACGCTGCCGCCTGAATACAAAAAGGCCATCCAGGAAAATCGCGCGCTCGTAGGTATGGATCACGACATGGTGATCGCGGCGCTTGGCCGGCCCGATCACAAAGTTCGCGAGCGCACCGAGCAGGGCGAAGAGACTGAGGACTGGATTTATGGCGACCCGCCGTCGAAGACGGTCTTCGTCACTTTCCTCGGCGATAAAGTGATTCGCGTAAAGGAATTCAACTGACCTGCCGATAAGTATGTAGCTCACCTCTTCGGAGGTGAGGTTGTCGGTTTGACTTTTGCCCGGCCTCAACCTAGCATCGATCGTTCGGGTTTGCTCCACGCCCGGCCCGCATTCCCGGGCCGCAATCGCAAAAGCCCATCCGGAGGAAACATGCCAATTAAGGTAGGTATCAATGGGTTCGGACGGATCGGCCGCAATATCTACCGCGCAGCGCTCGGCGATCCGGCGATCGAGATCGTCGCGGTGAACGACATCACCGACTCGAAGACGCTCGCGCATTTGCTGAAATACGATTCGATTCTCGGGAATCTCAGCAACAGCGTTACGCACACCGACAACACCATCTCGGTGGACGGGAAATCTTTCCGGGTGTTCAAGGTGAAGGATCCCGCGGAGCTGGACTGGCCTTCGGTGGGCGCGGAAATCGTCGTCGAGTCCACTGGCCTTTTCACCAAAGGCGCAGACGCAAGAAAGCACATTCGCGGCCCGGTGAAGAAAGTGATTATTTCCGCGCCGGCGACGGACCCGGATTTTACGATCGTGCTCGGCGTGAACGACAAAGCCTACGATTCCGCCAAGCATCACGTGATCTCCAATGCTTCCTGCACCACGAATTGCCTCGCGCCGGTCGCCAAGGTGCTTCAAGACACTTTCGGAATCACCGTCGGCACAATGACTACAATTCACTCCTACACCAACGATCAGAAGCTCCTCGATCTGCCGCACAAGGATTTGCGGCGTGCGCGCGCGGCTGCGCTCTCGATGATTCCGACTTCGACCGGCGCGGCGAAGGCGCTGCAGCTCGTGATTCCCGAGCTGAAAGGCAAACTCGACGGCTACGCCATGCGCGTTCCGACGCCGAATGTGAGCGTCGTCGACCTGACCGTCATCACCGATAAGCCCGTCACCCCGGAAGCCGCAAATGCGGCGCTGAAGCGCGCTGCCGATGGCCCGATGAAGGGAATTCTCGCTTACACCGACGAAGAGCTCGTTTCCATCGACTTCCGCGGCAATGCAAATTCCTCGATCGTGGATACCGGCTATACGCGCGTGGTAGGCACGAATTGCCTTCAGGTGCTCTCGTGGTACGACAACGAGTGGGGCTATAGCTGCCGTTGCCGTGACCTGATCAAATTCCTGGCCGCGAAGCTGTAGATTTTTCATTTGTAGGGGAGGGGCTTTTTACTCTGAGACGCCTTACCGGCGTCAAAGAGCGATCCTCCCGCTGTTCGGCCCGTGGTTCGCCCCGGCCGATAAATTAGTCGAGCCACCCGATGACCAAACTCTCCATCCGCGATCTCCAGATGTCTGGCAAGCGCGTCTTCATCCGCGTCGATTTCAACGTCCCGCTCGAAGGCGGCAAAGTCGCCGAGGACACGCGCATCCGCGAAACAATTCCGACGCTCAACTTCGCAATGGAGCGCGCCGCGCGGCTCGTCCTCGCGTCGCATTTGGGCCGCCCCAAAGGCAAGCCCGACCCGAAATACACTCTGAA
>DAITPO010000097.1:0-6425 GCA_036833535.1 Candidatus Acidiferrales bacterium | reverse complement strand
ATCACGAAATTCGTCAAGCAAGCCGCCGCCGGTCTCCTGATGGAGAAAGAGCTGGCCTATCTCGGCAAAGCCGTCTCGAATCCCGAGCGGCCGTTCATCGCCGTCCTGGGCGGCGCCAAAGTCTCGGACAAAATCGAAGTGGTGCAAAATCTGATGAAGCTCGCCGACGGAATGTTGATCGGCGGCGCGATGGCCTATACTTTTTTGAAGTCGCAAGGCCTGCCGGTAGGGAAGTCGCTCGTTGAAGACGACAAACTCGACCTCGCGAAAAGCCTTCTTGATCAAGCGCGCACTAAGCACTTCCGCCTGCGCTTGCCGACAGATCACGTCCTGGCGCAATCCCCCGATTCCACCGAGACGCAAACGACAGACATCGAGCAAACTCCCGAAGGCTGGATGGGTCTCGATATCGGTCCGAAAACCATCAAGGAATTCAGCCAGGCTCTGGCCTCCGCGCGAATGATCGTGTGGAATGGCCCGCTGGGCATGTTCGAGAAGCCAGCCTTTGCCGCGGGCACGCTGGCAATCGCGCGCGCCGTGGCCGAAGCCACGGAAGCCGGTGCGACATCTATCGTCGGCGGCGGCGATTCGGTCGCAGCCGTCGAAGAAGCCGGCGTCGCGGACAAAATCTCGCACATTTCCACCGGCGGCGGGGCATCGCTGGAATTCCTGGCCGGCCGCAAACTCCCCGGCGTCGAAGCCTTAACCGATAAAGCGTAAGAGCTGGTCTTGAAGATCGCTCTTTGCGGCTTATACCTACCCCCGGAGTGTCCCGATTGTTTAGGGGTGCCAGTCTTTGTTTTCACTGACTTACGGGCACAAACAATATTTGAGTGTCCCGATTGTTGTGCCGGTTAGTCTTTGCTCCTCCTGTGCCTCCGGAACCCGGCCTTGGGCCAGGTCCTTTGACCATAATTGACCTGAAAGTAACTGAGGTCAATAGTACGGCGGTATCAATTTTCGGGCGGGAGAAGTGAAAAGCGAAGAGGGCCAAACTGCGGGCGGGCTTTTCATCCTAAGGCCCCTTACCGGGGCCGAAAAATAGCCCCGCCCCTACGCAGACACAGAAAAAACCCTCCGGCTACGTTACGCCCGTTATATCCTGTCACTCCCAATTTGAATCGCAATCGAAGGAGCCCTCATGCGCCGCCCGGTCATTGCCGGCAACTGGAAGATGTTCAAAACGCAAGCGGAAACCCGTGCCTCGATCGAAAAACTCCGCCCGCTGGTGGCCAACTCCCAACACTGCGACATCGTCGTAGCGCCGCCATTCACGGCTCTCGCCGCAGCCGTCGAAGCCGCACGCGGCTCGGTCATATCGATCGCCGCGCAGAACGGGCATTGGGACAAGGAAGGCGCATTCACGGGCGAAGTTTCGATGCCCATGCTGGTAGATACGGGCTGCACGGGCGTCATCATCGGCCATTCTGAAAGGCGCCACATCTTCCACGAAACCAACGAGACGGTGGCAAAAAAGACCCGCGCCGCACTCGATTTCGGGCTCCGGCCCATCGTCTGCGTCGGCGAAACGCTGGCCGAACGCGAAGGCAATCTGACCCACGCCGTCCTCGAAACGCAATTCGAAGGCGCCTTCGCCGCGTTGACCGGCGATGACTTCTCGCGTATTCTTTTAGCTTACGAGCCGGTTTGGGCGATAGGCACGGGGCGCACGGCGACGCCGGAAATCGCCTCTGAAGCTCACCGGTACCTGAGGGAACTCGCGCAGAAGCGCTTCTCCACCGAACGAGCCTCCGCTCTTCGCATCCTTTACGGCGGCAGCGTCAAGCCCGACAACATCCGGGGATTGATGGCGCAGGTGGAGATTGACGGCGCGCTGGTAGGCGGCGCAAGCCTAGACGCGCAATCGTTCGCCTCAATTGTGAATTTCTAGCGGCAAATCGAGCCGTAACATATCGGCCAAGCCGCGCAGGAGCAAGGAATGCCAACGGAAGTAAAATGGGGAATCTCATTCTTGGTGGCCGCGGGGCTGCTCTATATCGGCTGGAAGTACACGCCTGTGCTGGTCACGCTGCACGTGCTGGTCTGCTTCGTCCTGGTGCTGGTGATCATGTTGCAGAGCGGCAATGCCGCTGACCTCGCCGGCGCGTTCGGCGGAGCCGGCAGCCAGACGGCGTTCGGCCCGCGGGGCGCCGCGACGTTCCTCTCGAAGGCCACCACGTGGTGCGCCATCGTGTTCATGCTCACGTCGCTGACGCTATCGATCAAGCGCACGCCCACCGGCGTCTCCGCCGGCGCCAGTTCGGTCCTAGAGGAAACGACGAAGACCGCTCCGGCAAAGCCCGCGACGCCTCCGGCCGGCTCGACGCCGCAGCCGTCATCGCAGACGCCCTCTCCGGCGCCTTCGCCCGCTCCCGGCAAGCCACCTGCTCAGACGCCTCCCCCGAAATAGCGGCGTCTGATACAATTCGGTCCTCACCTCTCCATGCGGAAGTGGCGGAACTGGCAGACGCACCATCTTGAGGGGGTGGCGCCGCAAGGCGTGTGGGTTCGAATCCCACCTTCCGCACCAAAGTAGCGCCGGCGTCCCTGCCGGCAGCTTACGACCTCAGGGCAACTAACTCCGATAGGCTTCGCCGGATTGCGAGCGCCACTCTGATTCTCGAATCGAATTTTTGCTAAAGCTCAGTTCTCCATCTCCGCCAACCGGCAAATAAATCCCCAGCCGCCGCCGAGTTCGCTGACCGCGAGCACGAGTTCATTGCTGCCCGGCTTTAGAGGCAAGTAGACGGCGTCGTTTTCTGGATTCATGATGCCCAGAAATCCGGGATCGCGAAAATACTGTGCGCTCCGACCACGGTAGAGAATCTTGCCGTTCAAGAAGACGCTGACGTCGTCGCTATATCCGATGTACAGCTTCTTCACCTCCTCGCGGTCGGAATCGATGCTGGTCCGCGCATAGACGACCTTCATTCCCGGCTGCGGCTCGAGGCGCTTGGAAAAGTCATTGGCAAACGAGACCCTGAGATGCGGAGCATCGCGATAGCGGTAAATGACCACGAAGCCGGGCGGTTCGGCTTCCACATCCTGCCAGTGAATGGCAGCGCTCTCGGTCTGCGTGAGCGGACGCTCCAAATTTCGTTCGAGCGCATCGTAGGAAGGCGATAGGCTCCACTTCGTCAGAGTGCCCGGGGGCATCGGCGGCAGGTGCCGCTCCCACGGGGCATCGGGCGTTGCGCGTATTTCGAAATTTGAGAAATACGTCGCGCCCGTCAGAACGTAGAGCGCCACATGGCCTTTCTGAATGCCGCTTTTCAGATCGTTCATCACCAGCGCGGGCTTCTCCAAATCCTTTACATAAAGTTTCGCCTGCGCGCCCGTCACTTCCAGCCGCAGATGAACCCAGACATCTTTCGGGATATCCACCGCGCCGGTGAAGCCTGGTCCATTGTAGATTTGCCAGTTGGCGCCGGTGTTGAGAATCGGCGTGTACTGCATGGCGTCGGGGAGGCCGGATTTGTGCTGGCGGAGATAAATCCATTCGCCGTCGGCGCCTTCGTTGGCGAGCCTGAATTGAATGCCGAAAAATCCGCGGCTTGCGGGCGTGGCGACGTCCACGTCGATCACGGCGTCGCGCATTTCAAAATTGCTCAAAATCGCGGCGCCGCCGTCGAGCGCGAGACATTTGCGGCCTTGATATTCAGCGGTCTTGGCTCCTGCCTGCAGATCCCAGTGCGCGGAGTCCGCGGGGACGGAGAGAGTCTGCGGCGCCGTTTGGGCATGGGCCGCGGACGCGAGGAGAAGAACAAGAACACCAAGCGCAAGCGATCGATGCATAGCTGGCCTCCACGTATGAGCAGCTTAGACGGAGAAAGTGCGGGAAGGTAACTGTGCTCGCGATTTGGCCCAGAATTTGAATACGCAGATGATTCGAACGCCGAAAGAGTCGCTCTATTCGCAGAGCTTGATTACGAGTGCTTCAATCGCAGACAATAATTTGCCGAGGCGCGAATGAAAAATATCGCAATCGACATTTTGCTGGCCGCCCTGATGGCGGCCACCCTGATCGCCGGCAGAGCACCCGAACGTTCTTTAGCGTTCACGCACGTGAATGTAATCGACGCGACGGGCACGGCTGCGCAGCCGGACATGACCGTGATTGTCATCGGGCAACGTATCGCGAGCATCGAGAAGAGCTCCACTGCGACGATCCCTGCGAATGCGCAAATCGTCGCTGCCCAGGGCAAATATTTGATTCCCGGGCTTTGGGATATGCACGTGCATCAGATTTTTGGCGATTGGCTGCCGGAAGACGAAAAAATTACTCCGCTGTTGTTCGTGGCCAATGGGATCACCGGAGTGCGTGATATGGGCGGTGATCTCGAGCCCTTGAAGAAGTGGCGGGCGCGCGCTGCATCGGGAGACATGATCGCGCCGCGAATGGTGATTTCCGGGCCGATGCTGGATGGGCCGGAGCCGCGATTTCCGAGTTCGGTTCCCGTCATCGATGCAGCCAGCGGCCGCCGGGCCGTGGACGACCTCACAAAAGCCGGCGCTGATTTCATCAAGATTCAGTCGCTGATTCCACGTGATGGTTACTTCGCGGCCGTAGCGGAAGCCAAAAAACTGGGCATTGTTTTCGCAGGGCACGTACCCGACGCTGTTCGTGCCGTCGAAGCCTCGAATGCGGGGCAAAAGAGCATCGAACACCTCACGGGAGTTTTCGAGGGATGCTCAACGGTGGAAGACGAACTGATGAAAGCGCCGAGGGGGCCCGGCCGTGCGCGCTTTCTCTCCACCTACGACGCGGCGAAAGCGCGCGACTTGATCGCGCTGTTCCTGAAAAATCGGACATGGCAGGTGCCGACCCTTTACTGGGAGCGAGGCGAATGGTTGATCGAGGACACTAACGCCGGCGTCGATCCGCTGGCGAAGTACGCGCCGCTGGCGTGGAAGCAACGGACTTGGCCGATGTTTACGAAAGATATTTCGGCGAGTTGGGACACCGATCCGCGCGCCGACCGCCAGAGATTCGTTGAGGCGGAAATGAAGATGGTAAAGGAAATGAATCAGGCCGGCGTGCCTATTCTGGCGGGGACGGATACTGCGGCCGGAGTTCGCGTGTATCCGGGATTCAGTTTGCACCAGGAGCTGGAGTTGCTCGCGCAAGCGGGTTTGACGAATATGCAGACCTTGCAAACCGCCACGCGCAATGCCAGGGAGTATCTGGGGTTCGCAGATACGGGCACTATCGAGACGGGCAAGCGAGCCGATTTGGTGCTGCTCGATGCGAATCCGCTGGAGAAGATCAGCAATACGCAAAAAATCCGCGCTGTGGTTTTGAACGGCCGATATTTTTCGCGCGCTGATTTGGACGGCCTGCTGCAAGAGGTCGAACGCGCTGCCGCTCAGTCGAAGTGAGATCTCCCTAGCCGAAAAAAAACAGCCGCTGGAGGCGTCCTTCGTCGGCCGACGTTTGACATCGACCCACGCGGGGCAATACATTCCACGCTCGACATTTTTTGAACTGCGAGAATCAAGATGATCACTCGTAACGCCCGCCCGCTCATATTCGCCATGTTCGCGTTGCTTGTGGTCTCGATCGCCAGTTTTCCCGACGAATGGAAGCCGAGGCACGCGCTTGTGCCCCCGACGGGCGTGATGAATCTGCCGTCTGTGGCCGGGCCGCAGGATGTGCTTCTCGCCGGGCCGGAGGATCCCGGCGGCACGGCGGCGTGGCTTGCGGGCATGAAGGCTTGGCGCGAGGAACGGCTTAAGCGCCTGCGCTTCGACAGTTCCGAGTATTCCCGCCCAGAGCTTGCCTGGACGCAGCGCGTATTTTCGCAAGTGCAGATGCTTATCTGGGATCGCACTTTCTACGATCCAGATAAGCGCGAATACACTGTCGATCGTTTCCTCGCCGATATCGAAAGCCGCCTCGGCCCAATCGACGCGGTGCTGATCTGGCCGCTCTATCCCAATATCGGCGTGGACGATCGCAATCAGTTCGATTTACTGCGCGACATGCCCGGCGGCATCCGAGGCGTCCGCCGCATGGTCGAAGATTTTCACCGCCGCGGCGTGAAAGTGTTTTTTCCGACGCTCGCGTGGGATTCCGGCACGCGCGACGAGGGTGCGCCGCCCTGGAAAGCGCTCGCCGAATTAATGAAAGAAGTCGGCGCCGATGGAATCAATTTCGACACGCTCGAGAGCGTGCCGGCAAATTTTCACATCGCGGCGAACGATTCCGGGCATCCGCTGGCGCTCGAGCCGCAATTCGCCATTCGCGATGAATCGCTCGCCTGGAGCACGCTCAGTTGGAACGATTGGGTCACCTGGGAGGACACGCCTTATCCGTTTGTGCCGATGGTGAATCAGGCGAAGTGGCTCGAATCGCGGCACATGATCAATGCCACCGACCGCTTCACGCGCGACAAGACCAACAGCTTGCAGCACGCTTTCTTCAA
>DAITPO010000096.1:1829-13622 GCA_036833535.1 Candidatus Acidiferrales bacterium | reverse complement strand
ATCACGTCCACGCCGTGGCCGATGCGTTCGGCGTGGGCTTCTTCAACTGCTAATCGAATATGGCAGCAGAGGCCTTCATAGGGCACGAGGCCCGGCGCGATTTCTCCGGCGTGCAGGCTGATATGCACCTTCGGATATGCCGCGTGGAGGAACGCGACCATTTTCATGTGCAGCGCGTAATCGTTCATCGAAACGTAGCCGTCTTCGGGCATCACGAAATTGATTCCCACGACGCGCGGATCGACGGAAGCAACCTCGAAGCCGAGAAGCGTCTGCGCGAAGACGATTTCTTTCGGCAAGCCGCGGAGAACTTGATAGAGATAGCGGATTTCGATGAAACATGCGGGCGCGGCATCGGCTGCGCCGCAGTGCTCGCGCTCGCGGCGGACGGCCTCGGCTTGATCGAAATGAGCGCGGGCGACGGCGACATCATCGCGCAATCCGTGCGCGAGCAGATCTTCGCGCAGTGAATTGAAGTTCTCGGACCATTGCGACGAGCGCGCGAGCAACGCTGTGTGAGCGAAATCCGGCGTTTCCATGATTTCGAGATACTGCTCGTTCTGCGCAGCGGCGCGCGTGGCGACTTCGTCGAGCCATTCGCCTTTGTGGCGCGGGCCTGTGCCGCCGAATTTTCCGAAGGTGTCGAAGAAATGATCGTGGGCGCTTTCGCCGCTCGAGGGAACGAAGCTGCGCATCGAGAAGGAATCGATCAGCGCGTCGTAGAGATGTTGATCCTGGAAGGCGTGCGCTGCGGGTACCTTGCCTTCGCCGCACGGCGGAGGCGAAGCGGAATCGGGCGATGACTTCACCGCCACAAATGCGAGCTTCGCCGTGTCGACGCAAAGATTGTCCTCGGCGGCGGCGCGGATGAAGGATTCGGCGTAGACGGCGCCGGTGAGATGGATGTGCAGATCGGCGCCTTTGGGCATTTTGAGGAGCCAGGCGCGGAGGGCGAGAGGATTTGTGTGGGCTACTTCGAGGCCGCGGGCCGTGCGGGATTCGGCCGTCGTGACATTCTGAGTGGATGCGCGCTTCGGCGTTGATTGAGCGGCGAGGATTGTAGCGAGTGAAAGAAACAGGGCCACTGCGCCGGAGACTTTGCGTGTGGTGCGGACATCAGCCTTCAGATTTATTGTTGTCATTTTTGACTCGCCGGGAATGTTACGGCTAAATCGCGGCTTGGAGAAGTGTGATTCCTCGAAGTTTGCGGCGACTTACGGACTTGGATTGACGCGCCGAGTCCGCGGTCGGGCTTCGAACGATTGACGAGCGAGGTCGCCGGATGCCGGCGGGTACGCCAGCGCTACATTGCCGCGGCGACTTCGCGGCGCCAGACTATGTTGCCGCCTACTATTGTGGCCATTGGTGCGCCTACGAATTCGCGGTTGTCGAACGGAGTGTTGCGCGATTTGCTGGCGGATTCGTTGGCGCGGAATGTCCATTTGTGATTCACGGAAAAAATCGTGAGGTCGGCGGGCTCGCCTCCGGCGATCTTGCGCTCGATGCCCAGGATACGCACGGGGCCGGTGGTGAAGAGTTCGACCAGGCGCATCAGCGAAATTCTTTTCGTGTGAACCAGTTCAGTCAGAGCGAGAGCGAGAGCGGTCTCGAAGCCGGTGATGCCGAAGGGAGCGCGGTCGAACTCGACGTCTTTGCTGGCGGGATGATGCGGGGCGTGATCGGTGGCGATCGCGTCGACCGCGCCGTCCGCGATTCCCGCGAGTAACGCTTCGCGATCTTCGCGCGAGGCTAGCGGGGGATTCATTTTGTAGCGCGTGTCGTAGACCACGTCTTCGTCGATGAGCGTGAAATGATGCGGCGTCACTTCGCAGGTCACGGCTAGGCCCTGCTTCTTCGCTGCACGAACGTGAGCGAGCGAGGCGCGGGCCGAAAGATGCGCGATATGCAATCGCGCGCCCGTCAGCGCGGCAATCTCGACGTCGCGTCCTACGCAGATCGATTCCGATTCGGCGGGAATTCCCTTGAGGCCGAGGCGGATCGAGCGCGGCCCTTCGCGCATCACGCCCCCGGCGGCGAGCGAAGGGTCTTCGCAATGGTCGATCACCGGCAGGCCGAGCGAGCGGCAATAATCCATCGCCTGGCGCATTAGCTTGGCGGTCGCGACCGGGCGGCCATCATCGCTTACAGCGACAATTCCTGCCTCTTGCATCGCGGCTATTTCCGCGAGCGCTTCGCCCTTGCTGCCCACTGAAACCGCGCCGATCGGCCAGACACGCACGCTTGCGCCGGCCGCGGCGCGTTCGATGATCGAGCGCGTCACCGACGCATTGTCATTCACCGGATGCGTATTCGGCATGCAGCAAACGGCGGTGAATCCGCCGCGTGCCGCCGCGCGCGTGCCCGTTTCGATTGTTTCCGAAATATCCTGGCCCGGCTCGCGCAAGTGGCAATGAAGGTCGATGAATCCCGGCGCGACGATCAGGTCGCGGGCGTCGAGAATTTCCGCATCCGGCGCGTTAATGGACGGGCCGGTGCGCTCGATGCCCGCGCCATCGAGAAGCACGTCCTGCACCTTGTCGGTGCCGGTGGCGGGATCGATGACGCGGCCGTCGCGAATCAGAATCATGCGAAATTTTCCTTTGCGGGATGCGGCGCATCGGGCGCGGCGCCGCTAACGAGCTGGAAGAGCAAAGCCATGCGCACGGCGAGGCCGTTGGTGACCTGCTCGAGGATGCACGACTGCGTGCCATCGGCGACCGCGGGATCAATTTCCAGGCCGCGGATGATCGGGCCGGGATGCAGAACGATGGCGTCGGGCTTGGCGGAGCGCAGGCGCTCGGGAGTGAGTTGGTAGCGCAGAATGTAATCGTCGAGCGAGATAGGCGGCTCGTGGATGCGCTCGGATTGCACGCGCAGGACGATCAACACATCGGCGCCCGCGAGCGCCGTTTCGATTCGCGGCTCGCGGTGAATGTTCGGCGCGAGACATTCGAGCTCGCGCGGCACCCACATCGCCGGGCCGCACAAAGTGATTCGCGCGCCGAATTTGCTGAGCAGATGAATATCGGATCGCGCTACGCGGCTATGCAGAATGTCGCCGAGAATCGTCACGTTTAGTGAGTCGAGGCGGCCTTTGCGATCGCGAATCGTGAGAGCATCTAGAAGCGCTTGCGTGGGATGCTCGTGCGTGCCGTCGCCGGCATTCATCACCGGAATATCCACGCGGCGCGCGATGAAATCTGCGGCGCCCGAAGCTGCGTGACGAATCACAATTCCGTCTGGCTTCATGGCCTCGAGCGTCCAGACGGTATCAATCAGCGACTCGCCTTTTTTCAAGCTCGAGGATTCAGCTTGCAGATTCATTGTGTCGGCGCCGAGGCGCGCGGCGGAGGTGGCAAAGCTGATGCGCGTGCGCGTGGACGGCTCGAAGAAGGCGAGCGCGACGGTTTTGCCGCGCAGCGTGGCCAGTTTTTTGAGGGGGTGCCGCTGGAATTCTTGAAATGGCTTCGCCTGATCGAGGATGAAAGTAATTTGCTCGGCGCTGAGCGGTTCGATGCCGAGCAGATGGCGCAGGCGTTGAGGCACGGGATTGAGTGGAGACGGGACGGCGTCAGTCGACGCGATCCACGAGCATCACGCGCTCCTCCTTGTCAATTTCCTGCAAGCGAACTTCGACGATTTCGGTGTCGGCGGTGGTGATCTTGCAGCCGATGAAAGTGGCTTCGATGGGCAGCTCGCGATGGCCGCGATCGATCAGCACGCACATCCGTACGCGCTTTGGCCGGCCGAGATCGAAGAGGCCGTTCATGGCGGCGCGGGCGGTGCGGCCGGTGTAGAGCACGTCGTCGACGAGAACGAGATCTTGATTGTCCACGACGAAGGGAATTTCCGTGGATTGCACTACGGGATGCGCGGCTACCGTGGAGAGATCGTCGCGATAGAGAGTGATGTCGAGCGTGCCGACGGGAATTTCCACCTTCGCAAAACCATTGATGCATTTCGCCAGGCGCTGCGCTAGCGGAACGCCGCGGCGGCGCACGCCGATCAGCGCGACATCTTTCGTGCCGCCGCTTTTTTCCACGATTTCATGCGCCAAACGCTGCAGGGTGCGATCGATTTCTTCGGCGGAGAGGAGTTGCCTTTTCTCGACGACGCGCATTGGTCGCTCATCCTAACATAGCGCTCGCGCTTTCGGGAATCGGCGTCGGGGCGCGGCAAGGAGGCGTGCTAGACTCCCGAATTATGAATCAGGATGGACGCACGATCGCAGCCAGACGGTCACTTTTTGTGGCGATTCTGATTGCCGCGGTGTTGATAGGTGCTCGCGTTCCTGCCGCGCCGCTCGCTGCAGCGAAACCCGGTCATGTCGCTCGTCCGAAGCTCGTCGTGCTCATCGTCGTGGACCAGATGCGGGCGGATTATCTGGATAAGTATGGCGCCACTTTTCGCGATGGATTCACGCGATTGATGAAGCGGGGCGCGTGGTTCACGCATGCTGCTTATCCCTACGCCAAGACTGTGACTTGCGCCGGCCACGCGACAGTCTCGACCGGCGATTTCCCAGCGACACACGGCATGATCAACAACACCTGGTGGGATCGCGCGGCGGGAACGATGGTCACGTGCACGGGCGATCCAAAGACGTCGCTGGTGACGTACGGAGTGACGGCCACAAGTGCGACGGCTGCGGCACCGGGAGAGAGCGCCTGGCAGATGAAAGCCCCGTCGTTCGCGGAGCAGCTTCGCGCACAGTCGGCAGGCTCGCGTGTGGTTACACTCTCGCTCAAGGCGAGAGCTGCGATTTCGATGGCTGGCCACCGTGCGGATTCCGTGACATGGTTTGGCGACGAGCATTGGGTGACATCGACGGCATTCGGCGCATCGACGCAGCCCGATTTCGAGGCCTACGTCAAGTCTCACCCGGTCGCAGCGGACTTTGGGAAGGAGTTGGCCGTCCGAGAAAACGGACACGGAACGACCACCGAGTCTGATCTGCCAGTAGGAGTCACAGTGACTCCGCAGGGACTCAGATCGACCATTTCATTTTGGAAGGACAACACCTACCGCGAATGGGAGGCTAGTTCATTTTCGGACGTTTATCTCGAAAGATTAGCTGAGGTCGAGATCGAAAAGCTAAAGCTCGGAACAGGTAACGGCACAGACTTCTTGGCGATCAGTTTCTCCGCGCTCGATCTCGCCGGACATGCCGAGGGACCGGACAGCTCTATCGTGGGAGCGATTCTGTTCTACCTGGATGCAACGCTCGGGCAGCTCTTCGACGTTCTAGACCATAGCGTCGGCAAAGGAAATTACGTCGTTGCGCTCACAGGCGATCATGGCGTGGCGCCGATTCCGGAGTTAGCCGCGAAGACGGGCATGGACGCTGGGCGCGCGGATGTCGAGGAACTAAAGGTTCGCGTGACGAAGGCGCTTGCGCCGTTCGGCGGGGGCGATCATCCGATTGCGGCGTTCACTGATGGCGATCTCTACTTCGCGCCGGGCGTCTGGGAGAAAGTAAGCGGCGATCCTAAGGCGCTCGATGCGGCGATTGCGGCGATTCGCAGCGTGGCTGGCGTCGTCGAAGTTTTCCGGGCGGATCAACTTAACGAGCTCGCGGCGAAGAATCCGCTCGCCAAGGCTGCCTCGCTTAGTGAATTTCCCGGACGCGGCGGCGATCTCGTCGTTCTAACCAAGCCGTACTGGTTTTTTGATCGCCGCGACAAATCGGGCGCTTGGGGCGAGGGAACGACTCACGGTTCGCCGTATCCCTACGACCAGGACGTGCCGATTCTGCTGATGGGTTACGGAATCCGCGCGGGAAAATACCCGGACGCGGTCACGCCTGCCGATATCGCGCCGACGCTGGCGAAATTGACCAACATCACAATCGCTCACACAGACGGCCGACCGCTCACCGCTGCGCTCTCGACGGAATCTTCGCGCTAATCGGCTTCACCAGCGGCCTAGCGTTTTCCACAGACATCCACTGCGTCTCATCTTGACTCGCGTGATAGACTTCTCCCCCAGTGAGCGCACCGCAGCCGGTCACAGCGCGAACCGGGCCCGCGGAAGTTGACCTCAGCGTCAGCGTCGGTACACTTGCCTTCCAAAATCCCGTCATTGCTGCCAGCGGCACGTTCGGCTACGGCGTCGAGTTCGCCGAGCTCGTCGATCTGAACCGCCTCGGCGGCATCGTCGTCAAGGGCCTCTCCGCCCAGCCGATGGCCGGAGCGCCTTCGCCGCGCATCTGGGATACCCCTTCGGGGATGGTCAACGCCATCGGGCTTCAGAACATTGGCGTCCGGGCCTTCGTCGCCGAAAAGCTCCCCCTGTTGCGCCGTTACCACACTCATGTCATCGCTAACGTCTTCGGCCGGACGGTCGAAGACTACCTGGAAGTGATCCGGGTGCTTAATGAAGCCGACGGGGTATCCGCCTACGAACTGAACGTCTCCTGTCCGAATGTGGACAGGGGCGGATCGGAGTTCGGGTGCGACCCGATCACTCTCGCCGGGGTGGTCTCCGAGGCAAAGCGAGCCTCCCGTAGGCCGCTCTGGGTGAAGCTGGCACCGACTGTTGGATTCATTGGACTTATGGCGAAAGCCGCCGAAGATGCCGGCGCCGACGCTCTCACCATCGCGAATACCTACCCTGCATTGTGTCTGGATGCACACACTCGGAAGTCCCAGTTGGGCAGTACTACAGGCGGATTGTCCGGGGCGGCTATAAAACCTATAACTGTGAGGCTAGTACATGAGGCCTCGAAAGCGGTGAAGCTACCAATCGTCGGCCTCGGAGGTATCGAAACACCGGGTGACGCAGTCGAATATATGGTCGCCGGGGCATCGGCAGTGCAAGTCGGAACGGCCCATTTCGTGGACCCGAGGGCAACTGAGAGGTTGGTCGCGGGACTGGAGAAGTGGTGCCAAGACGATAACACACTTAGATTGAGCGAATTGCGAGGCAGTCTAGAGACGGTCTAGGATTGAAAATGAAGGCTCAAAAGTGGTATAATTCGCTCATTCAAAAAAGGTTAGGTGAAAATATGCGACACAAAAACATTGCGATCGCTGGGGCCGTATTTTTAGGCTTCTTACTCTTTTTCATGGCGCCAGTCCTTAACGCGCCATCAACCGTCGCGGCAGCCGACTCCCGGCTCGTGGCGCAGGCTATCCAGCCCCCATCAGACTCAAATCTGGCATCCCCCAACCCAGCCCTGGCCCCGAAGCCCGGGAAAACCTGGGAGTGCGTCTCAAGTTGGTACGGCGAGGACTTCGACGGCCGGCCAACCGCCAATGGCGAGACCTACGATATGTACGGGGTCACCGCCGCCCACCCAACCCTACCCCTAGGATCCATCGTCCGGGTTATCAACCCGAAGAATAACCGCAGCCAGATCGTCCGCATTAACGACCGAGGCCCATACGTGGAAGGACGCGGGCTAGACGTTTCTTATGAAGTCGCCCGCCGTCTAGGATTCGACCAGCGCGGTGTTGCTACCGTCCGGCTGGAACTCCTGGAGGTTCCCTCACGCCCCGCCTCAACTCCCAGCGAATAATCGTCGCCCTTGATCTCGACAGCGCCAGGGACGCGTGCGCCCTGGCGCGAAGGCTTCGCGGCCATGTCGGCATGGTCAAGGTTGGGAATCAGCTCTTTACCGCCGAAGGCCCATCCGTGGTGCGCTCGCTCGCGAGGATGGGCTTCGGCATTTTTCTCGATCTGAAGTTTCACGATATTCCGAACACTGTGAGCCACGGGATCGCCTCGGCCTGCCGGCTACCGGGAGTGCGCCTGCTGACGCTGCACACGCTGGGAGGAGCGGAAATGATGCTTGCGGCGCGCCGTGCTGCCGATGCCGCGAAGCATCCGCCGAAGCTGCTTGGCGTCACGCTTCTCACCAGTCACGATGAAGCCTCGATACGCCGGGTCGGAATCAAGGGACCGGTATCCGCTCGCGCCGTCAGCTTGGCAAGATTGGCGAAGGAAGCGCGATTGGATGGCGTGGTCTCCTCGGCGCGCGAAGTGCGCGCCATTCGCCGCGCCGTAGGACCGAAGATGTTGATTGTAGTTCCCGGAATCCGCCCGGCCGATTCCACCAGCGACGACCAAGCTCGCATAGCCACGCCCCGCGAAGCTATTCGCGCCGGCGCCGATTACCTCGTAATCGGCCGCCCCATAACCGCCGCGAAAGACCCGCGCGAAGCCGTAGCCCGCATCGCCGCAGAGATCGCCGCTTCATAACGCCTCGTACGATTGCCACGAAGTCCGAGTCGAAGGGCCTTTGCGAAGTGGCGCATAACCACGCGTCGCATGGTAGTCTCGATCTGCTCAAGAATCGGCCAGCGCAAATCGGGGGATTACTCCTGGCACATCAGGACGATTTTCCCCGTGACGGCGGCACTTTCGAGCAGCTCGTGGGCGCGGGGGACATCGCGCAACGGCAGGCGCGCGGCGACTACGGGGCTGATGGATTTCTGCTGCAGCATGGCCAGCAAGCGCGAGAGATCCTCGCGAAACCACTCGGGATGATTCTCCTTTTCGGTCATGATGTTGTACCAGCGCGCGGATTTTCCCGGGATGAGACTCGCCAGCCAAAGCCATGTGAAACTCGCGCCGGCCAGCATCATGTTTCGACGCCCACCTTCAATCGCCGCGGACATTCCATAACCGATGAAACGTCCGCCGCGGCCAAGCGCGCGATACGAGCGGGACCAATTGCGCCCGCCAATCGGATCGAAGACCGCGTCGACGCCTGCGGCGCGTTTGGTGAAATCCTCGGCGCGGTAATCGATGGGTATGCCCCCGAGTGCAGCCACCAGATCGTGCTTGGGCTTGGACGCGGTGCCGTACATCTTCAGCCGTAGAAGCGATCCGAGTTGCAATGCGGCCGTTCCTACTCCACCCGCTGCTCCGTGAATCAACACGCTCTCGCCCTCGCGCAGCTTCGCGATGCGATGAATTAATTGATACGCGGTGCTGTAATTCAAAACCAGACTGACGGCTTCGGCGGGATCAAGTCCTGCAGGAACACGGATGAGTTCGGACTCCGGCAGCACGATATAGCGCGAATAGCCGCCTGTCTTCGTAATCGCGGTGACCAGATCGCCGGACTTCCATTGCGTAACGCCGGCGCCGCAGGATTCAACAACGCCGACGATATCGTAGCCGGGAGAATAAGGCAGCGGAGGAACGCCGGAATACAGCCCGCGGCGCATCAGTACGTCGGCGAACGCAACTCCGCAAGCAAGAATGCGGATGCGCGCCTCGCTCGCTCCGGGATCGCGAACTTCGTCGTCGATAACTTTGAAGACTTCAGGTCCGCCGAGAGCGGTAAGGACGACGCGGGTGTTTCGCATCAGCGCATCTTAGCGTAAAAGCGGCTCGCACTTGCATTGAGCCACAGTCGCGCGCTCGCTGTCGTCCGCGCTTGATTTCAACCCTTGCCAGGCTACGCGATCGTAAGATGCCGGCAGAGACGCCGGCGCTACTTTCGTGCATAATACCGGCCGCAATCTCCGATGAAAGTTCCCATCGCGCTACCTTCGATTCTGATTTGCGCCTGCTTGCTTCTGGCAGGATGCGGGCCGGAGTACGTCAAGGCGAAACCCGACGACGCCGACATCACCGGGACATACGAACTCTCAAAAGTGACACTTGATAATGATCTGGCGCGTTCGGTGCGCATGCAAGATGCCACGATAACACTCAAGCCCGATCACACGGTCGCCGTCGCGAATTTTCCAAAATTCGACCTTTCCGGCGGTCGCCTGGTTTGCAGGTTATCGGGCGCCGCGGAGTGGCAGCTATCGGATCAAGAAAATGGCGGCGTGGGCTGGTCTTTGGTCTTTAACAACTTTGTGTCCTCGACTGCGCCGACGGATAGCGCGTGCAACACGACATATCCAATGCCGAGCCTCTTGATTCTTGGCCGAAAGACGCCACACCGGCTTTATATAACTGTCGGCGACGCAAGCGATGATCAAGGCGTCGAATTCGGAAAGCCGGGTTCGTAGCGTACCCGATCTAGCGCTGGCCTTCAGACTGAGGCCGTCTCGCGTCAATCCTGGGGAGCCTCGTTTATGTCAGATATGCGCGGCAAAGTAGCTTTAGTTACTGGAGCGAGCAGCGGGATTGGCCGGGCGACGGGCGAGGCCTTCGCAGCGCGAGGTGCGAAGGTAGTTCTCGCCGCGCGTCGCGAAGCCGAGTTGGCGGCGCTTGCGAAAGAGATTGAGGGGAAAGGCGGAACGGCAACCTATGTGGTCACGGATGTGGCGATCGCCAAGGACGTCGAGCAAATGGTGGCACACACCATTGAGAAATTTGGACGCCTCGATTGCGCGGTGAACAACGCGGGCATCGAAGGGAAGCTCGCCGCGATCACGGAACTGCCAGAGCAGGAATGGGATCGAGTTCTCGACGCAAATCTGAAGGGCACCTTTCTGTGTTTGCAGCATGAGGCGCGCGCCATGCTTGCGGGCGGGCATGGCGGGGCGATCGTCAACGTCGGTTCCGTAAACTCTTTTCTTGGCTTCCCCACCGGCTCAGCGTACGTCGCCTCCAAACACGGACTGATAGGGCTGACGTCGAGCGTCTCTGCGGAGCTGGCGTCGCAGGGAATCCGCGTCAATCTAGTGTGCCCGGGGATAATCGATACGCCGATGCATCACCGCGGGCGCGCGATACTTGGCGACGCGCTCTACGACAACATTTTGAGCCACCGCGTTCATCTGCGACGCGCAGGCCGCCCCGAAGAGATCGCCGAAACGATAGTCTTCCTCTGCTCAGACGCCGCTAGTTACATCACCGGCACCACGCTGACACCCGATGGAGGCTTCACGCTGACGGTCTGAGCCTCAGTCTGCGCACCATTTTGCAGTTTAATCTGCCTTCGGGCATCTAAAACGACAGACGACCTCGATGAGTCACGTTGTACGCGGACGAAAATACCTTGCGCCAAAGTGTGGCTAGCCGGATTGCCGGCGACTGAGCCGCTAACGGGCGCCTGCGGCTATTGACAAACCTGCGAATCCAGTTCATTTTCGCTGGGCACTTTCCGGAGGCTCCATCTCCATTGACGCAGTTCTCTAGACGCCTGTTACTCGTTCTCTGTTCGTTTGCTCTGCTCGGCTCTCCCATCTATCGAGCGCAAAACGCTGCGGAGGACTATCTCGCTTACGTCGTGTGCGAATCGGCGGACAAAATTGAGCGCGTGCGCTTCCATCCCGGCGATGCGCCCAGCCTGAAGCTCGACCACGAAATCCACATCGGGCTGATGCCCGCGGACATCAACGGCCCGCACGGCATCGCCATTTCGCCGGACCGGCAATTCCTCTACGTTTCGGTGGCGCACGGGCGACCCTATGGCTCGGTGTGGAAACTTAACACCGGCACGGATGAAGTGATTCGCTTCGCGCCTCTCGGTCTTTTCCCCGCGACCACCGATGTCTCGAAGACCGGCCGGTTCATCTACGTCGCCAACGCCAATTTTCATGGCGATATGGTGCCGTCGTCGATTTCCGTGGTGACTACCGACGAAATGGTCGAGGTGAAGCGCATCACTACATGCACCATGCCTCACGGCTCGCGCCTCAATCCGCAGGGCACCAAGCACTACTCGGTCTGCATGATGGACGATATGCTCGCGGAAATCGATACGAACTCGCTGCAACTCTCGCGCTATTTCATGCTCTCAGCCGGCAAAGAAATGGGCATGACCGGCCTGCCGCAAGGGCACGATGCCAAGCATCCGATGAACGCCACCTGCGTCCCCACCTGGGCGCAACCGTCGAATGACGGCAACGTCATCTACGTAGCCTGCAACAAATCTAGTGA
>DAITPO010000096.1:0-1729 GCA_036833535.1 Candidatus Acidiferrales bacterium | reverse complement strand
GCGACCGCGGACGTGAACGGCGTCGTCCACTTCACCAGTCCCGGCGAAATTACGGTCGGCGCCGTATTCGGCGAGCAAGTGGGATTTGCGAAGGTAATGGTTGCGAGCGATCCAGTGGCCCGTCTTGAAATCACCGCGCCGAAGGGTGCGCTCGCCGTGGGCGGCGCGATCGCGCTTCCAATCACCGCCTACACCGCCGACGGAATTCCGCAGCCCAATGCGCACTATTCATGGAAATCGCTAACGCCAAATATCGCCAAAATGGATGAGGCGGGATTGGTGACGGCAGTCGCGCCCGGCACCGCGAAAATTCAAGCCTCCTGCGACAATGCCACCGCGGACGCCGAGGTTCGCGTGGTGGCCGATTCCGTTCGGCGGCTTTCCGTCGAGCCCGGAACCGCGAGTGCGTTGACGGGCGACGTAGTGCATTTCGAAGCCGCGGCGCGCGATGCCGGCGGCAAACCGGTGAAAGATGTTGCCGCGCGTTGGTCGGTGAGCGGCCCGGCCGGAACCGCGTATTGGGACGGCGCATTTGTGGCCGCGCGGCCGGGTCTTTACGTGATTACCGCGCAAGTGGGCTCGCACGCGGCATCGGCGTCCATCAATGTGGCTCCGCGCAATGCCGAGCGCGCCATCGAATACGTCGCGCACGTGCAGCCCAAAGACGACGACGGCAAGCCCCTGCAAGCCGCCGAAGAATGGGTGATCAACAATCACGTTTATCTCTCCACGATTGCCGACCGCGTATTTCTCTACGACGTCTCCGACCCTTCGAATCCCAAGCAGCTTGACATGCTCAAGGTCGATGCGCGGCTCGTGAATGACGTCAGCACCACGCCCGATGAAAAGGCCGGCGTGATATCGCGCGAAGGCGCTTCAAATCGCAAGAATGGAATCGCGATTCTCGATCTTTCCACGCCGGGAAAAATTCAAATCGCGTCGGAATACACCGAGACCGTGACTGGCGGTGTGCATAGCGCGTTCATCGATAAGCACTACGCCTACATCACCGACGATGCCACCGGCTCGCTGCGCGTGATTGATTTCGCCGATCTGAAACATCCGAAAGAAGTCGCCCGTTTCGAAGTGCCCAATGCCCGCGCCACCATGGTGATGGGCCCTGAAGGCCCGCAAGCAAGCGGGCGCTACCTCCACGATCTGTGGATCAAAGACGGCATCGCCTATCTCGCCTACTGGCGCGATGGTTTGGTGATTCTCGATGTCGGCAATGGAATGAAAGGCGGCAGCCCCGAGCATCCGCAAGTCATCAGCCAGTATAAATTCAATCACTACGCTCTCTATGGCGACAATTGGCTTTCGGGGACGCACAGCGTTTTCCGCTGGAAGAATTATCTTTTTGTGGGCGATGAAGTGCTGCCCGGATTTTTCAATATTATCAGCAAGGATCGCGTGCCCACGCGCGCAATTACTCACGTAATGGACGTCTCGGATATCGAACATCCCAAGGAAGTCGCGTTTTACGAAGTGCCCGAGGGCGGCACGCACAATTTCTGGTGCGACGACGACAAGCTTTTCCTCGGCGATTACAACGGCGGCGGCCGCGTGATTGATATTTCCGGCGAACTGCGCGGCGATCTCTATCGCCAGGGCCGCGAAATCGCGCGCTTCTGGACCGGCGATCCGAACGGCTACCGCGTGAATATGCCGCTCACCTGGGGCGCGCAACCGTCGAACGGCTACATCTACATCAACGACATCAATTCAGGCC
>DAITPO010000095.1:8091-13651 GCA_036833535.1 Candidatus Acidiferrales bacterium | reverse complement strand
CCGACCTCCTGGTCCCGAACCAGGCGCTCTAGCCAGGCTGAGCCACGCCCCGACCGAGGGGCAATTCGAACGGCCTGTCGGAGTTCGTCCGGCAGTTCAAATTAGTTTACGATGTCCGTTAATTGCCCGCAACCGATAGCTTCAGGGGGTAATGTCTCACTTTGAATTTCCTTGACGACCAGAGCGACGGACTTCGCTGAACCGCCAGTTTCTAATATTTCCCCGTGCCGTCAAACGGCCAGCGCGAAGCAAGGCATCAATCTCTCCGGTAATCATTTGATAGCCTTTATCTCCCGCTGGTAAATCTCGACCTATAGTATCTGCAACTTTCGCAATCACCATAGCAACTTTTGTCCATCGATCTCCGACGGCAAGAAGAATTGCTCCGCGAATTTGAGAGGCGATCATGCAGTGGTCTTGCTCACTTCAGGGCGCCTGCAGCTCATCACCGATTTGCGCAATCAGTGCGATTGCGGCTTGCTGCACGGCGGGATGAAGTTCTTCATCGTTGCCGAAGTTTGCGCCCGCGATCCCGTAGACAATCGTGCGTGGAGGCAGTTCGCCGAGCGCGCGCGCCATTTCGATCGCCGCCGCGGCGCCAAACGAGTGCGATGAGAGCCGAAGAAAATCGGCCGGAATTCCCGTGGCCGAAGCATCGAAGCGATGAATCGTTCCCGGTGCCGCTGCGGACTGCGCCGCGTCCACTAGAATTGCGCGCTGGACGCCCGCCAGGGCTTCGAGTATCGCCGCGCCGTCTCCCGTTTCTTCCACGATGCGGATTTCTTCCGGAATCCTGCCGCGCAGGCCGCGCGCCACGATCAAGCCAATTCCATCATCGCCTCGATGGGCGTTCCCGACGCCGATAATTACCGTTCGCGCCGCCATGGGCGTCACTCGCGCTCGATATTCAGCTTCAGAAAATGCGTGGCGCACGAAATGCACGGGTCATAATTGCGGATGGCCTGCTCGCATTGCCACTGCAGTTTATCTTTCTTCATGTCGAGGTTGGCGGAGACGAATCGCAGCAAGTCGCTCTCGATGGTCTTCTGATTCTGCGATGTCGGCGGCACAATCTTCGCATCGAGAATCACACCGTGGTCGTCGAGGCGGTAGCGGTGGAACAACATTCCGCGCGGCGCCTCCGTGCAGCCATAGCCTGTTCCGGCGTGCGGCTCAAATTGCACCGCGGGCCTCTCGGGCATCTCGAAATTCTCGATGATGCGCAAAGCCTCGTCGCAGGCCTGCACAATTTCCACGCTGCGCACGATGATGCTGCGAAACGGATTGCGGCACACAGCGCCGATACCCGCAGCCCGCGCAGACTCTTGTGCCAGCGGAGAGAGTTTGTCGAAGTTCAGGTTGTAGCGCGCCAGCGGGCCGACGAAGTACGAGCCGCGCTCCTTGAGCTGCGAATGCAGGGAGTTCGAGTGCTTGACGTGCTCCTCCACAAAATACTGGTCGTAGTCGCGAACCGCGATGTCCAAACCTTTATTCGATACGAGCCGCCCTTCATTGAAGGGATACTCTTGCGGGTGGCGCAGCGCCACGAATTCGTAGTCGCCCTCGAACGCCGGAAACGGAAAGCCCGCCACCCAGCGCACCGTTTCGATCGCCGCGTCGCGCGCCCATTTCAGCTTCTCGGCCAGTGCTGCGAATTCCTGTTTGGCCGGCACCTTGTAGAAACCACCGACGCAAACGTTGATCGGGTGAATTTCCCGGCCGCCCAGAAGATTTACGATGTCGTTCCCGGCCTTCTTTAACTGCAATCCGCGCTTCACTTCCTCGGGATGGTCTTTGGCCATGCGAATACTGTCTTCATAGCCGAGAAAATCCGGCGCGTGCAGCATGTAAACATGCAGCGTGTGGCTCTCGATCCATTCGCCGCAATAAAGCAAACGCCGCAACGCCCGGAGTTGCCCACCGACCACCACGCCGAACGCGTCCTCAATGGCATGGCAAGCGCTCATCTGATAGGCGACCGGACAGATTCCGCAAATCCGCGCGGTAATGTCCGGCGTCTCGCTGAATTTCCGGCCGCGCAGAAACGCTTCAAAGAAACGCGGCGGCTCAAAAATCTTCAGCTTCACGTCGGTCACGCGCTGCCCTTTGATCTTCACGAAAAGGCTGCCTTCGCCCTCGACGCGCGCCAGGAAATCCGTCTTGATGATCTTACTTTTCATGCGCCTCGCTCTCTTTGCGGAACGGCTCGGCATAGGCATTGAAGCTCCGCAAAGCGCGTACCAAATTTTCTTCGCTCACTCCCATCTGGCTCCACGCCGCGGCGATCGACGCCATGTTCGGCGTTTCCTTCGGCCCGTAGCACGCATAACAGCCGCGCGAGTAAGCAGGGCAGATCGCGCCGCATCCCGCCTGCGTCACAGGCCCAAGGCACGGGATGCCTTGCGCCACCATCACGCACACCGTCCCGCGTCGCTTGCATTCCACGCAAACACTGTGCGCCGGAGTATTCGGCTTGCGCCCGTGCAGAAATGCGCTGACCACTTCGAGCAGCTGGTGCTTGTTGATCGGGCAGCCGCGCAATTCGAAATCGACGAAGACGTGATCCGAGATCGGCGTGGATTTATTCAGCGTCTCGATGTAATCCGGGTGCGCGTAGACGATGGAAGTAAATTCTTTCACGTTTTTGAAATTCCGCAGGGCCTGAATCCCGCCGGCGGTCGCGCAAGCCCCGATGGTCACGAGAAATTTCGTGGCGCGCCGCACCGCGTGCAGCCGCTCCTCATCGTGAGGCGTGGTGATTGATCCCTCGACCAGCGACAGATCGTATGGGCCTTTGACCACGGCGCGCGAAGCCTCGTAAAAATTCGCAATCTCCACCGCGCCGGCTACCGCCAGCAATTCATCCTCGCAATCGAGGAGGCTCAATTGGCAGCCGTCGCAGGACGCGAATTTCCAAACCGCGAGTTTAGGTTTGCGCTTCTGAGCCATTTCAAATCTCCGCCTTATTGAATATCGGCTCGATGCGGTCGAAGCGAAACACCGGCCCGTCCTTGCAGATGAACGTAGGCCCGTACTGGCAATGCCCGCAAAATCCCACGGCGCATTTCATGTTGCGTTCCATCGAGACGTAAATGCGATCGGAGCTCACGCCGCGGCGCTGCAGTTCCGCCACCGCAAAGCGCATCATCACTTCGGGCCCGCACGCCAGCGCGATCGTATTCCTCGGATCGAATGGCGAGCGGCCAATCAACGTGGTCACCACTCCAACATTCCCGCGCCATGCGCTCGTTCCGCGATCCACCGTCACTTGAATATCCAGGTCGAACTTGCCGCGCCAGCGCTCCAGCTCCGTGCGAAATAAAATGTCGTCCGGCGTCCGCGTGCCGTACAAGAGCACAATCTTGCGGTAGTTCTCGCGCTGCGCCATCAGCCGGTAGAGCGCAGGCCGCAGCGGCGCCAGCCCGATGCCTCCGGCAATGATCACGAAGTCGCGCCCCGGCGCTTCGTCGACGGGCCAATTTCCGCCAAACGGCCCGCGAATTCCGATCACGTCTCCGCGCTTGAGCCGCCCCATCGCCTTCGTCACGGCGCCGACCATGCGCGTCGTGTGCCGCAGCACCGGCAGCGTTCCCGGATCGCTGCTGATCGAAATCGGCACCTCGCCAACGCCGAACACATACAACATGTTGAATTGTCCAGGTAGGAACGAAAATCGCTCGTCGTGATTCATCGGCGCGAGTTCCAGCGTGAACGTATCGTCCGTCTCGGTCTTTACGCGCTCGATACGAAATGGCTGAGGAACCATCGGATCGAGGCCCGAGGACGATGTCGCGGCGGAATTAGACGGAAGCGCCATATAAGTCCAGAAGCTGCAGCCGCGCTGCTTGCAGACGCTCGGCAGTCACGCACGCAAAGCGCCGCAGCACTTCATATCCCAGATCGTGATCTTCTTCGCATTTGGATCTCACGCATTTGCCGTCGAACGCCAGCACTCGCGTCGGCCGCACCGTTCGCACTCCGAAGCGCCATTGATACGGCGGCAGCAACCACGACCATCCCACGATTTCGCCATCGCTGAGCGTCTCCAGCGTTGTGAAGCCACGGTTCGGAATCATCAGTTCCAGCGCGATCATTCCCTCGCGGATCAGATAGAATTTATCGGCCGGTTCGCCTTCGCGGGCAATCACGTCTCCGGCGTCGTAGCGCTTGTTCTTCGCGCATCCCACGATGAACTTGATGTAACGGTCGTCCATTCCTTTGAAAAACGGATGTTCTCGAATGATCGGTTCCAGAGTTTCAATCATGTTCTTTCCGTCCTGAATTATTCGCGCCGCCGGGTTCACCGCGAATGGCGCGAACCTCTTCGGTGATATCGATTGCCACTGGGCACCACGTGATGCACCGCCCGCATCCCACGCAGCCCGAACTTCCGAACTGATCGATCCACGTGGCGAGCTTGTGCGTCAGCCACTGCCGGTAGCGCGACTTCGTGCTCGAGCGCACGCTGCCGCCGTGAATATAAGAGAAATCCATGGTGAAGCAGGAATCCCATTTGCGCCAGCGTTCCGCGTGGTCGCCGGATAAGTCGGTCACGTCCTCCACCGTCGTGCAGAAGCACGTGGGGCAGACCATCGTGCAATTCGCACACGTCAGGCAGCGCGTCGCCACCTCATCCCACCGCGGATGCTCGTAGTTGTTGTACAGCAACTCCTTGATTCCCGCGGTATCGAGTGTGCGGCCCATGTGCCGCGCGGTATCCGCCACCACGTTTTCAGCGGCCTGCACGTCCGCTTGCGCCGCCGCTTCGCGTGGTAGCTCCGAAAGAATCTCCGCGCCGCGTTCCGTCCCGGCCTCCACCACAAAATGGTGCCGCCCATCCTGCAAAATTTCCGTCATCGCCAGATCGTATCCCGCGCTCGCCTTCGGTCCCGTTTTCATCGACACGCAGAAGCAAGTTCCTCCCGCCTGCCCGCAATTGATCGCGATCAGGAAAACATCCTCGCGTCGCGATTGATAGACCGAATCCACAAACTGCCCTTGCAGGAAAACTTTGTCTTGAATCGCGATGGCATGAAGCTCGCACGAGCGCACGCCGAGGAACGCATATTTCGGATGGACCTGCTTCTCTTGAAAAATCGTGAAGCCATCCGCCCCGCGCTCCGCCTGCCACAGCTTCTGTTCGGGCGGATGCAGGAATTTCTTCCACGAGTGCGGACCTACCGCGTAGCCGAAAAGCGCATTATCTCCGCGGCGTTTCAGCCGGTAAGTTCCGCCGTTCTGTTCGTCGGTCCAGCCCGCGGGAAGCTCCGCCGCCGAATTCACGCGATCGTAAACGATCGCGCCCTCGCGCACCGTCGGCCCCACCACTGCGTAACCTTTCTTGGTCAATGCTTGAAAAAGATGATCGAGGTGGGCGGCTTCGACGACTGCGGTTTCACCGGCTTGGAGGCGCGCAGCGCTCATCAATCCTCGGCAAGGCTTTGCTGGAGGCGCGTGAGAACGAGACGTGCATCATTTCTGCAACACTCCGCAGCGCGCAATCTTCCGCGGCACTGACGACGCAGCGTGCAGCATTCTCGTTCGCGTGTAGCGTTCCACA
>DAITPO010000095.1:0-7991 GCA_036833535.1 Candidatus Acidiferrales bacterium | reverse complement strand
CAAGAGCAAGGCTGGCCGCAAATTCTCGCTCGCCGCAACACGCTCATCTGCGCGCCCACCGGCTCCGGCAAAACTTTGGCCGCGTTTCTCGCCTGCATTGACGGCCTCGTCCGCAAAGCCATCGCCGGCGATTTGCTCGATCAGACTGAAGTCCTGTACGTCTCGCCGCTGAAAGCCCTCAGCAACGACATCCAGAAGAATCTCGATGCTCCGCTCGGCGAAATTCTGCAACTCGCCCGCGAGCGCGGCTATTTGATGCCCGAAATCCGCACCGCCGTGCGCACCGGCGACACGCTCATGCACGAGCGCCGCAAGATGCTCGATCGCCCTCCGCACATTCTCGTCACCACGCCCGAATCGCTGTACATTCTCCTTACTGCCGCGAAGAGCCGCGAAATTCTACGCACCGTCACAACGCTCATCGTGGACGAAATTCACGCCGTCGCCGACGACAAGCGCGGCGCGCATCTCGCCCTTTCTCTCGAGCGTCTCGAAGCCATCACGCCGCAACCGCCCGTGCGCGTCGGACTTTCTGCCACGCAAAAGCCCATCGAGCTCGTCGGACAATTTCTCGTGGGGAGCGAGCGCCCAGCTCCGGTGATTGTCGAAGTCGCGCAGCGCCGCCTGATCGATCTCGCCGTCGAAGTGCCCTCGAGCGAACTCGGTCCCGTCGCTTCGAATGAAATGTGGGATGAGATCTACGCGCGCATCGCCAAGCTGGTGCAGGACCATCGCTCCACGCTGATTTTCGTCAACACGCGCCGGCTCGCCGAGCGCGTCGGCCACAATCTCGCGGCATTACTTGGCGACGATGCGGTCGCCTCGCATCACGGCAGCCTTTCGCGCCAGCGCCGCCTCGCTGTAGAAGCAAAACTGAAGGCCGGAGAGATTCGCGCACTCGTCGCCACGGCCTCGCTTGAATTGGGAATCGATATCGGCACAGTAGATCTCGTCTGCCAAATCGGCTCGCCGCGTTCCATCGCCGTAGCTCTCCAGCGCGCCGGACGCTCCGGCCACTGGCGCGGCGCCATCCCGAAGTGCCGCTTCTTCGCCACCACGCGCGATGAACTGATCGAATGTGGCGCGCTTGTCCGCTCAATGCGCCACGGCGAACTCGATCGGCTTCAGATTCCCGATGCTCCGCTCGATGTTCTCGCTCAGCAAATCGTCGCCAGTTGCGCTGCCGACGATTGGCAGGAAGATGATTTGTTCGCGCTAGTTCGCCGCGCTTTTCCCTATCGCAATTTGCAGCGCAAAGATTTCGACGAAATCGTCGCCATGCTCTCCGATGGCATCGCCGCGCGCCGCGGACGCTATGGCGCCTACTTGCATCGCGATCAGGTGAATCATCGCCTTCGCGGCCGCCGCGGCGCGCGTCTAGCGGCGATCACCAGCGGCGGCGCAATTCCCGACAACGCGCTCTACACCGTAATCGCCGAACCCGAAGGCGTAGTCATCGGCACAGTCGACGAGGACTTCGCCGTAGAAAGCCTTCGCGGCGACATCATTCTTCTAGGCAACAGTTCCTGGCGCATCCGCCGCGTGCAATCCGGCTCCGTGCTAGTCGAAGACGCCCACGGCGCGCCTCCGAATATTCCATTCTGGCTAGGCGAAGCCCCGTCGCGCACGATGGAACTATCGCAGCAGGTTGCCGAAATCCGTGAGCGCGTCAACGAGCTAACCGCAGTGGCACTGCCGCGCTCCGAAAGTAGCGTCGGCGTCCCCGCCGGCATCTTACGACCACGCCCGCAACAAGAACCGAACTCGACGCCGGAAGAAAATCCAAATTGTTTTCCGCCGCCAAGCAACCACGAACCAACCGCTCAAGCCGCCCTGCAATCTGCAGCCGCCGCAATCACCTGGCTGCGCGAAGAATGCGGCATGGACCAACCCGGCGCCGAACAAACCGTCGAATACATCTTCGCCGGCCGCGCCGTCCTTCGCGCCGTTCCCACGCAGCAAACCATCATCGCCGAGCGCTTCTTCGACGAAGCCGGCGGCATGCAGCTAATAATTCACGCCCCGTTCGGCGGACGCATCAACAAAGCCTGGGGCCTCGCTCTGCGCAAGCGCTTCTGCCGCTCGTTCAATTTCGAGCTGCAAGCCGCCGCCACCGAAAATGGCATCAACATCTCGCTAGGCGAGCAGCACAGCTTCCCTCTCGCCGATGTTTTTCATTTCCTGCACAGCGAAAGCGTAGAAGAACTGCTCGAGCAAGCCGTTCTCGCTTCGCCGATTTTCGGCACGCGCTGGCGATGGGCTGCCGGCCGCTCTCTCGCGCTGCTGCGTTTCATGGGCGGCAAGAAAGTCCCGCCGCAAATTCAACGCATGCGCTCCGACGATCTCCTCGCCGCCGTTTTTCCGGAAGCCGCCGCGTGCCAGGAAAATATCGAAGGCGACATCAAAATCCCCGATCATCCGTTGACCCGCGAGACCATGAAGGACGCGCTCCGCGAAGCCATGGACATTGACGGCCTGAAGCAAGTCCTCGCCGGCATCGCTTCCGGCGAAATCACTTGCCTCGCGGTCGAGACGCCGGTTCCGTCGCAGTTCTCGCACGAAATTCTCAATGCCAATCCCTACGCCTATCTTGATGACGCCCCGCTCGAAGAGCGCCGCGCCCGCGCCGTGGAAATGCGCCGCGCGCTGCCGGAATCGGTCCTCTCGGAAATCGGCCGCCTCGATCCCGCCGCCATCGCCGAAGTCCGCGAGGAAGTCTGGCCCGATGTGCGCGATGCCGATGAACTCCACGACGCGCTGCTCGATCTAGTCGCGTTGCCTGAATCGCTGGATTCACTTCAGCCCGGCACGACGAGTGGAGACACTCTCGTTTGGTCCGATTACTTTTCCGCACTGGTAGCCGCGGGTCGCGCCGAACGCGCTCACGCCGCCAGCCGAATCTATTGGGTCGCCGCCGAGAAAGCGGCAACCTTCGCTGCGATCTTTCCGGACGCAATTTTCGATTCGACGCTTCCGGCAATCGAGCAAGCTCAACCGTCGCGCGAAGACGCGCTGCTTATATTCCTAACCGGCTGGCTCGCGCACAGCGGCCCTACGACCGCTAATGCGCTGAGCGAACGGCTCGGCGTCGCGGCGAGCGACATTGAAAAAACTATGCTTCGCTTGGAAGCAAGTGGCGCGATCTTGCGCGGCACATTCACGGGTGAATCGCGCGGCGAGATCGAATGGTGCAATCGGCGCGTCCTCGCGCGCATTCACAAGCTCACTCTCGGCACTCTGCGCAAGCAGATCGAGCCCGTGAATGCGGCGCAATTCATGCGTTGGCTGCTCCGCTGGCAGCACGTCGCGCCGAATTCGCGGCTACTCGGCGAGCACGGCACGCTCGAAATTCTCCAGCAACTGCAAGGCTTCGAAGCCCCGGCGAATTCCTGGGAATCGCAAATCCTCGCTCGCCGCATCGCCAACTACGATCCCAAAGTTCTCGACAATCTTTGCCTCACCGGCGCGGTCGGTTGGGGACGTCTCTCGCCGCATCCTTCGACGCTCGGTGAATCAAGCGATGCGATTCGCCGCGTGATTCCCACCAGCGTTGCACCGCTCACATTCTTCATTCGTGAAGACGCAGACTGGATGATTCCGCGCCACGCCGAAGGCGACGCGAAGGAATCCAGTGCGCTGAGCCCGGCCGCCCGCGAAGTGCTCACGCATCTGCGCCAGCGCGGCGCGTCGTTCTTCGCCGATATCGTTCGCGGCACCGGAAAATTGAAATCCGAAATCGAAACCGCGCTGTGGGAGCTGGTGACCGCGGGAATGATTACCGCCGACGGCTTCGACAATATCCGCGCGCTGATCGATCCGAAGCGCCGCGCGGGCCAGGGCCGCGGACACAGCTCGCGCCCGCGCCACAGCGTCGGCCGCTGGTCGCTGCTCTACGCGAGCGAGCCGGCCGATCGCGCGCGCGTTGCGGAAGCGACCTGCTGGATGCTGCTGCGGCGCTACGGCGTCGTGTTCCGTGAAATGATCGCGCGCGAAACGATTTTGCCGCGTTGGCGCGAGCTGCTCATCGCCTTCCGCCGCCTCGAAGATCAAGCCCAAATCCGCGGCGGCCGTTTCGTAAGCGGCTTTCTCGGCGAACAATTTGCGCTACCAGTCGCCGTTGAATCATTGCGCGCCGGCGCTCGCCAACCCGCCTCCGGCGACGTTGTGACTCTGGCTGCAGCCGATCCGCTGAATCTGGTCGGCATCGTAATTCCCGGTGAACGCGTTTCGTCCGCTTCAGGAAAAACAATCACGCTTCGCGACGGCGTGCTCGCCGAAACCGAAGAATCCGTCCGGCGCTACGCGTAGGGTGGCGGGTTCACACGCCACCGTTTTGGCTGTGGGTTTTCTCGTCGACTGCGATTCGGAAAAACCCACAGCCAAACCGGGCCGGTGGTGAACCCCGGCCCCTACAGTCTTGTTTCTTCGACCTCGACGATTGACCAACTCGAGCGCGACAAATCCGCAAACTCCTCGAGGTCACGCGTCGATGCGACTCCCTCCGGCGAGCGCCAGGCGGCTTCCATCGCTTCGCGGCCCTCGAAATAAAGTTCGACTATCGCGTCCCATTGCGGATGTTTGCGCGTCTCATCCGCAACGGGAAAATTGACTACGTGCCTTAGCAATCCCGGGATCTTCAGCGCCAACGGCCTGTGAACTTCGTGAAAGAATTTGCGGAATTTCTCTTCCGATAAATCCGGGCGCTTGCTGAGCACTACTACGAATTTCACGACTGCGCCGGTCATAAATTTTCTTCCATCTGCGAGCCAATCAGGATTTCGGCGACCACTCCGGCAGGCGAAGGAGGCGCGCTTCGGTGATTGAAGGAATTTCGCGGATGCGCGCAGCGACGGAATCGTCCACATCGCCGTCGAGGCGGACGATCGCCACGGCTTGGGCGCCTTGCGTTGGGGCGCTGCGGCCGAGGGCGAAGGTCGCGATGTTCACTCCGAGTTTTCCTAGAGCTGTGCCAATCGCGCCGATTACGCCTGGGACATCGAGATTGCGCGTGAGCAGCAGCGTGCCTTCGAGCGGGGCTTCGAGTTCGATTCCATCGAAGCGCAGGATGCGCGGCGCAGCATTTTGCAGCACTGTTCCTTCAGCGGCGAGTTCCTTCGTGCCGCCCAGTGTGACTTCGAGCGTGTTGGGAAAGCCGCGCTCGCGCCTCCGCGTGGTTTCTTCAACCACCATGCCGCGTGCAGCGGCTGCGGCTCCTGCATTCACCAAATTCACTTTTTCATCGAGCACGCGATTCAGAATGCCGACGAGCACGGCGCTGCGCAGCACGTGCGAGCCGAGCTCCGCGGTTTCTCCGGCATAGCGGATGCGCACGCGATCTGAGCGGCCATCGACGGCCTGCGCGACGAGCGAGCCGAGGCGCTCGGCGAGCTCCAGATATGGCCGCAGGCGGCGATATTGTTCGCCCGAGAGCGACGGCAGATTCACCGCGTTGCGAATGATGCCCTCGACGAGATAATCCTTCACTTGCAGCGCGATTTGAATCCCAACCTCTTCTTGCGCCTCGGTCGTCGTTCCGGCGATATGCGGCGTGGCGATCACGTTGGGCAGGCCGATGAGCGGCGAGTTCTTAGGCGGCTCTTGTGCGAAAGTGTCCACGGCCGCGCCGGCCACTTGGCCCGAGCGTAGAGCTTCGGCGAGCGCGGCTTCATCAACCAATTCGCCGCGGGCGCAATTGATGAGGCGGACTCCGCGCTTCATTTGCGCGATAGCCGCGGCGTTGATCATCTTCTCATTGCTCGGGCTGAGCGCGGAATGAAGTGAAATGTAATCGGAGCGGGCGAAAAGATCGGCGAGCGGAACGAGTTCGACTTCGAGCTCTTGCGCGACTTGCTTGCTCACGTAGGGATCGTGGGCGAGGACCGTCATTTCGAGAGCTTGTGTGCGGCGTGCGACTTCGGTGCCGACGCGGCCGAGGCCCACGAGGCCGAGCGTCTTGCCGCGCACTTCGGTGCCCATGGCGGTTGATTTTTCCCAGCGGCCGGCGTGAATCGCGGCATTGAATTGCGGCACGGATCGCGCGAGCGAGAGAAGCAGCGCGAAAGTGTGCTCGGCGACGCTGACCGCGTTGCCGCCCGGCGTATTCATCACCAGGACGCCGCGGCGCGTGGCCGCTTCGACGTCCACGTTATCCACGCCGACGCCGGCGCGGCCGACAACTTTCAAATCGGGCGCTTTTTCGAGCAATTCGGCGGTGACACGCGTGGCGCTGCGAACGATGAGGCCTTCGGCGTGAGCGAGTTCGGCGACGAGTGAGTCCGCGGCGGCTGATTTTGCGGGCGTGACGACGTTCCAGCCGGGAGCGCGGAGAAGCTCGATGCCGCGCTCGCTGATTTTGTCTGCGACTACAATTTTCATGATGAAAAGCGTACGGGCGGCGGCGCTATCTGTCAAATCCCGTCGCGCGGCGCGCGTGTGGTATTCTGAATTTTCAAATTGCCATTGACGGAGGACGGCGGAATGCCGCTTGTAGACCAGATTCAGAAAGACATTGTGACGGCGATGCGCGCGAAAGAAGAGCTGCGCTTAAGCGTGCTGCGCATGGTGAAGTCGGCGCTGCATTTGAAATCCGTGGAGAAGATGCGGCCGCTCGAAGACGCGGAATCGATCCAGATTTTGCAGACGCTGCTGAAGCAGCGGCGCGAGTCCGTCGAGCAATTCACCAAGGGCGGGCGGCAGGAGCTCGCCGATAAAGAAACGAAAGAGATCGCCATCATCGAAGAATATTTGCCGGCGGGCGCGAGCGATGCGGAGATGGCCGCGGCAATTGAAGCTGCCATCGCGGAGACGGGCGCGAATTCGTCGAAGCAAATGGGCGCGGTGGTGAAAGCGGCGAAGGCCAAGCTCGAGGGCAAGACCGTGGATGGAAAAGTTTTGAGCGATCGCGTGCGCGAGCGGCTCGCGAAGATGGGCTGAGCGCCCGTCCATTCGATTGATTTCCTTTCTTGCGAAAATCTGCTGATGGCCCTCCCTGAAAACGTCGCAGTGCGTTACACCGAAGATGAAGCCGAATATTTGAGTTTGCGGCCGGTGGTGCGGCAGACGTTTCGCATCGCGGAGCTGGTGGACATGATCGTGACGGTCACCGGCCTCGATGCGGGGCGCGTGGCGCAGATTTTGCGATCTGGATCGGTTGTTTATCATGGCTATCGGTATTGGTGGAGCGGATTCGAGGCTGCGTCCTCCGATCTTGATGTGGCGCTGGCGGCTTATCCGGTGGCCGATCCGACGCGGGCGTTTGATCCGGCGGCTTGCGTCGCCGTGATTTTCGAATCGAGCGGCAGCCCGCCGCGGCATTCCGTCGAAATATCGCGCGAGTCCGGCGGGCGGCGGCGTTTGCTGCGCTTCCGGAGCTTCTGGGACGCCGTGATGGAGCTAGCGTCGGGTCGGCGTCCGGCTTACGTTGAGTACTCGTATGCGCGGCGGGCCGATATTTATTCGCTGGAGCTTAGCCGCGAGGATGTTGCGAGGCTTGCGGCGGAAGCTGGGCGGCGGGCCGGGCGCGGTCTGCGGGCGCAATTGCGGATGCTGCCGGAGATGGCGCGGGCGGTTTTTGTGCTGCCGCGAGGCTAAAAAGCGCCGTAAAAATGGCGTGTTTTGTCTCGATTAGACAGGGCCTCCTTCGTTTGTTTTGTTGAAGTTGCGGACGATTCTAATAAATTCGTGTCTCGATTAGCTTTTTCTTCGCCTTGGCTGCGCAAAGCAACTTCGCGAACCTCCTCGTTCTTTAATTGTTGGGCGCGGAGTCATCGTCATTTGCCGGGCTGAGTCGATTGACAGTCCGGCCCCCGGCTTCGCTCAGGGCAAGCTTGCAGCGAGCTCAGGAAAAACCAGCCCCGCGTTTGGAGACTGCGTGCTTCCCGCCCGTTGATAACATTATAGTTATCATAAGTCAATGGTACTTTAGTTCCAAAACTATATTTTTGATTAGACGCAAACCCACGGCTACACCGGGGGCGTGTGAACCCGCCCCC
>DAITPO010000094.1:10252-13941 GCA_036833535.1 Candidatus Acidiferrales bacterium | reverse complement strand
TGGGGCGACGCGAGCGTTTTTAGCTGGCGCAAGTTTTTCCCGCTGTTTGACGGCGGTGAATTGATTTTGAATCGGGCAGACTGCGAGCTGAACTTTCAGCCTGCTCACGAAAGCGTTCTGTTCACGTTGCGCGCTGCCAAAAATGTTCTGGAGAGTTCGTTCGCCAAGCCACAGATCATTTCAACTCCGCCGCTGGGCGATAGCGTGGAGACATCGAACCAGAGCGCATCGAGCAATGGAAACGCCGGCGCGCGCCGCGCTGGACCGCTGGGCGTGGACAACAATAGCCCTTCGTTTCAATCTGAGATGGTGAACTTTCCGATGTCGCGGACTTCGCGTTTCCTTCTCGAGTGCGCCGATTTTCCGGCTGCGGCTCGAGCGCGGCGCAAGAATTACAAATTCCTGGCCGACGCGATGCGAGATTTCGCCGGCGTAAAGCCGCTTTTCGCGGCGATGCCTGCGGACGTAGTGCCCTATGTGTTTCCCGTGTTGTTTGACGCGCCAGACGCGCACCTGCCGCTCCGGCGAGCCGGAATTCCCGCGGTGAGCTGGGAGGGCGTGCGTCATGCGCTGGCGGACAAACGCGAATTTCCGGGCGCGGGGTTCCTCTACGATCATGCGGTGTTTCTGCCGGTGCATCAGGATTTGACGCGTGCGGACCTTGAGGCAATTGCCCGCGCAGTTCAGGCCGTGAACGCACCGGTGAAAGCGGCTACGAGCACGGCCTTGGCGTGAGTGGCGCGCGAATCCGCGGTTAAGCCGGGCAGATCGACGCAAGAAAATATGGCGGAGACAAAACGAGTGCTAATCGTCGCTTACCACTTCCCGCCCATCGCGGGGAGCAGCGGCGTGCTGCGCGCGCTCAAACTCTGTCGCTACCTGCCCGAAAACGGCTGGCAGCCGACGGTGCTGGCGCCGAATCCGCGAGCATACGAGCGCACGGATTCGAGCCAACTCTCCGATATTCCTCCGGGCGTGCACGTGCTGCGAACATCTGCATTCGATACGCAGCGGCATCTATCGATTGGCGGCCGCTATTTCGGCTGGATGGCGCTACCCGACCGCTGGGCGAGCTGGGTGGTGAGCGCCGTGCCTGCAGGGCTGCGCGTAATTCGCCGCGAAAAGATTGATGCAATCTTCTCGACCTTTCCGATCCCGTCCGCGGTGATGATCGGATGGCTGCTGCATCGCTTGACCGGCAAGCCATGGATTGTGGATCTGCGCGATTCGATGACCGAGGACGACTATCCGCGCGATCCGGCGATTCGCCGCCATCTGCGCAAGCTCGAGGCGCGCGTGGTTCGCGACGCCTCGCGCATACTTTTCACCGCCGCTTCGGCCATCCGGATTTATCGCCAGCGCTATCCCTCGTTGACGGCGGACAAGTGCGTTCTCGTGCCGAACGGTTACGATGAAGACGATTTCCAGAACATCCCGGAAGCGCCGGCGACGAATCGATCCGCCGATCGGCCACTACGACTTTTGCATCTCGGCTTGCTCTATCCGGCCGAACGCGATCCGCGGCCATTTTTCCGCGCGATTGCGCGGCTCAAGTCGGAGGGACGCGTCTCGGCGAATTCGCTGACGATCGATCTGCGTGCAAGCGGCTACGAGCCGCTCTACGCCGCGATGCTCCGCGAAATCGGCGTGGACGATATCGTGCACCTATTGCCGCCGCTCCCGTATCGCGAGGCGCTGCGAGACGCCGCGCAGGCCGATGCGCTACTGCTCTTCCAAGCGGCGAATTGCGATCATCAAATTCCCGCGAAAACTTTCGAGTATCTGCGGCTGCGGCGTTCGATTCTGGCGTTGACCAGCGAGACCGGCGACACGGCCGCGCTATTGCATTCAACCGGAGGCGCAACGATATTCGATCTCGCCAACGAAGAGGCGATCTACAGCGGCCTGCCGGGCTTTCTCGACACCATCGCGCACGGCAACCATCCCATGCCCGATGATGGAACGGTCCAGCAATACAGCCGTAGAAGCCAGGCCGCGGCAGTTGCACAATGTTTATCGCAGGTATTGAATGAGAAGGCGCGAGGCGCGGCGGAAGCGGCGTCGGTGCCCGCCAAGTAAGCCATGTGCGGAATATTCGGACTCATAAATCTCAAGCCGGGCGGCGAGCTGCCGCGATCGCTGATGGAGCGGATGGGCCGCGTCATCGCGCATCGCGGCCCCGATGACGATGGCTTTTATTACGGCCGCGGCGTGGCGCTCGGCATGCGGCGCCTCAGCATCATCGACGTTGCCGGCGGCCACCAGCCGATGTCGAATGAAGACGGCTCGGTCTGGGTAGTTTTGAACGGCGAAATTTATAATTTCCAGCAGTTGCGCGAGAGGCTCGAAAAAGCCGGCCACAACTTCCGCACGAAATCCGATACCGAAGCGATTGTCCATCTCTACGAACAGGAAGGCGCAGATTTTGTGAAATATCTGCGCGGGATGTTCGGCGTGGCGATCTGGGACGTGTCGCGCGAGCGCTTGATCGTCGCGCGCGACCGCCTCGGCGAAAAGCCGATGTACATCCGCCGCGAGCCGCACCGGCTTATCTTCGCTTCGGAGTTGAAAGCCATCCTCGAAGATGAGAACGTGCCTCGCCGCGTGGACATGAGCGCGCTGAAAGAATATCTCGCCCTCGGTTACGTGCCCGCGCCCGCCACGATTTTCGAAGGAATCGAAAAACTCCTTCCCGGCCACATGCTCATCATCGAGAAGGGGCAGATTCGCGACGAGGAATATTGGGACGTTCGCTTCGACCAGACCGACAATTGCTCGCAGGCCGAATGGATCGAGCGCGTGCGCGCGAAGCTGCTGGAGACGGTGCGCGCGCAAATGATCAGCGACGTTCCGCTCGGCGCGTTTCTCAGCGGCGGAGTCGATTCGAGCGCCATCGTCGCGGCCATGGCGCGTGCGAGCGATCGCCCCGTCAAAACCTACTCGATCGGATTCGAAGGCGAGGACTCGTTTTACAACGAGCTGCCCTACGCGCGGATCATCGCCGATAAATTCCGCACCGATCACCACGAAATCATCGTGCGGCCGCAGGTCGCGGAGTTGCTGCCGAAGCTCGTGTGGCATCTCGACGAGCCAATTGCAGACTCGGCGTTTGTCACCACGTATCTCGTCTCCCGCATGGCGCGCGAGAGCGTCACCGTAATTCTCTCAGGCGTCGGTGGTGATGAACTATTCGGCGGATACCGGCGCTATCTCGGCGACGAGCTCGGCCGCTACTACCGCTGGCTGCCCGGCCCCGTTCGCAACAAATGGCTGCCCGGACTGCTCTCACGACTGCCGCAAGACCGCCATTCGTCATGGAAAAATAATATTCGCTACGCGAGCGCCTTCGCGAAGACTGCCGGCCTCGATATCGCGGAGCGCTATTCGAGTTACGTCACGGCCTTCGCTCCGGAAGTGCGCGCGCGCCTTTTGCGGCAAACGAACGGCGGAAATGGAAGCGACGCGGCTTCCGATGTTCTCCTGAGTTACTTTGAGAAAGCCCGCGGCTGGGACAGCCTTCACCAGATCATCTACGTCGATCTCAAGACTTCGCTAGCCGATGATCTGCTGGCGCTCACCGATCGCATGAGCATGGCCTCCTCGCTCGAATGCCGCGCCCCGCTCGTTGATTACGAGCTTGTCGAGATGACCGCGCGGATGCCGGCCAATCTGAAAGTCCGCGGCCTGAC
>DAITPO010000094.1:3988-10152 GCA_036833535.1 Candidatus Acidiferrales bacterium | reverse complement strand
AACGACTGGCGCTCAGCGCCCGAAGCTCCCGTGACCGCGGCGCGAACCACGTGATCCGCCCGTCCGCAGCAATCCCGATGCAAGCCCGCGAGAAAGTCTAAAGTGCGAATCCTCTTCATCTGCCATCGCTTTCCATTTCCCCCGAATCGCGGCGGCAAAATTCGCCCGTTTCAAATGATCCGGCATCTTTCACAAAGCCACGAGGTCACCGTCGCGAGCCTCGCCTTCACGCAGGAGGAACTCGACGCCGGCGCGGGCCTGCGCGAGCATTGCTCCGAGATCATCGCCGAAATTTTGCCGAATTCCACGCGCTGGCCTCAGGCGGTGATGGCGCTGCCGGGAAGCACGCCGTCGTCGGTTGCGTATTTCCGTTCCAATAACCTGCGTGCGCGAATTGAATCAGCCTGGCAGAAGAAGAAATTCGACGCGGTGATGGTGCACTGTGCGTTCGTCGCGCAGTACACCCTCGGATTATCCGGCGGCCTGCGCATTCTCGATTACGGTGATATGGATTCGGCGAAATGGATGGATTACGCCGAGCATCGCCGCTTCCCTCTTTCGCTCGGCTATGCGATCGAATCGCGCAAGCTTCGCCGCTACGAACGCGCCATGGCCGAGCGCTTCGACCGCATCACAATTACCACGCAAGGCGAGAAGGAAGAATTCAAGACGCTGGGCGTCCCAAGACCCTGCACCGTGATTCCCAACGGCGTCGATGGCAATTTCTTCCAACCCGCGGCAATGGGCGGCGGCACGAAGCCGAATATTGTGTTTCTCGGCCGCATGGATTATTTCCCCAATATCGACGGTGTCCTCTGGTTCGTCCGCGAGGTCTATCCCAGCATTCGCCGCGCGATGCCGACGGCAGAATTGCAGATCGTCGGCGCCGATCCCGCGCGCGAAATTTTGCGACTGCGCAGCATCGAGGGCGTCACCGTCACCGGCTTCGTCAAAGATGTCCGCCCTTACCTAACAGAAGCAGCCGTAGCAATCGCTCCGTTGCGCATCGCCCGCGGCACGCAGAACAAAATTCTCGAATGTATGGCGGCAGGAATCCCGGTTGTCTCGACCTCGCAAGCCGCGAAGGGAATTCAAGCCGTTCCTGGCGAACACATCATCGTCGCAGACGGCCCACAAGAATCGAGCCACAGCATTCTGGAACTCCTGAATGATCGCGACCGCCGCATCAAGCTAGCCACCGCGGCCCGTGCACAAGTCGAGCACGCCCATTCCTGGCCCGAGTCGATGAAAATTCTGGATTCGGTTCTAGCGGAAGGATTTTCTGCAGCAGCTTCAGAGGAAATCGCCACGCCGCAACGCACTCGCGCGTAAAGCGCGCGCAGCAAAGCAGCCGCTCAATCAGCTATTTCGGATCAGCAATTCTCTCGCGGGAAATAATCAGTTCGTCGTACCACGTATACGCCTTGTCGTGCGGCGCCTCGCCATCCTTATTCGTCTGATATGGCAGCAGCCACACTTTCCCAAATTTCGCTTTCCCCATGCTGGTATTCACCAGGTCGTAGCCAGTCTTGTTCTCGGGACTGAAATCAATCACCGGCACCGAAGGCTTGCCTTCCTCGGCCACCCAAAGCTGCACGGTGCTGTCCCGATGATAATGACGCGAATTGTCCTCGTACCAAGTCCCCACTTTCACGTGAACTTGAAACGTCATCCACTGATTCGCCTTGTAACCAACACACGGCGGAATCTTCGGCGGAAATCCCGTGACCAGTCTGCATTTTCCCGCAGGCGGCGCCGCATTTTGCGGAGAGAAAACCGACGAGCCGGTGACGTCCACGCCTTGGGGAATCGAGAGTTGCTCGTACTGATCATCCTTATTCCCGCAACTGTGATACATCCGCGGCATGCCGAACTGCCCGCTATTCTCCAGCACCAGATCGATATCCGTACACGAATAGGCCCGATGATCCGGACGATCGCCCTCGCCGATAATCGCTTGCTTCCAACCATTCGATCCCTTGAAGGGCACCAGCATCTCTGGCGAAAATCGCTGCCGCCATTGCACGAAGAATTCATCCGCTTTGCTCTTCGGATCGCCGTTCACCAGCGAATCAAATTGCACCGACAAATCATCCGAAAAATTCGTCCAATATTGTCCGGAACTATTGGCTTTCGAAAATGCAGGCACAGTGAATTTCAACGAGCCGCGACCCGAAGCCGCAACGCTCGTATCAATCTCCGGAGAGTAAACTCCGCTCGCATCCGGGTCGGTGTGCCCGGCGATATCGGCGCGCGAATCAAATCCGACGCAGCGCACAACTCCCGGCGCATGGCATCGCGCTTTGAAATCAGCATCGTCGCCAAGCTTCGCGGAGCCGCCAGATGATTCCGCCTTCGCCGCGCCCAAATTCTGCGCCATCACGGCCGCACCGGCCAAAGCTCCGCCGCCACGAATTCCAATTCCGCTTAACGCAATCGCTAGAGCAGATAAAGTCAGGAAAGAAACAACGAGGAGGAAACTCTTACTCCGCACCATTCCGAATCACCGCGCCTCTCCGATTTCACGCCAATAATCTTAGCGCAAAATGAAGCGGCGGCGCCACGGGGGGATGTGGGCGCCGCCGCTCCTTAACCGGCTGGGGGGCCGGTAGCTCGTTGCGTCAGAACTTCGGATCAGGGATCTGCTGACGCGAAATGATGAGTTCGTCGTACCAGGTATGAGCGGCTGCCTCACCCGGGCATCCAGAGCTGCACTTGTTCGTTTGGTAGTTCAGCAACCACAGCTTGCCGAACTTGACGCGCGGGTTGCCGCTTCCCGATGATGCCGACCCGCCGTAGGCCGTCGGATTGACCAGGTCGTAGCCCGTCTGGCAGGACGGAATGTCCTGTTGCTGCGCATCGCACGCCGCCGAAGTGGCGCCCGGACGGAAGTCCATCACGATCTGCGATGGCTGGCCTTCCTGCGCGACCCACAACTGAATCGTGCTGTCGTGCTTGAACGTTCCCGGAGGCCCGCCGCTGGAATTCACGCCGCCTGGATACCACGTGCCAACCTTGATGTGCAGTTGGAACGTCATCCATTGATTGGCCACGTACGGGACGCACGGCGGAATCGTCGGGATGTTCACTTCAGCCGCGTAGGTGCAGTTCAGGTAGCCGCCTGCCGCATTCTGAGGCGAGAAGAGCCCGTTGCCCTGACTGTCGGTTCTGCCGGTGTTCACGTCGAGTGGATCGTATTCGTCGAGCTTCACGCCGCAGCTGTGGTACATGCGCGGGATTTCGAACTGGTTCGAGTTCTCGACCACCGTCTCGAGATCCGAGCACGAGTACGCTTGGAATTGAGAGGTGTCGCCTTCGCCCACGATGATTTGCTTGAAGCCGTTCGACCCGGCGAAGTGCTGCAACATGCTCTGGTCGAAGCGCTGCCGCCACTGGATCCAGATTTCGTTGCCGCACGGGCCGCCGCCGCAAGCCGTCGTCTTGGACGCCGGATCGCCGTTGACCAGCGAGTCGATTTGCGCCGAGAAATCATCCGAGAAGTCGATGTCGAACGACCCGGATGTGTTCGCGGAGCCAGCCGACGCCGGCACTGTGAACAGAAGCGACCCGCCGCCCGAAGCCGACTGCGTCGAGTCGATGGCCGGTGTGGTTAGCCCAGGCATGATCTTGGGCATACCCGGCGCTGCATTTCCTTGAATGTCCGCAGAAGTATCGAAGCCGACGCAACGAATCACGCCGGAGCCTGCGCAGCGGGACTGGAAGTCCGCCAGAGCGTTCGAAGTTGAGTTCGACACCGTCACGGTTACAGACGCGGAAGTCGCCGTATTTCCCGACGTATCCGTTGCCGTTGCCGCGATCGTGTGCGACCCATTGCTAGCCGTCGAGGTATTCCACGACATGCTGTAAGGAGATGCCGTAATCGCAGAGCCGAGATTGGCTCCGTCGAGCAGGAACTGCACGCTCGCCACCGCGACGTTGTCCGACGCGTTCGCGGAAACCGTCACGGCTCCCGAGACTGTCGCGTTGTTCGCCGGTGCCGTCATCGAAACCGTCGGCGGCGTATTGTCGGTCGTGTTCGTGGTGCCGAAGGTGAAGCCGCTCGCCGTCACCGGATTCCCGCCGCTGTCCACAGACTGCACGCTGAAGAAGTACAGCGTGCTCGGCGAAAGCCCGGAAATGGTCTGCGAATGGGTCGTCGACATTGTTCCGTTCTTCGTGGTCGAAGAACCCAGGCTCGACGTCGTGCCGTACATCACCTGCGAAGTGCCGGGAGTGCTCGTTGACCAGGAAACAGTCGCCGAGGTGGTCGTGATGCCTCCGGCTGCCACGTTCGAGATGATCAGGTTGCTGCCGCTGCCGCTTGCGGCAGTCAGGCGCAGAGTGTGCGCGTCGATGTTGTAGTCGTTGATTAGCGCGAAGACTCCGAGCGATGGGAAGTACTGGAAGCGGCCAAAAGTCCCGTTGGTCGTGCTCGAGGAACCCGTGTGCGCTGAATCTGGAGGAGCGCTCGAGCTGTACGTCTGCGTGGTGCACGAATCTGTGTCGGGATTGTACAGATAGATCGTCCCGCCGAAATCCGGCCAGCCGACCACGAGATTCTGCACGGTATCGAACGCCAGTCCAGGCGCATTCGCGTTCATGAGCCCGGAGCAGCCGCTGGCGGTCAGAGTCTGCACCGCGTAGCTGCTTCCGCTGGCGATGCTGATCTTCGAGGCCTGGCCGTCTCCGAAGCGCAGGAACAGCTTGCGGGTCGGATCGATGATCACCCTGGTGTGCAGACCCATGTTTGCTGCTGCTGTCTGTAATTGTGTGTAGGTGTTGGTGCTGTAGTTGTAAGACCACAGACCGGAACCGCCGCACGAATCGTTCACGAACACGAGATCGGTGTTCGGATCGTACGCGGCTTCGCTGTTATTGAAATCGCCGCAAGGAGTGCCCGATCCATTCGTCGGGTCCATCCTCTGCCAGCCGTTCGGGCTGCCCGATCCCACCTTCGTCAGGTCCAACGTCCAGGTATCGCTCGAAGAGTTGCCGCTCGAGCAATAAGACCCGCCGCCGAACAAGAACATGCGGTCAGCCGTCGGGATGTAGACGAGAGCGCCGTAGTTGTGCCGCGTATTGGCCGAGCCGTCCGGCATGGTTTCGTTGCACTGCGTCGGCTGTGCGGGATCATCCGCGCGCGCGACTACCAGGCTGTTCAGATCGAAGTAATACATCTCGTTGCCGGCATAATCCGTGTGCCCGCCGCCCCAGAACCACAGGCGATTGCGCTTTGTATCGGCAATGCCACCGGACCAGGCGCGCACAACTCCGGAGCAGAAGGCCGGGAAGTTGTATCCCCATCCGCCGAAATTGTTCGGCGGGCAATTGTTGGCCTGCTGCTGCCCTTGCACGTCGAACCAGCCGAGGGTCGTCGGAATTCCGCCGCCACCGGAGGACGAATTGCTCACCGTCACGTTCACTGTTGAGCTGACCGCGCTATTGCCGGCGGCGTCCTTGGCGATGGCCGTCAGAGCGTGGCTGCCGTTCGCGTAACTCGTGGTATTCCACGAGAAGTTGTACGGTGAACTCGTGTCGGCTGAGCCCACGTTATTGCCGTCGACTTGGAACTGAACGCTGGCCACTCCGACGTTGTCGGAGGCGTTTGCGCTGACCGTAACTGTGCTGCTCACCGTTGCGTTGTTGGCCGGTGAAGTAATCGACACGGTTGGCGGCGTTGTGTCGCCGTTGTTGACCGTCACCTTCACGCTGGCGCTCGTCGTCGAATTCCCCGCCGCGTCCTTCGCCACCGCCGTCAGCGTGTGGCTCGCGTTCGAGACCGACGTCGTATTCCACGAGAAGCTGTAAGGCGCCGATGTATCCGCGGCGCCCACATTCGCGCCATCAACTTGCAATTGAACGCTGGCGACTCCCACGTTGTCCGAAGCTGTCGCACTGACTGTGATCGTCCCGTTCACCGTCGCATTATTTGCCGGCGAAGTGATCGAAACCGTCGGCGGTGTGGTGTCGGCATTGTTCACCGTCACCTTCACGCTGGCGCTTGTTGCGGTATTCCCCGCCGCGTCCTTCGCCACCGCCGTCAGCGTGTGGCTCGCGTTCGAGACCGACGTCGTATTCCACGAGAAGCTGTAAGGCGCCGATGTATCCGCGGCGCCCACATTCGCGCCATCAACTTGCAACTGCACGCTCGCGACTCCCACGTT
>DAITPO010000094.1:0-3888 GCA_036833535.1 Candidatus Acidiferrales bacterium | reverse complement strand
CTGACTGTGATCGTCCCATTCACCGTCGCATTATTTGCAGGCGAAGTGATCGAAACCGTCGGCGGCGTGGTATCCGTGTTGTTCACCGTAACGGTCACAACCGCGCTCGTCGCAGTATTCCCCGCGGCATCTTTCGCCACGGCCGTCAGCGTATGGCTGGCGTTCGAGACCGACGTCGTGTTCCAAGAGAAGTTGTACGGCGCTGATGTAAGCGCCGATCCCAGGTTCGCCCCGTCCACCTGGAACTGCACGCTCGCGATGCCCACATTATCCGAAGCCGTCGCGCTCACCGTAATCGTGCCGCTCACCGTCGCGTTGTTCGCCGGCGTCGTAATCGCAACGCTCGGCGGCGTCACATCATTGTTATTCACCGTAACGGTCACGCCCGTGCTGGTCGTGGCGTTTCCCGAAGTATCCGTGGCGATTGCCGTCAGCGTGTGATTCCCGGTCGTCGCAGTCGTGGTGTCCCATGACACGTTGTAAGGAGCTGCAGTAACCGCTGCCCCAAGATTGCTTCCATCCAGTTGGAATTGAACGCTCGCCACCGCGACATCATCCGCCGCATTGGCGCTGACCGTGACCGTGCCGGAAACCGTCGCGCCATTCACCGGCGCGGTAATCGAGACGGTCGGCGGCGTCGTGTCCCCCGAGCTTGCATTGGTCGTAAAGGTCGCGTCGGGCGTCGTGACGGTGCTGCCGTCCGCCGCTCGCGATTGGCACATGTAGTGATATTGGATTCCGGTGGTGAGATTGGTCAGCGCAACCGAGTGGCTCGTGACCATGGTGCTGTTGAACGGCGTGGCTTGCCCGTAATCCGTCGTCGGGCCGTAAACAACTTGCGAAGTGCTGGGTTCATTCGTCGTCCAGTTGACCATCGCGCTGGTCGCGGAGACCGAGCTGGCGCCAGGAGCCGAGTCCGTCAATCCTGCTGGTTTGGTACTGGAACCTGCCAATCCGATACAGCCGGAGTTCAGGCTGGCGATCAACAGAACTCCGAAAAGCCCCCACGACGTCCATCGACGCGACAGGCTCAGTCCATTCTTAACTTGCATTATCTTTCCCCCAGTCAAGATCTGCCTAGAACTTCCCGTTGCACCGCCAGAGGACTGGTCCGACGGATGACCCCCATCACGCAACTAGGCTAGTCTCTGGGGTTTAGCTGGGGTACTGGTCGGGGGGCCTGATTAGGGCCAAGGTTCAGTACAGGTACTTTGCTGTACGGGTGGTCATTGCGGTCCTAGAACCACGATAAACACCTCAAATCCTTGAATATGCGAGGCAAAGCGTTACGTAAAAATGAGGGCAGGATTTCGGTGCGGTGAAAAGCCCAGCGGTGGGATTTTGGCTTGGGACGAGGACCGTAGAGCATGCGGGAACTAACGGCCCCGGGCCTGCTTCAACCTATCTTGAGGACACTCCGAACGAGGAACTTTGCGATCTCACCGGTCGACCGGAAGCCTTCACCGGCCTCAAACAGCCACCAAAACATCGCCAATTCGATCCACATCCCGCCGCTGGCGACGCGGTCTAGTAACTGAACCACCCTGCGGGACTCACCGGCTCGCCACGCCACCCAGAGGGCCGCTATGCCAATCACGAGTGACGCCGCCACGTCGCTTGGGTAGTGCCCGCCGATATAAACGCGCGGAAGCGATACCGCCAGCAGCACCCAGGCGCAGAGTATCGCGCTGACCTTCCGCGAAATGGGCCACAATCCCGCCGCCATCACGAAATAGACCAGCGTCGAGTGGCTCGGGAACGAGTTGCCGCTGCCAATATCCCAAAGGTACGGCGGAAACAACTGCTGAAATCCCGAGTCACGGCTTGGCGGCAGCGAGCCGATGAACGGCCGCAGCGCCAGCGTCACCAGCACCGCGGCGATACATGCGACAGTCAGCTCGATAATCCGCGCGCGGCGCCATGCCGTCCGTTCATCGCGAATGCTCCAGAAGTAGTAGCACGCCGCAGCAAACACAAACCCGCTTACCAGCCGGTTGTAAATGAAGAACTGCGCGAAGTTCATCCGAAAGTCTGTAAAGGGAAACAAACGGAAAAGAGTTTCGAGGATCCAGTGATTAATCTTGAAGAACCGCGGACCGCTCAGGCTGCTATAACTGAGCGCGCCAAGCAGAGACAGCGGCACCGCGCTTATATTCGCAAGGGACATTCGTTTATCGTCTTAACGTTCGCATTTTACGATACATCCGTGCGCCAGCTCCGGGATTCCCGCAGTGATGTTTCAATCTGGAACCGGGTATCGCGGAAGGCATCGCGCTCGCGGCGGCTCAGCCGGGGATGTTAACCTCAAGAAGAGCTCTCAGAGGAATCGCGTTGGCAAGCGTTCACAAATCGGTGCTGCATGATGCTGCAGCTCGCCCGTTCTCGCTGCCCGCGCCTGCTGAACAAGCGATATGCGCGAGACTTGTGCTGTGCCTCGTCGCCATTGGCTTCGACTATCTTTTATCTCCCGCTCTTTATAATGGCTCAACTCTTTGGGCTTCGGCAGCCCTCTTGCTGCTGGTCTTCCGCCGCGGGCAAGCTCCCGTCGCCGATACCGCCGGGCTTGCCATCGCAAAACTCTCCGGCAGTCGCCTCGTGATCTTTCTGGCGCTTCACGCCATCATCATCGCGATCGGGCGCTACTTGAACGCTGCCTTCACGAGCGCCGCTGCCAGCGACGCCGGCGCAGCGGCGCTCTTAGCCGCTGCCAAGCTGCTGATCCTTCTGCCGGGCGTCGTTCTATTCACTCGATCGGATTGGCCGTTGCTCTTGCGCCGATATCGCGCCGAATTCCTGGCCGCGCTCGTCGTTCTGCTAACATTTTTTCCCTATCGCCTGTTTCACACGATCTGGCCGGCGTATTCGCAGGTTATCGCATCGCTCGCGTATTACGGCGCGAAGCCCTTTGTCGCTGGCCTTGGTTTCCTCGGCCATCCGATTCCCACGATCCTCGGGCCGCAACTGAATATTCAGGTCATCTTTTGGTGCTCGGGATTTTCGGCGCTGGCCATGTTCGACACGCTCGTCGCGTTGGTCGCGGTCCTCGATTGGAACGAATTGAATCACAAGCGGTTGCTCATCGCTTACTTCGCCGGGACGTTCGCAATTCTGGTGGCAAATGTCGTGCGCATCAGCTTTCTGGTGATTGCCGGCAACTTGATCGCACCAAAATACGCGATGGGCAGATTTCACGTGAATGCAGGCTGGGTTTTCTTCGCCGTGGTTTACTTGCTGATTTTGGCTATTTCTTATCGCTGGATGCTGCGAAGGGCTCCGCGGAGCGCCCCCCGCTCCTAACAAAAGGGTGCGTTTTCACGCGATTAGAATTGCCACTCGCCCTTTGTTTTCTTTAACTTACAGAGATTTCTAATAAATTCGCACGCGATTAGAAACGACACTTTACGGCGGGCATCAAGCCCAATACGTCCGGTCGAGCGTGCGGTACTGAATGGCTTCGCCCAGGTGCCGCGGCGCGATATCGGCTTCGTCGTCCAGGTCGGCGATCGTCCGCGCCACTTTGAGGATCCGATCGTGAGCCCGCGCCGATAACCCCATGCGCTGGATGGCATTCTCGAGCATCTTTTCGCCTTCCGCGGAAATCTGGCAATGCTTGCGAATCATTTTCGGGGGCATCTGCGAATTGGCATAGACCATCTTCTCGCTCGCATAGCGCTCGAGTTGAATCTTCCGCGCTTTCACCACGCGTTCGCGCACCGCGCCGGACGGCTCAACATCTCCGTTGCTCCGCAGTTCCTTATATTTCACCGCGGGGACTTCAATATGAATGTCTATGCGATCTAGCAGCGGCCCGGAAATCTTCGAGACGTAGCGCTGGATCAATGTCGGCGAGCAATGGCAATCGCGCGTGGGATCGCCGAAAAATCCGCA
>DAITPO010000093.1:11239-14138 GCA_036833535.1 Candidatus Acidiferrales bacterium | reverse complement strand
GAAAGCGTTTGATGAGCCTGCTGGCCGAAGAACGCCGCTTTCGCATCAGCGAGATGTTATCCCGCGAGCGAACCGTCACGGCCTCCGAACTAATTCGCACGCTCGGCGTCACCGCAGCCACAATCCGGCGTGATCTCGCCGTCCTCGAAAAAGAAGGAGTGCTGCTTCGTTCGCACGGCGGCGCGGTTTCCCGCACTTCGAGCACGAATTTCCAACCGTCCTACGAAGCGCTGGGCCGCAGCCATCGCGCTGAAAAGCTGGCGATTGCGCGCGAAGCAGAGCGTTTGATTCTGGACGGAGAAACAGTTTTTCTCGAAGGAAGCACCACCGTTTATGAATTGGCGCGGCGCCTGCTGCATCGCAACCGGCTCACCGTAATCACAAATTCTCCGCCCATCGTCGATCAATTCCAGCGCAGCCAACATGTCTCCGTGATTTCAACGGGCGGCGAGCTTCAGAAGGATGTTTTCTATCTTTCGGGAGTTTGGGCCCAGCGCGCCCTTTCCGAGATACGCGTAGATAAGGCCGTGCTGGGCGTAAGCGCCATCGATCCTAGTTACGGCATTTCCACCGCAAGCCAGGCCGAAGCCCAGATCAAGAAGATGATCCTGAAGGCGGCCAGGGTGAGCATCGCTCTCGCCGATCACAGTAAATTTGGCAATCAAGGCTTCGCCTATGTGGGCCCCACGACGGACATCGACATCCTGGTCACCGATTCGGCTACCGATCCTCAATATCTGACGCCACTGCGCGAAGCCGGCGTTGAGTTGATTCTCGCCGACGTGCGCGAACAAACCAGCGAGACGAATGGAAGTGAACCGGCAAAGACTCGCACGCGTTCCGGCAGCAAACACTGAGTGCAAATATGCATCTCGACTTCAAGAAGAACGTCTTCGTCGTTTTGGTCGCCGCCACTGTCACGGCTTCGGCCTTCGGAGTACTCCGATCGACGATCCCCTCAATCGTGGCGGCGGCACTTCTAGACCAAGCTCCCAACGCCGGAAATGGCTTGCAGGCTCTCGCGGCGATGGACCCGGTCGACACTCACGTTCACGCGTTCAAAAGCGATCCCGATTTCACGACTCTGATCGCCCGCCTTCACTTGCACCTGCTCGACATCTGCGTGGCCGACCGCCACCTCATTTATGGCGACCTCACGACGGAACTGGCGCGCGCCAATGGCTTCGTCCACGGCAGTCAGGGCCACGCGAAGCTGTGCATAACATTCGACCCATTCGATTTTCAGCAAAAGGATTTCGCACCGAAAACCATCGCAAAACTTCGCCAGCAATTTGCGGACGGCGTCGTAGCGGTGAAAATATGGAAGAACATTGGAATGGAATTAACCAAGCCGGATGGCAGCTACGTCATGCCCGACGACCCAGTCTTCGGACCAATCTACAACGCCATCGCGGCGGAAAATAAGACGCTGGTCGCTCACGTCGCCGAGCCTTCCTCAAGTTGGCAAGCGCCGAATCCCGATAGCCCCGATTACGACTACTACAAGGAAAATCCTCAGTGGTACATGTATCTCCATCCCGATCATCCTCGCAAAGAAGTGATTTTGGCGGCGCGCGACCATCTCCTCGCTGAAAATCCCAATCTTCGCGTGGTCGGCGCGCACCTCGGAAGCATGGAAACCGATGTGGATGAAATCGCCAAGCGATTCGATCGCTATCCGAATTTCGCAGTCGATACCGCGGCGCGTATGGAATATCTGATGATCGAGCCGCGGGAAAAAGTGCGCAACTTCCTGATCAAATATCAAGACCGGGTGCTATACGGTACCGATCTGGAATTCCTCAGCGATGAAACCACCGCGGAAGCTCTAAAAGACTGGCAGGAAACTTACGCAAGAGATTGGAAATTTCTGGCAACAGACCAAACTCTTGACTACAAAGGCCGCAAAATCGAAGGCTTGAACCTGCCCGCGCCGGTTCTGCGCCGCATTTTTCACGATAATGCCGTCCGCTGGATTCCGGGGATCGTGCCCTCTGCAAAGTAAAATCGTCGAAGCCCGCCGTCGCGAGCCACTATGCAAGAACGCCTAATGACCAAGTCTCTGCACTTCGATTTGCGGAATGAGTGACTCAACAGTCGCAAGATCGATCCGTCCCGGCGCGGCCGCAAGACAGTTCGCGGCTCCGCAAGCGGCAGCAAGCCGAAGAGCCTCTTCGCCAACAATCCCTCGCGTCGCAGCGCACGCAAAACCTCCCAACGTGGCGTCACCGCAACCCACCGTCGAGATCACTTCCAACCGCGGCGGCCGCGCCGTCCACACCGGTCCATTCTTGCTCTCGACCCAAACGAATCCTTCCGGTCCCATCGTAATCGCGGCGCTTCCCGCTCCGTTTTCGATGATCGCCATCGCGGCATGGACTGCTTCGTGCCGCGTTTTTACCGGCCGTCCCAGCAGCGCCTCCGCCTCAGCGCGATTTGTTTTCACAAAGTCCGGACTGGACTTTGAGCTTTCACGCAGTGCGTCGCCACTGGTGTCGACAAAAACTCGAGCGCCGGCCGTCCGCGCAGCTCCGATGAGCGAAACGTAAAACTCAGGCCCAAGGCCCGCGGGCAAGCTGCCGGAAATGACCAGCAATGCACTATTCGGCGCGTTTCGAATTCGCTCAACACACACGCGCGAAAACTCGCCCCTCTCATCCGCGGTTGGTTTCCCGCCCGGCTCAAGAATCTCGGTGACATTCCCCGACTCTTCGATGATTTCAAGATTCACGCGAGTCTCTGCCGCCGTCGGTATCGCAACGACTTGTATTCCGAGGTCCTTCATCTGCCGCGCGCATTCTTGTCCAATCGGTCCGCCGAGAAATCCGATCCACAGGGTCTTGGCCGCCATCGCGTGCGCCGCCATGGCTACGTGCGCCGCTTTGCCTCCCGCAAAGCC
>DAITPO010000093.1:0-11139 GCA_036833535.1 Candidatus Acidiferrales bacterium | reverse complement strand
TTCGCAAAGATTTGGAGTCGCTGCACCAAATGGGCCGGCTCCAACGCGCGCACGGAGGCGCGCTCCCGCTCGACGCATCGGCGCTTCGCGATCCCACGTTGCGCGAAAAAGAACAGTTGCACCGCAGCGAAAAACTCCGAATCGCTGCAGCGGCCGCGCGCCTCGTTCGCCCGGGCCACGTCGTTATTCTCGATTCGGGCACCACCACGACCGCTGTCGCGCGCGCCATCCAACACGTTCGAGACCTCACCGTAATCACCAACGCCGTGAATATCGCCGCCGAGCTGGCCGGAACCGGCGTCGAGGTCATCTTAACGGGCGGCGTGCTGCGAAGGAATTCGTTTTCGCTGGTCGGGCCGCTTGCCGAAGATTCATTGCGGCACGTCACCGCCGATCTGCTATTTCTCGCCGTGGACGGATTCGACGTTGCCTACGGCCTCACGACGCCCAATCTCCTGGAAGCGCGCGCCAACCGCGTCATGATGGAGAATGCCAAGACCACGATCATCGTTTGCGATTCCAGCAAATTCGGCCGGCGCAGCCTTTCTTTTATCGCGCCCACGTCGGCCGTGCATCACACGATTACGGACAAGAAGATCGCGGCCAAGTATTTACGCGGGCTTCGCGCAGCGCACATCAAAGTCATCACCGTTTGAACGCAACGAATCGGATTCTTAGGGAGGTACAGTTGGCGGAATCGAAATCAGGACCGGGCGCAAACACAATCGCCGAAATTCTCTCGGAGCCGGCGACGTGGAAATCATGCCTCCAGAGCTTGGAGAGAACCGGCGAGCTGAAATCGCTGAATGAAAAGCTGCCTCGCAATGTCGAATGGGTGTTCATCGGCTGCGGCTCGAGTTTCTACCTGGCTCAAGCCGCGTCCGCGTCATGGTCCATCCTGACCGGCGAAAAATCTCGCGCCATCCCCGCATCCGAAATCCTGATTTTCCCGCAATTGCTTCCCGTTCCGTGCCAACCCGTAGTGATTACCCGCTCGGGCCACACTTCGGAGGCATTGCAGGCCGCGGCTTACCTCGAAGACCGGCTCAAGCTTCGAACTCTGGCGATTACCTGCGGCGCAGACACGCCCATCGATAAAATCGCGTCACACATCATCAAGCTGCTCGCCGCGGATGAAAAAAGCACGGTGATGACGCGCTCCTTCACCTCCATGCTTATCACGTTGCAGTCGCTGGCAGCCCTTCGAGGCGATCGCCCCGATTTTCTGGACGGGCTTCGCAGGCTTCCGGATCAGGTCGCGGAACGATTGAGCGGAATTCATTCCACGATAAAGTCGCTGGTCGACTCTCACACATTTGCGGACTATGTTTTTCTCGGCCAAGGACCTTTCTTCGGAATCGCACAGGAATCTATGCTGAAGGTGAAAGAGATGTCCTGTTCGTACGCGCAATGTTTCCATACGCTCGAGTTCCGCCACGGCCCGAAATCAATTGTCAGCCCGGAAACGCTGATCACCTTCATCATCAGCGGATCTGGTTTTGATTCCGAGGTAGCGGTGCTCGAGGAAATCAAGAAACTGGGCGGGACGACGCTCGTTGTCACGAATGTCTGCAATTCCGAGATTCGCAGCCCCGGTGATTACGTTGTCGAGCTGTCGCTCGATGTTCCGGAAGCAGCTCGCGCGTCCGCGAGCGTAATTCCCGGCCAGTTGCTCGGCTTCTACACCGGTATCAAGAAGGGTTTGAATCCCGATGAGCCCCGGAATTTGTCCCGCGTCGTGATGCTGGAAGACTCGAAGTAGTCGAGGCCGCAAGAATGCCCCTGGATGTCTGCGTGGTCGGCGAAATCAATCCGGATTTGATTCTTTACGGCTTGCCGAAGACCTTGACGCCGGAGCAAGAAATTTTGATCGATGGTTTTCGTCTGACGCTGGGCAGCTCGTCGGCGATTTTTGCCCACAATCTCTCGGTGCTCGGCACTCATGTGGGAATGATTTCAAAAATCGGCCCCGATCCACTGGGAAAGATGGCTTTCGACTGGCTTGCAGAGGCAGGCGTCGATTTGACTCGCGTTGTATCCGCCTCCACCGAGACCTCGACAGGCCTGACCGTGATTCTCGCCCAGCCCGAACATCGATTCATCCTGACGTACCCCGGAACCATGTTCGAGCTGAGCTACGCCGATCTTGATCTCGATTATATTTTCGCCGCGCGCCACCTTCATCTTTCATCGTACTTCCTGCACAAAGCTCTCCGCCCCCGAATTGCCGATCTATTTCGCGAAGCGAAAGCAAAAGGCCTCTCGACCTCGCTCGACACCAACGACGATCCGAGCGGCGAATGGGGCAAGGATTTGCTGAGCGCCCTTCCATTCGTGGATATTTTTCTTCCGAACGAGCGCGAAGCGAAAAAGATTGCCCGCACCGATAATTCCGAACAAGCGATCGAGAAGCTCTCGCAAATTTGCCGCATCGTAGTCGTGAAGCTCGGCTCAAAAGGAGCAATTGCGCGGAAAGGCTCCGGCGAATGGCGGCGCAGCGGCATGCGCGTGGCGTCGGTGGACCCGGTTGGCGCAGGCGACAGCTTCGACGCAGGCTTCATTCACCGTTTTTTGCAGGGCGCAACTCCGCCGGAATGTCTCGAATACGCCGATATCGCCGGAGCCTTCTCCACAACTCGCGAAGGCGGCACGGAAGCCTTCAAAGACCGCAATAACCTTGAGCAATTTTTCCGCTCTCATCTGAAGTCGGCCTGAAGAGTTTGTTCGGGAACCCGTAAGGTTTGTCAGGGCACGACTTCAGCCGTGCCGCACGCGCGGCGAAATTGCTACGGCTTTAGCCGCTGAGGGCGAGCCGTTCGGCCTCTCATTGAGTCCCTGAAGATCGTTGGCGGGTCGATGAGCCTGCAACGTTCTACTGTTTCGTGACTTCGATCAGCAGATGGTCAGCAACGCTGGCCGTCAATTTCGCGTCCGGCGCGGTCACAACGCCAAGATCCTTTCCGTCCACGTAATTCACAACGCGATATTTCCCCGGCACAAGCCCCCGCAATTCAATTTCTCCAGACCATGTTACAGCCCCAGCGTGATTACCCCCCGATGCAGATTGCGGCGCAAAAAAAGCATAGTACATCGCACCATCTTTCTCGATCGCATATCCCTCAGGCACGTCGTAGCCGTAGACATAAAGATTTCGAAACGTCCCGCGGGAAAGCATTTTCTCGTTATAAAGACCGATCCACTTCTTCCAGTATTCCTCTTTCTGAGGCGTCAGATAAACATCGCTCAATTTCGGGCCGTAATCGGGCCACGCAAATTTCGTCCCCACAACTCCGCCCGTCCCAACGGTAGAAGCAAAATCCGACCCAAGATCCCGCTCATCCCCGTTCGGATTCGCGATGCGAGTCAGTTCGACGTGATCCCCATACACAGCGGAATTCGGGCCCAGCAGCGCCTTGTACATCTTCACGCGTTGCCGCACCTGCACAGACCCGACAGGATCAGCCGTGACAGCCTGATCGATGTAGCGCAGCCAAGCAATGCTCGGCGGAGTCCCGCACGGGCAACTTTGAGTTACGCTTTCCGCCTTCAGGGAGCGCGTAGTCTCAAAAATGGTTTTGTAAATCTCCCCCATCGCATAAACCGAATCGTACGGCGACTTGTGATGATGTCTTGGGTTGTAGCAAGCCGGCACGCTATAAATGTTATCGAGCTTGTGCCCATCGAAATCCCAATCGCGAATAAATTTCTCGGTCAGTTGTTTGTAATACGCCTGCACCCCCGGCACGGCAGGGCACAAGGTCGCAAGATTCCGCGTCATCCGCGCCGGCTTGCCTTTCTTATCAAGAATCAGCCAATCCGGATGCTGCTTCACCACCTCCGAAACGCCGTAAGAATGTGATTCATATCCCGGCCCGCCATCCTCGACGGCGAGCGGCAGCCACCAAAGCTGCACTTTTATTCCCTGCTCGTGGAATTGCCGAACCATCTTACGAATTTCATCCCCGGGAAAAGTATCGCTGCGCGGCTGCCAATCTCCATAATTGTTGAACCACCGGTCATCCAAAGTAGCCCAATGAATTCCCATTTCCTTGAGCTTGGGAATTGTCCCCAGCATCTGCGCCGGCGTCACGTCGGCCAGATAAGCCCAGCCGCACCAACTCACCGCGTAGTCCTCATTATTGTTCGCAGGCTTCTTCAGACCTTCGCCATCGATCACATCGGAATACATTCGCAGCGGCTCGTAATAATCGCCCGAATAAACCGCAATAAACGTCTGCGGAGTGGAATAAATTTCGCCTGGTTGCAAGGCCGTGCCCGGCGTGAGATGAACGCTCGTGTCCACGTGTCCATCGGCCTCCGTCTCCACCGGAATCGAAAGCACCAGCGGCAGCGTCTCCACGTGCCCGATCGCTTCGCCCACCGTTCTTGTCCAGAACGCAACCACCGGAATTCCGCCTCCAACGCGCCCCAGATCCCCTTTCACTTCAACGAGCGAACCCATCTGATTCTGCTGTGAGAATTTCTTCGGGATCTCGAAGACGTTATCTTTTCCCCAAGCGATGCTCGCTCCATGAAACGACCACATTTCATTAGGCGCTGCCGCCGCGTCGGCCAAAGACGCGTTCAAGCGATGCCGGTCCAGGTCAATCGCGTCAAGCTCCATTTCATTCTTGCCCGCATTTCGAATCGAAGCCGACACCAACGCCACACTCGGAAACTCGTTATAAACCTCAATCGTGAGCGACTCTTCCAAATCGCCCGCCGAATTTTTGCCCGTCACCTGGATACGCTTTCCTCGCGGCCCGAGCTTTCCCTGCGGCTCTGATATTTGCGCGTGCGCCACGTCAAACACCGCATCCGAAAATCGTTTTCCAGCGGCCGTCACCTGAATCCCGGAATCACTTCCAGCATCATCCAATGAGAGCTTTCGCCCGCCAGATACCAAACTCGCAGAAACGTATCCGCTCGGCGCGATCGTGAATTCGGCCGTGGGAGTTTCCACCACAGCTCCATTTACCGCTGCTGATATTTGAATTTGCGATCCCAAAGTTTTAGCAGCCGGCGGATTAAGCGTTGATTGCTTCCCGCATCCAGCCGCAAACAAAGTAAGCCCGGCAACAATTATCAGCAACGTCGCGGAGAATGACGCAACGCAATGCCGTTCACGCCCGACTATGGATATTGGAATCACGATTCGCGCCCGCCGCAAGTTGAAGCAAGAAGTCGCATTTTAAGCCATCGCGATACGCGTCCAATATCGCACATCGCGAGTGAGCGACCAATGTTTGCTTCTCTCGATGGCTTGAGAGCCCTCTGATTCCGCCCGGAAAGCGTGACAGCGCGATGGTGGAGAGCGGAACAGTTAGTTGCAGGCGTTGCTAGTTATTCTTCAGGCCGACTACTTCCGGATCAGTGGCTGATGGCAAGGACGAATCCACCAAGCCTAGGCGATGCGCGGCCACAACAGCTTGGCCGAGACTGATTCCACCGTCTCCAGCGGGAACTTGAGAATGCGTATAGACTTCGAACCCCTCGCTTTGCAGTTGATGCTCCAAGCCGTCTGTGAGACACCCGTTCTGAAAGGTCCCTCCACTCAAACAGACAGTGTTTAGGGATGTCCGTTTGCGTAGAATCCTCGCCACGGTTGCCAGCGCCTCAACCAGGCCGTCATGGAAACGCTGGCTGATTTCTCCTGCCGCTGCACCGCGAAGCAAGTCTTTTACGATAGCCCTAAAAAGCGGTTTCGAGTCGATCTGCAAAAGTTCACCAGTTTCGCTCAACCCAAAAGGATACGGCTGGCCCGCGGCAGTTGCATCTCGACACATTTCGAGTTCGATAGCCGCTTGCGCTTCGTAATTGACCTCGTGGCGAAGATTGATGAGTGCTGCCACAGCATCAAATAGGCGTCCACAACTAGAGGTCAGCGGAGAGTTCACTTGACGGTCCATCATGTGAAGAACAGTTACAACTTTTCTCTGCGGAATCTGCCGGAAGAAAGGGATGGGCAATTTAAGCAGATCGGGCCCGAAGGATGCCCGCAGGTGGCTTACGGCCATGCGCCAGGGCTCACGAATGGCCGCCGCGCCGCCAGGCAAGGGAACATAAGCGAGCTGCGCCGCGCGTTCGAAATTGAGATAGTCCGCTAACAGGACTTCACCACCCCAGATGTGGCCGTCCGTGCCATAGCCAGTGCCATCCAGTGCGAATCCGATGACCCGTCCTTCGAGATGATTTTCGGCCATGCAACTGGCGATATGTGCATGATGGTGCTGCACGCCGACGGCCCGCACTCCCTCCTGTGTTCGCGCCCAACGAGTCGCGAAATAATCGGGGTGCAGGTCGTGGGCGATAATTCCTGGTCGAATCGCCAAGATTCTTTGGAGATGGTCGATTGCTTCTTGGAAGAACTTGTAAGCCTCAACGTTTTCGAGATCACCGATGTGCTGGCTGAGGAAGGCTTCCCGCCCACGCAGTAGGCAGATTGTATTTTTCAACTCTCCTCCCACGGAGAGCGTCGGCGGGAATTCTCTTTTCAAAAACACGGGTACGGGCACAAAACCACGGGAGCGGCGTATCTGGCGCGTACGGCCACCGGCGAGGCGGAGCACTGAGTCATCGCACCGAAGCAAAATTTCGCGATTGTGAAGCAGAAACCAATCGGCGATGTCACCGAGTCTTGCGACCGCTTCGGAGTTCTCGATGGCGATCGGCTCTTCACTTAGGTTGCCGCTGGTCATTACCAGTGCTTTAAGTTCGCTCTCTCTAAAAAGCAGATGATGAATGGGCGTGTACGGTAGGAAAATTCCCAAGTATGGGTTGAAAGGAGCCACGCCGTCCGCCAGGGAACATTGGTTCGTCCTCGGCAGCAGTACAACGGGACGCTGCGGCAGGCAGAGTAGCTTTGGTTCTTCAGCGTCAAGCGCGCAGAAGCGCGAGACCGTTTCGAGATCGGAGACCATAACAGCGAAAGGTTTCTCGACGCGGCGCTTGCGCTCGCGGAGCCGGCCGACCGCTGCAGCGTTTGTGGCATCTACCGCCAAGTGGAATCCACCCAACCCTTTTATGGCGACGATGTCGCCAGCACGCAGTCTTGCAATCGCCGCGGCGATTGGGTTTTCGATCGACAGGGGCTGCCCTCGCGAGTCACAGAACTCCAAACGCGGCCCGCACTGCCAGCAAGCGTTGGGTTGGGCGTGGAAGCGCCTGTTATGCGGGTCCTCGTATTCAGCGAGGCAGTGCGGGCACATCGGGAAGACAGACATCGAGGTCTGCGGACGATCGTACGGAATCCCTCTCACAATCGAAAATCTCGGGCCGCAGTTCGTACAATTAATGAAAGGATAGCGATAGCGGCGGTCGGCAGGATCGAATAGTTCGCGGAGGCAATCAGCGCACGTTGCGATGTCGGGAGAAATGAGCGTTCGAACCGATGCGGATGAATCACTGGGAAGAATGCAGAAATCGCTCTCCCCGGTGCGATGGATTTCCACGACCCGGATATCAGTCACCAGTGCCAACGGGGGCGCTAGGGCAGGCAGCGATGAAAGGAAGTCCTCCACCGCTTCCGCCGCTCCCTCTACCTCAATGACCACTCCGGATGAAGTGTTGGCGATTTGCCCAGCCAGATGCCGCTCGGTCGCGAGGCGATACACGTAGGGCCGGAATCCAACACCCTGCACCATTCCTGCAACGTGGATGCGCCGCCGAACCTCCATAGCAGATCTAGGTTGCTGCCATAGTTTTTGCCGAGGATGCGATCTTGTTTTCGAGCCAGGCTTGCCATTTGGGCAATCCTTCTCCCGTCGAGCATGAGACCTCAATGATTTCCATCCCAGGATGAACCTTCTGCGCGTTCTCACGAGCCGTCACGATACTGAAAGGCACGTAGGGCAGCAGATCAATCTTGTTCAGGATCAGAAGCTCGGAACGGAAAAACATGGCCGGATATTTCAGCGGTTTGTCTTCTCCTTCGGTCACGCTGAGAACAACAATCTTTGCCGCTTCTCCCAGGTCATAGCTGGAGGGACAGACAAGGTTCCCGACGTTTTCGATCAGCAACACGTCCAAGTCCGAGAGATTCCAGTCGGCAATCGCCTTTTCGATCATACGAGCGTCGAGATGGCACGTTCCGCCCGTGGTTATCTGCCGGACCGGAAAACCAAAGCGAGCGAGACGCACTGCGTCGTTGTCCGTTTGAATGTCGCCTGTGAGCACGGCTACTCGCTGGGTGGGAGCAAAGGCTTCCAGGGTGCGCTCCAGGAGGCTCGTTTTTCCCGCCCCTGGCGAACTGACCAGATTCAGGCAGAGAATTCCGTGATGCGCAAAGCGCGTTCGCAGCTCACCTGCGATCCGGTCATTCTCATTCAAGACTTTTCGTTCGAGGGGTATCTGGGTCATACGTCCTCCAACTCGAGATAGGCGAGTTCGAGTTCATCGCCGCCGAGAAAAATGGTTAATATCTCGCCGCATTCCGGGCACGACGTCTCATAGTTCACGACCACAAATTCGTTGGCGCAGCGCGAGCAGCGCTGCCGCCGCGGCTTCCGCTCGATCTCGAGAGCCACGGATTCGAGATCCGTTTCTTTGGTCAGTGCCTCGAAACAAAAACTCAAGGCGTCGGGGTCCAAGCCCGCCAAGTCCCCGATGCGCACGCCGATCTTAGAAACGCGCATGCCGGGACGGAGCTGAGCTTCCGTTCGAACGGCATCCAAAACAGAACTGGCGATGGCGAATTCGTGCATGGCGTCAACAAATGCGAGGAAGCTGATCGCCCGCGAGCATGTCCACGATCCGCGTAGTGCCAAGAGTCGTGCGCATCACCACCAATCCCGGATCCTCGGAGGTCACGGTGCCGATAATTTGGGCTTGGCGTCCGAGTGGATGGCTTCGCATCGCATCCAGCAGAGGTTCCGCCGCACCGGGTTCCACGATGGCCACGAGTTTCCCTTCGTTGGCAACGTAGAGCGGGTCCAAACCCAACATCTCGCATGCACCGCGCACTTCCTCGCGAATTGGAATGCGGCGCTCCTCAAGCATCATCCCAACACCGGATCGCGCGGCAATCTCGTTCAGCGAGCTGGACAACCCGCCGCGGGTCGGATCTCTCATGCAGCGAATGCCCTCGGATCTCTTTAGCATCTCGGCGACGAGGGAATGCAGTGGAGCGCTATCACTTCGTACCGGGTTTTCAAACTCCAAGCCCTCCCGTACAGCGAGGATGGCGATCCCGTGATCACCGATTGGACCGCTGAGCAGGATACGGTCGCCCGGCCGGGTCAGATCCGCGGACAAGTGCAAACCCGGCTTCACCGAACCAATTCCGGAGGTGTTGATAAACATACCGTCGCAGCTTCCCTTTTCCACGACTTTCGTATCGCCCGTGACGACTTCGACCTGCGCTGCCGCAGCCGCCCTCCGGAACGACTCCACAATGCGGCGAAGGGTCTCAAACGGAAGGCCCTCCTCCAGGATGAACGCTGCGCTAAGATAAAGTGGGCGCGCTCCCCCCATCGCCAGATCGTTGACGGTTCCATGTACGGCCAGCGATCCGATGTCGCCGCCCGAAAAAAAGAGAGGCTTCACGACAAACGAATCCGTCGTAAAGGCCAAGCATTCTCCGTTCACGTTCACAATCGCCTGGTCATCGAGACGCGAAAGCACCGGATTTGCGAATGCCGGTAAGAAAAATCGCTGGAGTAAATCGGCGCTCAATCTCCCGCCGCTCCCGTGACCCAACAGCACACGGTCAAAAGCCGCTAACGGCACAGGACACGAAAGAGAGCTCAATGAGGAGGCTTGGTTAGCCATTGCAGACTCTTTCTTGCAGAACTTTGTGCCTTCGATAGCGGTAGTATGCCGCGCATGCACCTTCCGCGGAAACCATGGGCGCACCGAGCGGACTCTCCGGTGTACACCCGTTTGCAAATGCCGGGCAATCTGGAGGCTTCTTAAGCCCCTTTAGAACTTGCGCGCTGATACATTCAGTGGGCTCTTCGACCTTGATCTCCGACATGCCGAAAATTTTCTCAGCGTCATGCGCGGAGAACTCAGGGCGTATGCGCAGACCACTCTGCGGTATGGTGCCGATCCCGCGCCACTTCTGGTCGCACACTTCAAAGACAGTCTCGACGATTTGCTGCGCCGGTAGATTCCCATCACGCGTCACCGAGCGCACGTATTGGTTTTCCATCACGGCTCGCCCTTCTTCGAGCTGCCGCACCAGCATCAGAATGGCCTCCAAAAGATCCACTGGCTCGAAGCCACCCACCACAATCGGAACGCGAAACTCATTTACCATCTCTTCGTATTGGCGATAGCCCATGACAGTGCACACGTGGCCGGGGGCAATGAATCCTTGCACCCGATTATCCGGGGATCCCAAGAGCAGCCGCATAGCAGGCGGAACCAGGACGTGGGATGCCAGAACGGAAAAGTTATCGAGTCCCTCCCGCCGCGCTTGCCAGACGGCCATGGCGTTCGCGGGAGCTGTAGTCTCGAATCCGATGGCCAGAAAAACAATTTTCCGGGCGGGATTGGCTCTCGCGAGCTTCAGCGCTTCGAGAGGGGAGTACACGACGCGCACATCGCTCCCGTTTGCCTTGGCGTGAAAGAGATCGGAGCTCGACCCGGGAACGCGCAACATGTCGCCATAAGAAACGAGCGTCAAATCCGGAAGCGCGGCAAGCTCAAGGGCCTTGTCAATCGTCTCCAACGGAGTGACACAGACTGGGCATCCGGGCCCATGAACGAGCTCCACTTCCCGGGGCAGAAGCTCGTCGATTCCGTACCGCATGATGGTATGCGTCTGCCCGCCGCAAATCTCCATCAACACCCACGGGTGCGTGACACGCTCGCGGATTTCTTGGGCCAGGGCATGAGCAATCTTCTCGTCACGATATTCGTCGAGGTATTTCACGGAAGCGTCTCCTGAGATTCCTGCGCCGAAGGCGGTAGCTCGCCTTCGAGGAGCCCCATCGCTTCCAGAATCTGATAGGTGCGCTCAGCCTCTTCGCGGTCCACCCGGCTGATGGCAAAGCCGACATGCACCATGACGTAATCGCCTACTTCCGCTTCGGGGGCAAAGTCCAGGCAGACCTGCTTGACGATTCCACCGAATTCGACGCGGCCAGCGCGCACGCCATCTTTTTTTGAAATGTCGAGAATCTTACCGGGAATTGC
>DAITPO010000092.1:11460-14415 GCA_036833535.1 Candidatus Acidiferrales bacterium | reverse complement strand
TCGTTGGCCTGCGCGGCGCGGAGCGTCTCGGCCACGGAGAGGGGAATCAGCACGCGTCCGTTTCCGATGCCACCGAATCCGGCCGCGGGCTCGGTTTCGACAATTCCGACCACGCGCAATCTCTTTTCGCGGGGAATGATCGAAAATCCTCCATTAGTGTCGGCGTCCGCTTGTCCCGGCGAAGCGCCTGTGGCCGATTGCGTGCCGAGAGATTGGCGCTCCGCATATCGCAGTACGATTTCCTTGCCGATCAAGGTGGCAGTCTGCGGCGACAAATCCTTCGCAAATTCGATTTGCAGAATGGCTTCATCGGCATTTGCGCCGGAGAAAAAGCTGCCTTGAATACCTTCGAACGCACCATTGCCGCGAGAAGAATCGGGCACGCCCGCAACCATTGTGGGATACGGATTATTTTCGAAGCGCACTTCAGTCATGAAACGAATTTGCGGATAGACCTCAACGACGCCGGGCAAGCGCTCAAAGGAATGACGCGCATCATCGTCGAGAGGCGTTGCGGGCCCCTGGCGAGTCGTGGCCGAATTGGGCCCGAAGGCACGCAGGTTTGCTCGCGAAGTGACGAGCACCGTATCGAAGAGCCCAGAACGCGACAACCGCCGCGTGGCCAGCTGCTGCAAGCCGACGCCGAGAGAAAGCATGGCCACGAGCGAGGCCACGCCGACGGCGACGCCGAGAGTCGTCAGCGAATTCCGCAATACCGCCTCGCGCAGATTGCGCAGAGCCATCTCTGCCAGATCGCCGGCTTTCATGGCTTCACTCCGTCGCTGACCATCTTTCCGTCTGCGAGAAAGACGATGCGGCCCGCGAATTTCTCGGCCAACGGCCGTTCGTGCGTCACGAGAATAATTGTGGTTCCGAGCGACTTCACGATTTCCTCGAGAAGCTGCATGATTTCGTGTCCCGTGGCACTGTCGAGATTTCCCGTAGGCTCATCGGCCAGCAAGATCGAAGGGCGATTCACCAAGGCGCGCGCGAGTGATGCGCGCTGCTGCTCGCCGCCAGAAAGCTCGCTCGGCCGATGGCTTAGCCGCTTTTCAAGGTGCACGCGTTCGAGAGCTTCTCTCACGCGCCCCGCTCGTTCGCCCCGATCTACTTCCGCGAGACGCAGCGGCAGCTCGACGTTTTCCTCCAGCGTCATGCGCGGCAGCAAGTTAAAAGCCTGGAAGACCATTCCGACGGTACGGCTGCGATAACGTGCCAGTTCCAGCGAACTCATTTCCGAGAGATTCCGCTCCTGCGCGATGATATTGCCGGAGGTGGGCCGATCGAGGCCCGCGAGAAGGTTGAGCAGCGTGGATTTCCCGGAGCCCGAGCTGCCGAGCAGCGCCAGAAATTCGCGGCTCCTGACTTCGAGCGATACGTCGTCTACGGCGCGAATCAGCGCCGAACCCATCTGGTAGTGCCGCGACACATGCTCCGCGCGGATGGCGATGCTTCCGTTCTCGGTCATCACAGGCTCTCGATAGTACTACGCACGGGAGCTGCTTCTCGTTGCATCGTGGTCGCAGCTACGCGCGGCCCGACGGTGCAGAGATGCACACAGCGGGATGGAGTGGGATGAGAAAAACATCGCTGACTCATTCGCGGGATACGCAGAAGGAGATTAATCGGTGAGCCCGTGAGCGGAGAATACCTAAACGCGAGTAAGAGCCGCGGCTTCATCCTCGACGATCTCGAGCACACCGTCGAGCCGCACCATCTTCAGCAGCATGCGCACGCGCTGCGTTGGCGCGTAGAACACGCATTTGCCTCCGCTGCGCTTCAGCGTGGAGAAAGTGCGAACCAGCGCTCCGATGCCCGAGCTGTCGAGTTCGGACACGCCAGCAAGGTTGACGGCAAGATGCAGCGATCCGGCGGCAATGAGCTGGTCGATCTGATCGCGAAAGGCCTGCTCGGAATCGCCGAGTCGCAGCGGGCCAATCAGATCAATGACGGTGGCGGCGCCGGCTTTTCGTATGTTTATCTGCATTGCGCTCTATTACGCCCAGTCAAACTAGCCGAAAAAGAGCATCGAATCAAGTGTCAGTAAATGGATTTCTGTTCCTGCGGTTGACGCTGGCTTGCTCCTTTGTTACGCTCCCTCGGTTTCGCACCCTCCCGAGCTACTGCCGTTTGCGTTGCAGAGCCCGGCACGGGTGTTTCATCGGTTCAATTGGGGCGGATAATGGAGAAGTTTGCGCCGCTGGCCGAACTTGCGGGCGTCCTTTTTGCGTGCCGCGATCTGGAGACGCTGCGGAAGACGTTCGTAGCTCGCGTTGCCGTGGCGCTCGGCGCGCGCGCCTCTTTCTTGTGGATCGCCGGCGACAACGAAGAAGGACTCCGCTGCCAGGCCCAATGGACGGATTCCGGCGAGCGGCTCACTCCCGTACGAGACGGCGTTTCCGATGGAATTCTCGTCACGGCGTACGAAGATGCATCCCCGCTGCGGCTTTCCGGCAAAGAGCTTGATCGCGAGGCCTTCACTCAATTCCCCGCTCCGCAGCGCGCCGCGATCCAGTCGGCTCTGTTCGCGCCGTTTCCGGGCGCCACTGCTGCGGCCGGCGTTGTTGAAGTCCTAAATCGCCGCGACGGCGCATTTACGGCCGACGATGCCCAGTTTCTCGAGGTTGCGGCACGTCTTGCATCGCAGGCCGACGCGCTGCTCGCAAGCATCGAGACCGAGCGCCACTCACAGCTTGAAACCGTCGAGCGCTTGACTGCCCTCTACGACATCGCCCGCATTTTCAATTCGACGCTCGAGCTCGAACAACTCCTGCCCATCGTGGCCTCGAAGGTCCGCGACATTCTTCGCGCGCAGGCGTGCAATCTCTGGTTAGTCGAGCCAGATGGCGCTTCCATGAAGCTGGCTCAGCAAGATGGCCAGGATCCAACTGTTGAGGTGGGCGCGGAAGTTCCCATCGATTCAGGACATCTCGGTAACGTGGCGCAGACCGGAAG
>DAITPO010000092.1:9948-11360 GCA_036833535.1 Candidatus Acidiferrales bacterium | reverse complement strand
GCGATTCGCAACGCGCAGCTCTATCAGCAGGTACCTTTAGCCGGCCTCCTGCAACCATTTGCGCAAAAGAAAAAGAAATTCCTCGCGGCCATGCCGACCTCTCGCTGGATCGAATACGGCCGAAAAGCCGCGTTCGTCGCCGCGGTGCTCATCATCGTGCCGTGGCCCATGCGCGTCAGCACGAACGCTACCGTCGTGCCGGCGCAGCGGCGCATGGTCAGCGCGATCACTGGTGGCATCGTCCAGCGCATCTTCGTTCATGAAGGCGACCTGGCCAGCCGCGGACAAATCCTCGCGCAACTCGACGATAGCGACGCTCGCCTCAAGCTCGATCACGCGCAGACTGACTTTGCTCTGGCGCAGCGGGAACTGGCTCAGGCCGAGAGCCGCCGCGACCTCACCACGGCAGCTCAGGCGCGGCTTCATGCATCGATTGCACAGGCGGAGGTCAAGCTCGAGACCGAGCGCGTTGCCGATGCCCAGCTTCTCGCGCCCATCGATGGAGTTGTGGTGACGCCGAAGATTGAAGAAAAGACCGGCTCTCTGCTCCAGCCCGGAGATGCGCTCTGTGAGTTGGTGGAACAGCGGCGCATGGCTGTAGACATGAACGTTGTGGAGACGGATCTGGCGCTGGTTCGCCAGGGTGAACATGTGGCGTTGAAGCTCAATGCCTTTCCGACCGAGACGTTCGACGGCATCGTCGATCGCGTCGGCGCGCGTTCAGCACCCGTGGAAGGCGAACAATTCTTCGTCGTGCGCGCGGTTTTCGAGAACTCACGCAGTCAGGCGAAGGATGGCATGGCGGGGCGCGCCAGAATTCTCGCGGCCGGCGGCTGGTTCGGAACGGGATGGTATCCGATTGGCTATGCGCTCCTGCGTTCTCCGGCCCGATGGATCTGGGAGAAACTGTGGGGCTGGCTGCCGTGAGTTTCGAATGAGCGCATCCGAGGGGCAAATATGAGACGTAGCATCTGGATTTTAACGCCCTGCCTGCTTCTGGCGTTGATGGGCTGCGGCAGCCCTCCGGCCTCTTCGCCGCCTGCGTCCGCGGCGTCGCAGACGACCGCCCCAACGAGCACCGCCCCGGCGGATCCGAACGCGTTGGGAAGAGCCCAGGACGTCTTGAGCGTGCTGAGCGTGGAACACGAAGTGGACGTGCGCGCGCAGCGCGAAGGCACCGTGCAACAGCTCGTAGCCGAAGAAGGCCGGCACGTGCAGGCTGGCGAACTCCTCGGCCGGCTTGACGATCGCGCTATGCAGTCGGAACTGGATAAAGCGCGCGCCGATCTGCTCGTCGCGCAGAACAACGTGAAGTACAAACAAGCTGAGAACCAAGCGAAGGAAGCCAATCTGAAGCGGCAGCAACTGCTGCGTTCCTCCGGGTTGAGTAGCGACGCCGATCTCGAGCAAGC
>DAITPO010000092.1:0-9848 GCA_036833535.1 Candidatus Acidiferrales bacterium | reverse complement strand
CACGGATGCGAATCTCTGGGAGCGTTCCGTCGGCGAAAAAAATCTCGCGGTGCTCGAGCGCATCCGCGACGAGCGCAAGTCGCGCATCAATCAATCGAGCCTTCTCTACATCTACTTCAAAGCCTGGAACCCGAACCGCACGCTGACGCGCATGGAGCCCTACTTGCGCTGGCTGTATACCCCTGGCTTCGTCCTCTTTTCGATCGCCGTATTTGTAATCGCCATGAGCATTCTCGCTGGAGATTGGGCGCGCGTCCAAAAAGACACGGAAGATCTCTATTCTTTCACCGGCAAGAGCGCCTACGACATTTGGGCGTTCTGGATCATCATGTTGACCGTCGGCGGCATCCACGAATTCGGGCACGGACTCACTTGCAAGCACTTCGGCGGCGACGTCAATCAGATGGGCTTCCTGCTCATCTATTTCACTCCTGCGTTTTACACGGACACGACCGACATCCTTCTCTTCGAATCCACGGCGCCGCGCGAGTTCGTCATCTTCGCGGGAATCTGGGTGGAACTGGTGCTCTGCTCGCTCTCCACGTTTGTTTGGGCGCTTTCCGTGCCGGGCACGATCGTGAATGATCTTGCTTACAAGACTCTTCTCCTCAGCGGCGTCACCGGCGCGCTGCTGAATCTCAATCCGTTGATCAAGGCCGACGGCTACTACGCGATTTCCCAATTTCTGCACATCGATTGTCTGCGCGAGGATTCCTTCGCCTATCTGCAGGCCTGGTTCCAACGTTACTTTCTCCGGCGCAAGATCGACTTGCCGCCGGCGAGCCGCAAGCACCGCCGCGTCTTTCTTGCCTTCGGGTTATCCGCGATCACCTACAGCACGCTGCTTTTGTTCATCGTGCTCGCGTGGGTCAATAACATTCTGGTGAGCCGGTTAGGCGCCTGGGGGTATGTGGCCACGGGCGGCATCCTCTATTTCCTTCTGAAAAACCGGATCAGGCAGTCGATTCCCTACGTGCGTGGTTGGTGGCTGAAGTCGCGGGAGGCATATATGCGCTGGAAAATAAGTCGCAAGCAACAGATAGCCGCCGCCGCCGTTGCAGTGGTTCTCGTTTCGCCTTTCGCGTCCAAAGTCTCGAGCGAATTCATACTCGAGCCCGCCTCAAATACTCAGGTTCGCGCGCTCGTCTCCGGCCGCGTTCGAGAAGTTAAAATTCGCCCCGGAGATGCGGTGCGCGCGGGCGACATTCTGGCGGAGCTGACCAATCCTGAAATCATGGCTCGCGCGACGGTGGCAGCTGGAGAGCTCGGTCTCAATGAGAGCGACCTGCGGACCGCGCAAGCCTCTTCAGAATTCGCCGCAGCCGGCCGTGCATCCGCGCAACACGATCAACTCGGTGCCGAGGTGACCGTCGCCGAGACGAAGCTCGCCGAACTCACTCTCCGCGCCCCAGCCTCAGGAGTTGTGGCCACCCCGGATCTCATCGCGCAGCCGGGCGAGTTCGTGAGGGAGGGAGACGACGTGCTGCGCATTGTGGACCGCTCCAGCATGCGCGCCCGCATCCTCGTGCACGATTGGGAAGTTCAGGAAATTGCCATCGGCCAGCCTGTCGAAATCCAGGTCCTGGCCCATCCCTATCGTTCCTACGAAGGACACATCGAGCGAATCCTCCCGGCAGCAGCGACCGACCGGCCTGTCACCCAGCAGGCCAAACTCGAACGCCAGGGTCAAGAGATCGCCAACTACTTCGCCGTTGAGATGGTCTTCCCGAATCCCGATGGAACTTTGATCGAGGGAATGACCGGCTCGGCCAAGATATCCGGGAAGAGGTCGCCGCTCGTCTGGCAATGGGGCCGCGGATTTTGGCGCTGGTTGCGCCTGCAGATTTGGTAGCGATCGCGCGGGCGCAAACCCGGCTTCCCGTTTCTCTCGCCGTGCGATCGGCGAAAATATTGTTCTTCACTTCGCATCACGCGCTTGGAAACGACCGCAACGTTAAGATCGGAGGACGATTGGCTCACTCCCGGACAAAGCTCAAGAAGACGCCGCGCTCACCGTCGTACGAGGCCATCGGCCAATTCTATGATGATCTCTGGGGCGAGAATCCGCGCGCCTGGACGGCGGCACGCAGCCGCTTGCTGGAGCCGCTCCTCTCTCAAGCGCGTGAAGTGTGCGAGCTTGGATGCGGCACCGGCATTACGGCGACGGATTTTGCACGTCGCGGTCTGAGAGTGTTGGCGCTGGATTTCTCTCGCGAGATGTGCCGCATCACGCGGGAAAAGGCTCGCGCCGAGGGGCTCGACGTGCGCGTTGCTCGCGCCGATATGCGTACCTTTCGATTGCCCGCACAGGTTGACCTGGTTACCTCGGAATGGGGAGTGATCAACCATTTGCGGCGTCGGGCCGATCTGCTGCGCACGTTCCGCGCGGTCGCCCGCGCACTTCGGCCCGGCGGCCACTTTTATTTCGATCTTCACCAGCGGAAGGTGTACGAAGAGCAGTGGTCCGGCGCACTGATCGGGGATAGCGTGAGTCGCGCAGACGGAAGAGAATTCTTCATGGCTCAACAAGGCGGCTTTGACCGAAGCAGCGGTAAAGGTTGGACGGAGATAACCGTGTTCGTTCATAGTGCCGGAAGATTTTGGGAGCGGCGCCGTGAACGTGTCGAAGAAATTTACTGGCCTCACGGGGAAATCGTTCGTGACCTCCGAAGGGCCGGGTTTCGCCTCCTCCGCGTATTCGATTTCGTCGATGATCACTCCGAGGCGAGCCCGAAAAAGGTGCCGGGCGGCTTGCGAACCATGTACCTAGCCAGGAAACATGGCGGATAGTTTCCCTCGGGCTTCGCTACATTCGAAACGCAATACGCTACAAAAACCGAAAAGGGCTGCCGCACTTTATGCGGCAGCCCTTTTTGATCACCGGTGACCCTAAATTCGCTCAAGAGCGATAGGAGGGTCTGCTACGGGCCAGAATTACGGGCGCTTCAGCGGAGTGATCGACAGCTTGCCCTTGTTTCCCAGGCCGGTCAACGGCTTCACGCTGTTCAGCTTCGATCCCTTTTTTACCGGAGTCTTTTTCATTTTCGTTCTCTCCCTCGCTCTTGATTTGCCCTCTTGGGCTACGCACTACTAGAGTGCACATGTCGTGCCAAACCTCTCTCTGCCAGCGGGTAATTATAATCCACTCAAACTAAAGCACTTCTGGGTGAGCAGGGACTTGCGCCCAATATCGATTCGACTTTAGAACGTTGACTAAGTCATCGAACGGTTGTTTTTTCAGCAGACTCACGGGACGAATCGAGTCGGAAGGAGAGGACATGAGGCCGAAATATAACTTCGGGAGGCCCGATGATGGCTTACGGCGCTGGATCTAAACGCAAAAGAGGCTGCCGCGCCTTGCGCGGCAGCCCCTTTTCGATTTTCAGTAACCCTCGATTCGCCAAGCAGCGACTGGAGGATCACCTATGCGCCAAAATTACGGGCGCTTCAGTGGGGTGATCGACAGCTTGCCCTTGTTTCCCAGGCCGGTCAACGGCTTCACGCTGTTCAGCTTCGATCCCTTTTTAATCGGAGTCTTTGTCATTTTCGTTCTCTCCCTCGCTCTTGATTTGCCCTCGTGGGCTACGCACTACTAGAATGCACACGCCGTGCCAAACCCGGCGCCATCGCAATCATTCGCTAAGCTGCTCGTATATAAGGCGTTACGGCGAAGCGTGGTTTTAGTACTCTGACGGCTTCGGGCCTTTTTCCGCTGAATAATTCAGCAAGCACTGGTTTTTTCAGCAAGGACGTTGGGGAGAGCCGGATCCAAGTGGCGGGGACATATTTGCGGCGGCCTTCCGGCAGCCGATCGAGGGATTCTCCGGGAAGCTCGAATGCAAAAAATAAGGGCTGCCGCGCTTAGCGCAGCAGCCCTCATTTTGTTCCATAATTCGCGGCCTCATGTCGATCGAGGCCCGCGCACCAGGAATGAATTACGGCTTTTTCAAAGGCTTGATGCCGCCCAGCTTCGAGCCCTTCTTCACTGAACTCTTTTTCGTCATTTTTCTTTCTCCCTCGCTCTTGATTTACCCTCTGGAGCGATGCACGGTGATGTGCATGCGCCGTGCCAAAACGCGGCGCCGTTGCAAATTGCGCCAGATCTCTCAAAATAGAGCCTTTACGAAATCGTCGGTTCGTTGGGCGTCGCGCCTGTCTGCTATTAGCGCTGAATAATTCAAGTTATGATGAGTTTCTCAACGCTCGCTACCTGCTAGAGGCTGTACTTCCGGCAGAGGTAATTCATTCGGTTGCGATCCACGCCCAATAGCCGGGCGGCTTCCGACTTCGCGTGGCGCGAGTGGTTCAATGCGGTCTCCACCCACTGCCGCTCGAACGCTTCGATCTCTTCATCCAGGCGAATTCCGGTCGCCGGCAGGTGGAAACGATCCCGCGGGTCGCCGCGGGTCGCCTGCAGCACATCTCCCGGAAGATTTTCAAGCGCAATGGTGGACTCGTCAGTCATCAGCACCATGCGCTGAACCACGTTTTGCAACTCGCGCACGTTGCCCGGCCAGAGATAGCGCTTGAGAGCTTGCTGCGCTTCGTCGGAGACACGCTTCATCGGCACTTGGTTCGCCGCGCAATAGACGCTGAGAAAGTACTCGATGAGAATGGGAATGTCGGGCACGCGCTCGCGCAGGGGCGGGACGAAGATGGGCACTACGTGGATTCGATAGTAGAGATCCTCGCGGAATTTTCCGTCTTTCACCATCTCTTCCAGGTTTTCATTGGTCGCGCAGACCAGCCGGAAATCCACTTTGATCGGCTTCTTGCCGCCCAGCCGCAGCAGCGCGCGCTCCTCAAGCACGCGCAAAAGTTTGGACTGCAGGGCCGGTGTGAGCGTGGCGATCTCATCCAGAAACAGCGTTCCGCGGTTTGCCAGCTCGATGCGGCCTTCCTTGGTGGCCACCGCTCCCGTAAAAGCTCCCCGCTCATAGCCAAATAGCTCGGATTCCATCAAGCTCTCGGGCAGCGCCGCGCAATTGACGCTGATAAAGGGCCGCGCGCGCCGCGGGCTTTGGTCATGCAGAGCGCGCGCCACCAACTCCTTGCCGGTGCCGCTCTCGCCGCGAACGATCACGTTCGTATTTGCTTTCGCCATCCGGCGGATCGAATCCAAGACGTGGCGCATCGATTCCGTGGAGCCAATCAGGTCGCCCAGTTCCTGCTTGCGCGTGACTTCGTCGCGCAGGATGCGATTCTCGCGTTGGAACCGGAGTTTCTCGATCGAGCGGTTCAGCAGCGCCCGCAGCACGTCCATGTCGATCGGCTTGATGAAATAGTCGTATGCTCCGGCGTCGATCACCGTAAGCGCCGTGGTTTTTCGCTCGTCGGAACTCAGGACGATCACCAGCGCATCGATGTCTCCTGCCGCCAGCCGCTCCAGAAGCTCCGTGCATTCCGGTATCCCGCCGCCGGACCCCAAGGGCAAGCCGAGGAGCAGGACGTCGAGGGGAGATTCCTGAAGGAAGCGGTAGGCGGCTTCGTAGTCCTCGCCCTGCAGGACTTCAAAATCGGCGTGCAGCGCCGAGGCAATTTTCGAGCGCAGCGACTGGTCGGTATCGACGACCGCGATCTTTGGTTTTATCGAGCCAGACGGCACTCACGCCCCCGAGAGTGGCCGCGGGGTACTCCGCGCCGGAGAGATGGCGGAGACGGCAACCCGAGCGCGGTGATTGTAGGGATGCCCCGTTGAAAATGTCAACACGTTCCTCAAAAAATTAACGCCCGGATGGGATTTCCATCCGGGCGTTGTCTCGCGTGATCAGAGGCCGGTGAGACCCGTCGTAGCTACTGCGTGACGGTTTTGACCATGTCGCCTTCTTTGAAATCAGTCCCCGATACCGGCGAGCCAACCGCCGATACGTCGTCCACGTCCGTCAGCTTAATGGTGCCGACAGGCGTGGTCATGCGCCGGATTACTTCGCCGGTGGACGGATCCTTGATTTCCTTGGTGACGCGCTCGACGGTCAACTGATCTCCCACTTTCAATCCCGCCTTGGCGCCAACGTTCAGGACGATTTGCCCTCCATCAACAGCCGCGACGAGCCCCGTCACGCTGATTGTTCGCGCCGAAAGCTTCCCAGCGTCAGCGACGAGTCCGGTGCTGAGTTGCTGCACCGCTAGATTTACCGCTTCGCCGAGGATCGTCTCCTGGAAATCGCTGCTGCCGAAGTCTACGTTGCCGCCGCCAAAGCCGTGCCAGTTTGAGCCGCCGCCCGTCAAGGAAGTGCTTTCCCTCTTCGATTCGCCTTTGCCGCTGGCGACGCCCAGAATCTCCGCCGTGTCGATGTCCACAATTCGCGCGTCAATTCCCACTATGGCCTTGGATTTCTTTTGGCCGAATCCTCCGCCGCCTATGCCGTGCCAACCGCCGCCGCCCCCGCCCACGTTGGTGTTCTTGGTTTCGTTCCCAAACTGTGTGACGCTGCCGACGATGATCGCATCCACTCCCAGCAATTTTCCGAGCTTCGCCGCCGAATTCGGGTTCGCTCGATCGCTGTTCGAGAAATTCTGCTCGGCGAGGATCTTGTCCATCACTTTCCGCTCGATAACGGAGTAGGTGCCGTCTTGAACCAAATACTTCACCAGCAAATCGGTGATGCCTTTGCCGATGTCCACTTGCGCGCCCAAAGCCGTGGTGCCCACCGTGGAAAAGTCGAAATCGAAGATCGCGACGCGTTTCCTGCGGCCCTGCGCCGCCGGTGGCGCTCCCGCGGGCGCCGCATCCTGCGCCTTCACCGCCGGCACAACGAAACACCCAATCATCAAAGCGAGCCAGAGAATCTTTCTCATCGAGACCTCCCGGTTCCTGAAGTTTGCGGAAGAATGCAGAAAACCGAATAATTGCAGCAGAATAGTACTGACACGCGGTGGCAAGTGTCAACAAAGGTTCGGGCGGCCTGTACGTGATATCGCAGCTCGATGGCCCATCCTTCAGCCGGTCGTCGATGCTGAACGTAGCTCAGGGTGGCTCCAAACCTGCCGGATCCTTAGCCGCTGCTCGCGCGTTTGGCCTTTGCAGCGCGGCTTCAATGAAAATCGTGGGAGGCGGCTGCGGCAGATGGAAGGCGCAAGGGCTCGACGCTCTCGACTTTCACAGAAATCACGTTGTCCTGGTGCTGCAGCTTGCCTTCCACAAGAAGGAAGGGATTGTTCACTACTATGACGCGATTTTCCGCGAAGAGATCGGGCGTGATGATGGCGTTGGCGATGCCGGTCTCGTCTTCGATGCTCAGGAAAACGAATCCTTTGGCCGTGCCCGGCCGCTGGCGGCAAATCACCGCGCCAGCCACGCGCACGCGCATCCCGTCGCGCAGATGTTCGAGTTCGTTCGCGCGGCGCACGCCGAGTTGATTCATCGCCGCGCGGCAATAAGCCATCGGATGCGGCCCAACGGTGATCCCCGTCCCGCGAAAATCGGCGATGAGCCGCTCGGAATCCGTCATTGCAGAGAGCGGCGATTCCTCAACGGCCGGAAGCGTTGCGGGCACAGGCGCGTCGCCACTGATTGCATCCATCTCGGCCGCATCTTCGAGCAACGGGTCTTCCAATAAAGGCCCCGGAGGCCGCGCCACCCGCTCCACTTGCCAGAGCGCGTCGCGGCGATGGAATCTCCTCTGCTTTTTCGTCGCGTGCTTATTACCATCGCCGTTCGCGGCAACGGCGAAATTCAGCGCGCCGATTTCCGCCAGTGTAACCAGCTCGGCCTTCTGAATTTCCGGCACGCGCCGCTTCAAATCTTCCACTGAAGAAATCGCAAGTACCGCGCGCGCGGCCACGATCCGGCCGGCAGTTTCTTCGCGCACGCCCTTCGCATAACGCAGCCCAAGCCGCACGCTCCAACCTTTGCTCTCGCGCTCGAGCGTGCATTTCCAATCCGAGTGCGCCACATCAATCGGTTTCACCCTCAATCCATGCCGCTGCGCGTCCTTCACGATCGTCGCCGGAGAATAAAATCCCATCGGCTGATTGTTCAGCATCGCCGCGGTGAAAGCGGCCAGGTAATGGCATTTTAAATAAGCGCTGGCATAAGCCAGCAAAGCAAAACTCGCTGCGTGCGATTCAGGGAATCCATAAAGCGCAAAAGAAGTGATGGATTTGACGATCTGCTCCTGCGCTTCAGGAGCGATATCTTTGCGCGCCATTCCCGCGCGCAATTTTTTCTCAATATCCTTCATACGCGCCTCGGAGCGCTTGAATCCGAATGCGCGCCGCAATTCTTCCGCTTCGCCGCCCGAAAATCCCGCCGCAATCATGGCCATGCGCAGCAATTGCTCCTGAAAAAGCGGCACGCCCAGCGTCCGCGCCAGTACCGGCTCAAGCGAAGCATGCGGATACACCACCGGCTCGCGTCCCCTGCGCCGCTTCAAAAATGGATGCACCATTTTCCCCACAATCGGCCCGGGCCGGATGATGGCCACTTGCACGACGAGGTCGTAGAAGCGCGCGGGCCGCAGCCGCGGCAGGCAGGACATCTGCGCGCGGCTTTCGATCTGAAACATTCCCACCGTGTCCGCCTTTTGCAGTGCTTGATAAACCGCGCGGTCATCCGCCGGCAGGCGCGCGAGATCCACGTTCTCGCCGTCGTGCGCGCGGATGATCTCAATCGTTTCCTCCAGCACCGCCATCATCCCCAGCCCTAGCAAATCCACTTTCACGATGCCCATATCCGCGCAATCTTCTTTGTCCCATTGCACCACCACTCGCCCCGGCATCGTCGCCGGTTCGACTGGCACAACCGCGTCCAGCTGCCCAGCGCAAATCACCATTCCGCCGGAATGTTGCCCGAGATGCCGCGGCAGATCCTGGATGCGCTCGCAAAGCTCGATGAATTTCTTGATGCGCAGATGTTCGACGTCGAAGCCGGAATCGCGGCAATGGCGTTCCAGGCGGTCGCCGTCGTCTTTGAATTCCCAGGTGTTCACCAGATTGGTGAGCCGCCCGAGCGTTTCGAGGTCGAAGGAAAGCGCTTTGCCCACTTCGCGCGCGGCCGAGCGCCCGCGATAGGTGATGACGTTTGCGGTCATCGCCGCGCCGAGCCTTCCATATCGTTCGTAAACATATTGAATGGCGCGTTCGCGCTGGTCGCCGCTCGGCAGATCGAGATCAATGTCCGGCCATTCGTGCCGCTCTTCCGATAGAAATCGCTCGAAAAGCAAATCCATTCCCACGGGATCGACGGCGGTGATCCCCAGCGCGTAGCAAACGGCGCTGTTGGCTGCCGAGCCGCGCCCCTGCACCAAAATATTCCGCTCGCCACAAAAGCGAATGATGTCCCAGACGATGAGGAAATAGCCGGCGAGATCGAGCTTTTCGATGAGCGCGAGTTCGCGTTCAAGTTGCCGGCGCGCTTTTTCATTATTTGCACCATAACGTGCCAGCATTCCTTCCATCGTGCGCTGCCGCAGAAACGAATTTTGCGTCTCGCCTTCGCCCACGGGATATTTCGGAAATTCGTAGCCAAGATCCTGCAGCGTGAATTTGAGGCGCGAGGAAAGCTCTTCGGTTTGCGCGATGGCTTCGGGCAAATCGGCGAAAAGACGCGCCATGCGTTCCGCGGATTTCAGGTGCCGCTCGGAATTGCGCACCAGCAGGCGGCCGGCAGTGTCGAGCGTTTCGTGATTGCGGATGGAAGTGAAAACGTCAAGCACCTGCCGCTCGATGCGCGTGGCGTGCGAGACGCCATTCGTAGCCAGCAGCGGCAAACGCAAACGCCGCGCGATCTCGACGGCCGCCTGATTCCGGGCTTCCTCATCGCGATGCAGATGCCGCTGCAGCTCGACATATATATTGTCGCGCCCAAGAATCCCGCAAAGCCGCCGCACACATTCGATTCCGCCTTC
>DAITPO010000091.1:0-14421 GCA_036833535.1 Candidatus Acidiferrales bacterium | reverse complement strand
AATTGCATTCGTCTCCCCAATGACGGCCGGAACACACCTTGGGCCTGGAAGTATTGTCCACAGATGCGGTGAAAGCGAAAGTAGTTTGCTGGGCGGAGGCTGACCAGGACATTTTAATTGACGCCGCGCTCCGCGCAATATTGCGACCCTCGCTGACGACGTCGTCGTAAGATGCCGGCAGGGACGCCGGCGCTACCGCTGAAGCTCTCACACAAACTCGATTCGTTGCCGCGGGAAAACCATCAGTAAGACGGCATGCCCGGGTGATCCGGTTACGATTAAAAAATTGAGAACTTTACGTGCAGGAATTTCTTGGGGTCCTTTCTGAAATCGGCGATGAGGCCTCGCATGTCTCCGGTGACGCCGGTGAGATTATCGTAGAGCTGCGGGTCGGTGAAAAGTTTACCTGCGCTGCCTTGCGTGGAATTGAGCTTGGCCGTGGCATCGCGAACGTTGGCGGAGGCGTCGCGCAGATTATTGAACAGCGTTTCGTCGTTGGCGAGCTTGCCGAGGCTTCCCTTTCCGGCGCGCACGTCGGAGAGGACGGCGTTGCCGTTGTCCAGAAATTGGTGGGCGCTATCGTAAACGGCCGGATCGTAGACGAATTTACCGAGAGTGCCGCGCTGATCTTTCACGGCGGCGAGAACATCATCGGCGTGGCCGATCGCGGAATTGGCCTTTTGATAGAGCTCGTCGTTGGTGATTAGCTTGCCGAGACTTCCCTGCCCTGAGCGCAGGTCGCCGGCCATGGCGTCGATTTTTGCGGCGCTGGCGTTCAGATGATCGTAAAGCTGATTGTCGGTAAGCAACTTGCCGAGGGTGCCGCGGCCCTTCTTCACATCGGCGACGATATCGCTGACGTCGCTGGCCAGAGTGCCGAGATTTTCTTCGAGCTCGATGCCGCGCGCGACGATTTGCTGGATGGCTTTTTCTTCCTGGCTCGGGACCGTGGAGCCATTCTGCAGCGGAGTGCCGGTGAGTCCGCGGCTGATGCTGACGTAGCGATCGCCGAGGAGACCCTGCGTGACGAGGCTGGCGAAGGAATCGGTGCGGATATTTTCCTGGAAGCGCTTGTCGATGCGCATGGTGATCGCGATGTTGTAGATGCGCTCGGTCGGATTTTTATTCAAGGAGATGGACTCAACGTTGCCGACCTTTACGCCGCTGAGGCTGACGTCCGCACCCACTTGCAGGCCCTCGACTTCGGGAAGATAAGTCGTGAGGCGATACTTCGGACCGAAGGTGCCGCCGCCGGTGACGTAGAAAATCGCGACGGCCATGATGAATAAGCCGACGAGCACGAACACGCCCACGCGCAGTTCGGTCCAGGTCAATTGCTTTCGTTGCGCCATCATTCCCTCCTAAATTTGCGACTGCCCCGTTCGCGATGCTCTCACTCCGCCGAGACCAGGAATTGTCTCAGATACTTGTCCTTCGAAATCAACAGATTGTCGGCCGCATCCCGGAAATAGATTTCGCCATTGCGAAGAACGAGGACGTTGGTGGGCGCGACGTCGGGCCGCGCGCCATTGCGCGGCAATTGCACCACGCGATTGGAGGCGGGGTCGAAACGAAAATTGGCGAGGCCGAAAGCGTCCTGCAGACGATGTGTCGCGATGGCCGAGGTCACGCCGAGAGTGTCGCGCAGGCGCATGATTAGCGTGATGATGGTCTGCGAGGTGACGGGATCGAGACCCGCGGTGGGCGAGTCGTAAAACACAATCGGCGGATGATCGACCAGAGCGCGGGCGATGGAAACGCGGCGGCGCATGCCTCCGGATAGCTCGGACGGAAATTTGTTGATGGCGTCTTCCATCTCGACGAAACGAAGCGCTTCGCGGACGCGCGGCTCGATTTCGTCCTCGGAGATTTTTTCTTCGCGAAGTCGGAAGGCTACATTGTCGTCCACATTGAGGGAATCGAATAGCGCGCCTTCCTGAAAAACGAAGCCGATGCGCCGCCGGAAATCGAGGAGTTGGACTTCATCCAACTGGCCGAGATCCTGGCCCATGACCCAAATGCGGCCGGAATCGGGACGCAGCAGGCCGGCGGCGAGTTTGAGCAGGAGAGTTTTTCCAGAGCCGCTCTCGCCGAGGAGAATGATGGTTTCGCGAGGGGCGATTTCGAAGGAGATGCCGCGAAGGACCTCGGTATCCTCAAATCCGAGGTGCACTTTGTCAAAGACCACGAGCGGTTCGCCCGGCGAGGTTCCTGGCATTCAGTCTCCGGTAATCGTCCACCGCGCGAGCACCGAACGCGGGACCGGCGGACGGCCATGATTATAAGTCGGAATGGGAGAAATTGGGCGAGAGCGCGAGAGACGGGTCAAGGAAACATGTAGAGGAAGACTTTTGAGAGAAACGTGTCGGCCACGATCACGGTGACCGAAGCAATCACGACGGCGCTGGTGGTGGCGCGGCCGACGCCCTGCGTGCCGCCGCGCACGCGCAAGCCTTGATAGCAGCCGATCGTGGACAGGATCAAGCCGAATACCAGCGGCTTCGACATGCCCTGCATCAGATCGCCGAAGTCCAGTGCGTTGATGGCGCGGTGCCAGAATTCCGCGGGGCTGAGGCGCAGTTGGAAATAGGAGACGAGAAAGCCGCCGACGAGGCCTACGAAATCGGAGACGGCGGTGAGGAGAGGGAGCATCAGAACCGTGGCGACCACGCGCGGGGTGACCAGTTTGCGCGATGGATCGGTCCCCAGGGCGCGCATGGCATCCACTTGCTCGGTGACGACCATCGATCCGAGTTCGGAGGCGATGCCGGAAGCGTTGCGGCCCGCAACTAGAAGTGCGGTGATGGTTGGCCCGAGTTCACGTACGAGAGCGAGAGAAACGGCGTCGCCGGTCAGCGCGCTTTCACCGAAGCGTTGGAATTGCGCGGCGGTCTGCAAGACCATCACGACACCGATGAAGAAGCCGGTGGTGATTACGATGGGTAGTGAGCCGACGCCGATGTTGTCCATCTGCGCGAGAGTGTCGGTCCAATACCAGGGCGGCGTGAAGAGATTTGTGAGTGAGCGCGCGACGAGAACGCAATAATCCTGGAAGGCGAGAACCTGGCGCTTGAGGGACTCGGTCACAACGCCGGTGAGGGTTGGACTCTCGGTTGCGTCAAGCATGAGTGGTCATGATACGTGGTGCGCCGGGCCGGGAGAAGCGTATCGTTCGAGGCGCGAGGCGTCAAGCTGTACGCAGGCCGCGCTTACTTTTGCTTTGCGACTTGAATGGATTGTAGGTACTTCACCAGATTATCGACCCTTACGTAGCCGCGGTCGACGTCCTCTTCCACCTGGTGAAAGATGGGACCCCAGACGGGCATGTCGCGGGAACCGTGAGAGGCGATTACGTGGTCGCCGGTGATGATTCGGCGGACGCGGTCCGCCGGGAATTTGCCGTCGTTCATCTGCGCCAGGATGGTGAGATCGGGGACCGTGGCTTTCAAAGCGGAGGCGGCGGGACCGTGGCCCTTGGCATCCTTGCCGTGGCAGGAGGCGCAGTAGGCGCGAAAAAGATCGGGACCTTCGACGGAGCGGATCAGCTTTTGAAATTGCTCGTCCGGCTGCGGCTTTGATTGGGCCTGCGCTCTGGCGAGAGGCGCGGCGACGAGCGCGAGCCCCAGGACTAAGATTGCCTGTATCGTGGTACGAAACTGATGGCTCGCGATCTGCATGTCTGCGGGCACTCTCTTTCTATATGCCGAAAATTGAGACGAGGAAGGCTTTGGTCCGTGGAGAAGGTATCACTTCGCATCGACGGGCGCAAAGAGTGTGTGAGATCGGCCTGTGGGCATCGACAGCAAGGAAATCAATAGCGACGAGTGAAAGTTGAAATTAGAGGTATGCGGGCCGAAGATTGTGCTCGGACTTGCGAGGCCTGCGAGCTTTACCCTTGTGTGTGCGTCCGGTAAGATACCGCGTTTGCGTTGATGCGCGGGGCGCATTTCTACGATGCTGCGATTTTTTACGGCTGGTGAATCGCATGGGCAGGCGCTGGTTAGCTGGATTTCCGGCTTGCCTGCGGGCGTGCCTGTGGATCTGGCGTTTGTGGATCGCGAACTGCACCGGCGGCAGCTTGGATTTGGGCGCGGCGGGCGGCAGCGGATCGAGCACGATCGAGCGGATGTGCTGGCGGGCGTGCGGCATGGTCGGACGATTGGGGCGCCGATTGCGATTCGGATCGAGAATCGCGATTGGCCGAATTGGGAGAAGGCGTTGCCGATCGAGGACGTTGAGGGTGCGGTGGATGCGCGCAAGAGCTTGACGGCGCCGCGTCCGGGTCATGCGGATCTTGCCGGGGCGCTGAAATTTAATTTTCATGATGCGCGATATGTGCTGGAGCGGGCATCGGCTCGGGAGACCGCGGCGCGCGTGTCGGCAGGGGCGCTGGCGAAATTGCTTTTGCGCGAATTCGGAATGCGCGTCCTGAGCCATACGATAGGAGTAGGGCGCGTGAAGCTCGAGCGGCGGGCGAGTTGGGAGGACATTGAGATCGTCTGCGAGGATCTCGAATCGCCTTTGCGCTGCGTGGATGATGAGACGGAGACGAAGATGAAGGCGGAAGTGGATCACGCGCTGCGGGCTGGGGATTCGGTGGGCGGAGTATTTGAAGTTGTGGCGCGCGGCGTGCCGCCGGGATTGGGTTCGCATGCGCAGTGGGACGAAAAGCTGGATGGGAGGCTGGCGCAGGCGGTGATGTCGATTCAGGCTGTGAAAGGCGTGGAAATTGGCGATGGGGTTGGCGGGGCGTCGAGTCTTGGATCGCAAGTGCAGGATGAGATTGGATATGACTTGGAGAAGAAGCGATTTCATCGCAGCGCGAATCGGGCTGGGGGGATTGAAGGTGGTATTACGAATGGAGAGGATGTGGTGGTGCGTGGCTATCTGAAGCCGATTTCGACTTTGCGGCGGCCGTTGCTAAGTGCGGATTTGGTGACGAAGGAGCCGGTGAAGGCGGCTTATGAGCGGTCGGATATTTGCGTGGTGCCTGCGGCGGGGGTAGCGGGGGAGGCCATGGTGGCGTTTGTGTTGGCGGCGGCGTTTCTGGAGAAGTTCGGCGGGGATTCGATGGAGGAGACGAGGCGGAATTATGATGGGTATCGGAAGCAGTTGGATGGATTTTAGATGGGGGCTTATAGCAGGTTTAGGTAGCACAGCCACTCTTGGCTGTGTTTTCTCTCGAGTGCACGCTGCGAGGAATCGCAGGAATGGGCCGACACAGGCGGGAGTGCCTGTGCTACTGGAATATCGCAGCCTTATGGTGATGGCGAGATGATCCATCCAATTGTGAAATATGGGTCGGCGGTGCTTGAGGCACCTAGCAGGACTGTGGAGAAATTTGACGCGAAGCTCGCGGAGTTAGTGACGGACATGTTCGAGTCCATGTACGCCGCTTCGGGAGTGGGGCTGGCGGCGCCGCAGATTGGGATTGGCGTGCGCTTGGCGGTGATTGACGTTTCGCTGGGGAAGAATCCTGAGGCGAAGATTGTTTGCGCGAATCCGGAGATCATTCACGTTGAGGGGGAGCAGCGCGAAGAGGAAGGGTGCCTTTCGGTGCCTGGATTTCGCGGGTACGTGATGCGGCCGCAATACGTTACCGTGCGCGCGCAGGATGCTTCGGGGAAGGAATTCGAGATGCGCGGGGAAGGTTTGCTGGCGCGGGCTTTTTGCCATGAGATCGACCACCTCAACGGAATTCTCTTCATTCAGCATCTCAGCATGTTGAAGCGGGACCTCATCAAACGGAAAATCCGGAAACTGAAAAAAGCCGGGGAGTGGTAAATCCTCGTGGCGTTGCGCATTCTTTTTTGCGGGACGCCGCAATTTGCGGTGCCTTCCCTTCGTGCTTTGCTTGCCGCGCCTAACATTTCCATCGAAGCGGTGATTACACAGCCGGACCGGCCGCGGGCGCGCGGGCAGGAGACTGCGAGTCCGCCGGTGAAGGATGCGGCGCTGGCGGCGGGGTTGTACGTCTTTCAGCCGGAAAAAATCAAGTCGGAATCGGCGCAGGAATTTATCGCCAAGATCACGCCGGATGCGATTGTGATTATTGCCTATGGGCAGATTATTCCGGCTGCGCTGCTTGGGATTCCGCGGCTGGGTTGGATCAATGTGCACGCTTCGTTACTGCCAAAATATCGCGGGGCGGCGCCGATTCAGTGGGCGATCATCAATGGAGAGAAGCGGACGGGCGTGACTACTATGCGGATTGATGCGGGGCTTGATACTGGGCCGATGTTGGAGCGGATTGAAATAGAGATTGGGACGGATGAAACTGCGCCGGAGCTTTCTCGACGGCTAGCGGATGTAGGAGCGTCGCTGATTGTGAGCACGCTGGGGAAATTGGAGCGGGGGGAGATTGTGCCGCAGGCGCAGGATAATTCTCAGGCGAGTTTGGCGCGGCCGCTGAAGAAGGAAGATGGAGCGACGGATTGGTCGCTTACGGCGGCGCAAATTTACAATCGGATTCGCGGGCTGGAGCCTTGGCCTGGAGTGTATACAACGTTTCGCGGACAGGTGATGCAGTTCTGGGGACGGCCGGCGGAGTATGTCGGAGTGCCCGCAGACTCGGGGACGATTCGCGTAACGCGCGGCGAAGTTTTTGTGGCTTGCGGCGGCGGGACGTGGTTACGTCTTGAGGACGTGCGGCTGGAGGGGCGGAAGCGGATGCCGGCGCGGGATTTTGCTAATGGGGCGCGACTGATGGCGGACGAGAAGCTCGGCGCTTGAGTAGGTGGATTGTGGCTACGGGATGCGTTTGAAATTCTGAGAAGGCTTACCGCAGAGACGCCGAGGACGCTGAGTTAGGAAGAGAAACCGACGTAGATGGGCCAGCATGCAAATTAGTGCTGCACGACGGATTGCTTTCGATGTGTTGTCGCGTGTGGAGACGCAGCACGCTTACGCCGGCGATTTGTTGCACGCTGGGCTTAAGTCGAAAGTTAGCGCGGCGGATGCTGGGCTGGCTACGGAGCTGGCGCTGGGAGTTTTGCGGCAGCAGCGGTTGCTTGATTTTTTGATCGAGAGGCAGAGCCGGAAGCGGATTGCGGGGCTCGATCGCGAAGTCGTGCTTGCGCTGCGCTTGGGATTGTATCAACTGCGATTTCTGGATCGCGTTCCGGCGCGGGCTGCAATCTACGAGTCCGTGGAGCTTGTGAAGCAAAGCCGCAAGAAATCTGCGGCTAGTTTCGTGAATGCGGTGCTGCGCGGGGCGAGCGCGACGGCGCGTGCAGACATCGCCGGGCTCCTCCCTCCCGATTCCCCGCTGGCTGAACGGCTTGGAATTCTTCATTCGCACCCCACCTGGCTTGTCGAAAGATGGCTGGGGCGATTCGGCGAGGCCGGGACGATCGCGTTGCTGGAAGCGAACAATCGCGCGCCGGAGCTTGCGGGAGTGATTCATGATGCGAGCGCGCGAGATGAAATTGTGTGCTCCATGGAACGGAGCGGATTGCACGTTTTGCCGGGACGGTGGCTGAAGGATGCGTTTCGGGCCAGCGGCGGGAGCTTGGCGCAGACGGCGTCGTTTCGCGAGGGGCTAGTTTCCATTCAGGATGAGGCCTCGCAGATGGTGCCGTTGCTGCTGGACGTGCAGTGTGGCGATTCGGTGTTGGATTTGTGCGCGGCGCCGGGTGGGAAGACTGCGACTTTAGCGCGGGCTGCGGGAGCTGGAGCGGTAGTCGTTGCGGCGGACCGGCACGCGCACCGGCTTGCCTCTATAAAGAAGCACCTTGAGAGACTGCGCTTTCGTGGAGTTGAAATTGTTGAGTTGGATGGGACACTTGCGCTTCCCTTCCGGCGAAAGTTCAAACGGGTTCTTGTTGATTCACCTTGTTCGGGAACTGGGACTTTGGGGCGGAATCCGGAGATACGGTGGAGTTTGCGGCGGGAGGATTTGGGCGACCTGCATGAGAAACAGGTGGCTTTGTTGCGGGTGGGGCTCGGACAGCTTGAAGTGGGCGGCAGGTTGGTTTATTCGACCTGTTCGCTTGAGGCCGAAGAGAATGAAGCCGTTATTGAAGAGGCGCTGGGCGGAGTCAATGGATATCGGCGAGTGGGGCGGAAGGAGTTGAATCAAATATTGGAACGGTATTTTGTGGAAGGTGAGGCTGCGGTGGATGAAACTTCAAAAGAGGCCCGGCTAAAGCCGGGCCCCACGAAACACTCTCTCGGGGCGGCGTCGTTCTTCGATGAGGCCGGGGCATTTCGGGCTTTGCCTTCCGTTCATCATACGGACGGATTCTTTGCTGTGGCTATCGAGCGGGACAGACCGAGTTGATTCGTCCGCGTCGTTGGCCTTGCGGCGCTTGATTGAGTGTGGCGCGTCGGCCAGAATAGTGAGCGATGGAATTTCACGAGAGATTGCAGTGGCTGGCGCGCGTGGCGCTGCTGTTTTTTATTTTGGCATCGGCGGCATTTTTGAGCGCGATCACTGTGATCCGCATTGCGATTCAAGGGCGAGAAGTAATCGTTCCGGATGTGTCCGGCAAGAACCTCAGCGACGCGCAAGTGGCGCTGCATAGCCGGAGTCTCGGCATGAAGGTCGAGGATCGCGTTTATAGCCCTCAGCCGGCTGATGCAGTGGTGCGGCAAAGTCCGCCGCCGGGCGTGCGCGTAAAGGTCGGGCAGTATGTGCACGTGGCGCTGAGTCTTGGGCCGCAGCAAGTGAAGATTCCGGATCTCAGCGAGAAAAGTTTGCGCGCGGATCGCATTCAATTGTTGCGCAGCGGCTTGCAGGTGGGCGAGGTGTCGAGCGTGGCGTTGCCGGGCGAGCCTGCGGACACGGTGGTGATGCAATTCCCGGCTTTCGGCTCACCCGACGCCTCCAGTTCGCACATCGATTTACTTGTGTCTCTGGGATCGCCGCCGCTGGTTTACGTCATGCCGGATTTTCAGGGAATGCAGCTGGGCGAGGTGGAACCAAAGCTGTCATCGGCAGGGCTGAAACTGGGCAAGCTTTCATTCGTGACCGGGGACGAAGCGAGTCACGGAATCGTGGCCAGTCAGACGCCTGCGCCCGGAGCCAGGGTTGAGGCAGGAACCCCCATCGAACTGCAAGTAGCAGAATAGCTGGCCCGCAGGGCTGTGCTAGAATCTTGGGCGATCGTATGAGAAAGCACCCCATCGAAATCGCGCCGTCGATACTCGCCTGCGACCTGGCGAATCTCGCCGCCGAAGTGCGCAAAGTCGAATCGGGCGGCGCGCCGGTGATCCACGTGGACGTGATGGACGGCCACTTCGTCCCGAATATCACCCTCGGGGTACCGGTGCTGGCTTCGCTACGCAAGGCAACCTCTCTCCCCCTAGATGTGCATCTCATGATCGAGCGGCCGGGGGAGTACGTCGAGGCTTTTGCGCATGCGGGTGCGGATCGCATTCTCATACACCAAGAGGCTACGGCGCATCTCGATCGCGTCCTGGCACAAATTCGCGATCTGAAGGTCGAAGCGGGTGTGGTTATCAATCCGGGGACGCCGGTGGCCACGCTCGTGGAAGTGCTGGATCGGGTGGACACGGTTCTGGTGATGTCCGTGAATCCCGGATTCGGGGGACAATCCTTCATCCCCGGCGCGCTAAATAAGATTCGGGAGTTGAAACAGCTGAGGCCGCGTTACAATGGCGCGTACCGCATCGAAGTGGATGGCGGCGTGGATATGAAGAACGTAGCCGAGCTGGTGCAAGCCGGCGCGGACACGTTGGTGGCGGGGACCTCGATTTTTCATACTTCCGATCCCGCCGCGGCGGTGCGGCAGATGCAAGCCCTGGCCCACGATTCTCTAACGCAGAAGGTGTGATGAATCCAATCGTGAAGAAGCTCCGCGTCGTCTTTGTTTCCGGAATTCTCCTCTCTCTATTCGCCGCTCCCAGCTTCGCTGCGGGCGATAAAACTCAGAAAAAAACCAAGAAGCAGCAGCCCGCAGCGGCGGACACGAAATCGTCGGCCGAGCCTGACAAGGTGCTGTATGAGCGCTCGACGACGGAATACAAGAAAGGCAAGTACACCGAGGCGCGGCTTGACCTGCAGACGCTAATCAACACGTACCCCGACAGCGAATTCCTGGCCAAGGCCAAGCTGATGATGGGCGATTCCTTTTACAAGGAAGGCGGCACTTCGAATCTGACGCAAGCTGTGGCGCAGTACAAAGACTTCATCACGTTCTTTCCTTTCCTCGATGAAGCCGCTTACGCGCAGATGCAAGTGGCGATGTCGCATTACCGCATGATGGAGAAATCCGACCGGGACAATTCCGAGGCGGAATCTGCTGAGGATGAGTTCCAGGCGTTTTTGCTCAAATATCCGAATAGCCCATTGGTGCCGAAGGCGGAGCAGCACTTGCGCGAAGTGCAGGAAATCATCGCCGATGGCGATTATCGGGTCGCAAGGTTTTATTACGTGAAGGGTCCGCGCTCATACCGCGCGTCTGCGGCGCGACTGAACGAAATCATCGAGCGCTACCCGCTGTATAGCCAGAGCGACAAAGCGCTGTGGATGGCCGGGAATATTTACGACAAGTGGGAAAAGCGTGAGATCGCAGACCAGTATTTCGCACGCATCGTGCGCGAGTATCCCGCCTCACCTTTCGTCGGTGATGCGAAAAAGAAACTGACATCTGCGGGCGTACCGATTCCGCAGCCGGATCAGGAAGCTTTGGCTCGAGCCGCAGAACAAAAGAAATATGCGAGCGAGCGGCCCGGAGTGGTTCGCCGCTCCATGGGCATCATCAGGACGGGCCCCGACACTTCGATGGCGGCGCGCAGCGGAGCGCCCAATTTGACGCCACCCGTCGAGGCCACTTCGGCCACCGACGTATTGAAGCCTGGAGCCGTGCCGGGAGTTCTGTCATCGGGCGGCGGAGCGGGCGGTGGAAATTCGATCGCGGTTGAAACGGTTCCGGCTGGATCTGGCGATTCGACTGGGGACACTACTGCGGCGCCTCCGGCTTCGGGAAATCCTGCGGGCACCAGTGAAGTAGCGCCTGGCTCCTCCGATGCGGGTAGTTTGCCGAAGCCGATGGAACCCAGTTCCGCACCTGACGCTTCGACGCCGCCGACCGAGCAGCCTGCACCGGCAGCGGCAGGCGCGGCTCCTGCAGCCGCGTCTCCAACTGAAACACCCGCAGGGGAATCGACGTCTGTTGGAACCGCACCCGGTGCGGCGCCGAGCGCCGCGCCTGGCAAGGGGACCAGCAACGAGCAGACCGCTTCTACTCCCGAAAAGTCCGATCCCAAGGCGGAATCCAGCAGCAAGAAAAAGAAGGGGCTAAAGAAGCTCATTCCGTGGTAATTCGCCCCTCCACGGCAAAAGACAGATTGGTCGTCGCTCCGTTCCTCGAAATGACAGCGTTTTGAGCGTTTCCGCAAAGCGTTTGACTGCTAATTGGTGCGTCAACCTGTCCTCCAAGTTCGTTGACTCGCGCGAATCCTAGTGCTACCAATGGAGTTTCAGTCAACGAGTGGGTGTGTCGAGACTCGACGCGCCCGAAGGGGAAAACAGGTGCCCAGGATTCTGGTCGCCGACGACAACAGCAACATCCAGAAGATGGTTGCGTTGGCGTTCGAAGAACACGGGATAGATGTGGTGGCCGTCGGCAATGGCGAAGCGGCCGTGCGGCGTCTTCCCGATTTGAATCCGGATGTGGTGCTGGCGGATGTGTTCATGCCCGTCCGCAATGGGTACGAAGTCTGCGAATTCGTAAAGAAAGATCCGCGATTTTGCAAAATCCCCGTAATTCTGCTGGTTGGCGCTTTTGATCCGCTAGATGAACAGGAAGCGCGGCGCGTTGGCGCGGATGGCGTTCTCAAGAAGCCCTTTGTGCCGCCTGATCCGCTGATTGCCATGGTCACCTCGGCGCTGGAGAAAGCGCCGAAACCAGAAATCAAAGCGGCTCCTGAGCCCATAGCTGAGCTTCCAAAGGTTGTGCCGACGGCTCCCCCGCCGGTGCCCGAAGCGTTTCCTGAGCCGACGCCGGAAGAAGAAGCGTATATGTTCGGAACGGGCCGGCGATCGCTCGATGATGATGAGAAGACCGAAGCCGCTGCTCCACTTGGCGGCGCGGCGGGCGCGCCTGCTGCGGTGCAGACGGCGGTGGAAGCTGAGACCGAAGCGGAAGAGGAAGCCAAGTTTTCCGGAACGCGCGCGGATTGGCGGCGGCGCGAGGAAGTTGATTTTGCTGCCGTGCCGAGTTTCTCGGCGGAGCTGGTTGACGCGCCTTCCGAGGCGCGAGCGGAAGCGAGCGTTGCGCAAGAGATTTCGCCATTGGTGGAGCAGCGCGCCGAGGCGCCTGCGCTTGAAGCCGATCCATTCGCGGCTCAGCCACAGTTTGAGTCGAGTGTGGAAAGGGTCGTCGCGACGGGAGCGATTGAAACCTACGCTGAGGCGCCGGCAATCGAAACTGTCGATGCTGCGGCGCCAATCGTTCATGAGCCACCGCCGACGGCGGAAGTAGCTTCCGTGAGCCATGAGACCGCGGTAGAGACGCGGCCTCTGGAAAGCCCGGAATCTGTGCAAGCCGCTGCGCCGGTTGATGCCGCTGAGGTGCTGCCCGCGAGAGTAGAGGAGTCACACGCTCCAGAGTCCGCGCCAATACTGAGCGCGGTCGTCGAGACTGTGACGTCCCCGCGCAAGTGGCTGGATTTTCTGTTGCCCTCCCGGGCATCTCGTTCGAGCGAGCCGAGTCCGGCAGACGTGGTGGCCCGCCTCGAAGCACATTCTGCGCAAGCCCCGGTTGAAGAAGCACCGGTATCGTCGGAATCGCTGCGCACTGATGCCGCAAGCGCTGATGAAGCGGCCGTTGCTGAGGCGTCTCCTGAAGCGCCGGTAGCCACCTACGAAGCCGCTCCTGCTGAAGCGGTCTCGGAACCAACGCCTCCGGCTGAAACCGTCGGCGCAGACCGTCCGAGCGAAGATTCCGGCCAGCACTGGAGCGAGATTGCGTCGCAGCTCGCGGCAGAAGCGCCGCTGGTTGAAGCAGCGCAGACCGCGATGAATGCCGAGGGATCCGCGACATCCGAGTCTGGAGCGCCCGCGTTTCCGGCACAAGAGAGCGCTGTTTCGGAAGCGCCGGCCGCGGAGAGCTATGCGTCGCCGGCTGAAGCTTCCGCGTCCCCCGATGTCGTCGCGCCAGAAGTTGCGGCGCCGATCGCTCCTTCGATCGAAGAACTGATCGAGCGCGCGTCGGCTACGGCGGCAGCGCCGGCTGTGACGCCGAACATCGACGAAGTTGTCGCGAAGATCCTTGAGAAACTCGGCCCCCAGATTCAGGAAATGCTGGCTAAGGGCGTGGTCAAGCCCATGGTCGAAGATATGCTCAAGAATCCCGACGAGAAGAAGAAATAGCCCCGCCGGGTCTGCTTGGTTCTTTCCTCTGATTGACGATTGCTCCATCCGGCCCGTATATTAAAAAATTCGTAGCACGATGGTTCGATTCGCCGTGCGGCTTGCGTCGCGCGGATGATCGCATCACGACCGACAATTCGCACGCGAGAGGCCGCCTAGCTGATGACGCGCGAGATTCCCAAGGCATACGAGCCGCAGGAAATTGAAGAGCGCTGGGCCAGGTTCTGGTTCGACGAGAAGCTCTTCTACGCTGACGTGAAAGATCCGCGGCCACACTGGTCGATCTCCATTCCTCCGCCGAACGTGACGGGCTCGCTGCACATCGGGCACATGATGGATCACACCGAAATCGACATCCTGACGCGCTGGCGGCGCATGTCGGGCTTCAACACGCTGTGGCTGCCGGGAACGGACCACGCGGGGATTTCGACGCAGCGCGTGGTGACGCGACTGCTGGCGAAAGAAGGCATCGACTACCGCAAGCTGGGGCGCGTGGAATTCGAGAAGCGCGTCTGGAAATGGAAGGAAGAATCGGGCGGAACGATCACGAAGCAGATGGTGAAGATCGGCGATAGCTGCGATTGGTCGCGGGAACGATTCACGCTCGATGCGGGGCTTTCGCGCGCGGTGCGCGAGGCTTTCGTGCGCTTGCACGAAGACGGGCTGATTTACCGCGCGCACTACATGGTGAATTGGTGCCCGCGGTGCATCACAGCGATCAGCGATCTTGAAACCGTACACACCGAGCGAGCGGGAAAGCTCTGGTACATCCGCTACCCGCTGGTTGGATCGAAGGACTACATCGTGGTGGCGACGACGCGGCCGGAAACGATGCTTGGCGATACGGCCGTGGCGGTGAATCCGGAGGACGAGCGGTATCAGAAATTCGTTGGCAAGATGGTGATGCTGCCGCTGGCGAATCGCGAGATTCCGGTGATTGCGGATGCCTACGTGGATCGCGAGTTCGGCACCGGCGCGCTGAAGATCACGCCGGCGCACGACGTGAATGACTTCGAAGTCGGCCGCCGGCACAAATTGCCCGAGATCGACGTCATGACCGACAACGGGCACATGAGCGCCGC
>DAITPO010000090.1:7657-14493 GCA_036833535.1 Candidatus Acidiferrales bacterium | reverse complement strand
TGGGGCGCGCAACCGTCGAACGGCTACATCTACATCAACGACATCAATTCAGGCCTGTGGATCGCCAAGCTGGGCAAGCCAATCTTCAAAGGCTCGACAACAGCCACGCCGCTGCAAGAAAAAGCGCAGTAGGTTTTGCCTTGTGTAGCGCCGGTCTTTCAGGCCGGCACCTTGGCGGGCGCGTGTGGCTGCGACGTTTCGTTTTGCCGGCGTGCGCGCAAGATGCCGCCCTTAAAGGGCGGCGCTACATAACCTCCTCGCGCTATCATTCCTGCCGCCATGAAGCACGTCATAGTCGGCACCGCCGGTCACATTGACCACGGCAAATCCGCGCTCGTCGCCGCGCTCACCGGCACGCACCCCGATCGCCTCGAAGAAGAAAAACGCCGCGGCATCACGATTGATATCGGCTTCGCATTTCTCACTCTCGGCGAAATCCGCATCGGCTTCGTAGATGTCCCCGGTCACGAGCGCTTCGTCCGCAATATGCTCGCCGGCGCAGGAGGAATCGATCTCGTTCTGCTAGTAGTAGCCGCAGATGAAAGCGTCAAGCCGCAAACGCGCGAGCATTTCGACATTTGCCGCCTGCTGGGCATCCGCAGCGGTGTCATAGCGCTTACAAAATCCGATCTCGCCGAGCCGGATGTCCGCGGCCTTGCCAAACTCGAAGTTGAAGACCTGGTGCGCGGCTCGTTCCTCGAAGGCGCACCCATCATCGAAGTAAGCGCCAAGACCGGCGACGGCCTCGACGCGCTGAAGCAGGCTCTGGCCAGCGCCGCCCAATCGGTTCCCGGCAAAGACGCGACGCGCCACTTCCGCCTGCCGATCGATCGCGCCTTCGTAATGAAAGGCTTCGGCACCGTCGTCACCGGAACGCTGGTCTCCGGCTCAGTCCGCACCGAAGATGAAGTCGAGCTGTTCCCACAGCAGCGCCGCGTCCGCGTGCGCGGATTGCACTCCGGCGGCTCGGCCGTCACACAAGCCGTCGCCGGCCAACGCACCGCCGTCAATCTCGCCGGAGTCGAGCTGGAAGAATTGCATCGCGGCATGGCGCTCGCCGCCCCCGGCAGGTTCCTCCCGACGAGGCGCCTCGATGTCCGCCTCGAACTGCTGGCTTCCGCCCCGCCGCTAAAGAATCGCTCGCGCGTCCATTTCCATCACGGCACCACGGAAACCATCGCCGAAGTCGCGTTGATCGAAGGTGAAAAACTCGCCCCCGGCCAATCCGCCTTCGCCCAATTGCGACTCAGCGAACCCATCCTCGCGATGCCTGCAGACCGCTTCATCATTCGCCGCTTCTCGCCTGTCACCACAATCGGCGGCGGTGCCGTCCTCGATCCACTCGCCCCGCTGCATCGCCGCAAAGACGCGAATGTGATTCCATTTCTTTCCACCCTTGAGCGCAGCGAGAAAGACGCAATCCTCGCGATGCTTGCCTCCGCAGAGCCGCGCGGCCTTTCGCTCGCGCGCCTAATCTCCCGCACCGGCTGGCTCGAATCCGAAGCCCGAGAGGCCATCTCGCGCCACGCCGCAAATGGCACGCTCGCCATCCTCGAAGAAGAGCCGCTCACGGTCATTCCGGCATCGGCCGTCGCCGCACTCGTGCCTCGGATTCGCAAAGAGCTCGAGAATTTTCATCGCGCCAATCCGCTCGTCGTCGGCATCCCGAAAGAAGATCTTCGCAGCCGCACCGCCGCAAAGCCCGAAATCTTCCGCGCCGCCCTCGCGCAACTCGCCGCCGCCCGCGCCATCACCCTCTCCGGCGATCTGGTGCAAAGCGCAGGCCGCGAAATCGCGCTCCTCCCGGAAGAAGCCCGCGCCAAAGAGTTGATCGCCGCCGAATTTGACCGCGCCGGCCTGGCCGTCCCGCGCTTCGAAGAAGTCCTCGGAAAGCTGCCGGTGGAAAAGCAGCGCGCCCAGAAAATCCTGCAGCTACTCCTGCGCGAAAAGGTGCTGGTCAAAATCGCCGAGGATCTAGTCTTCCACCAAAGCGCCGTAGCCCGCCTGCGCGAAATGATCGCCAACTATAAGAAAACAAGAGGCCCCAAGCTCCCCATCGGCGCCTTCAAAGACCTCACCGGCGTAACCCGCAAATACGCCATCCCGCTGCTCGAGTACCTCGATCGCGAACGCGTCACCCGGCGCGTCGGCGACGAGCATGTTATACTCTAGCCAGCGAACGTCTCCCCGAAAGCGAGCCGGCGGGAGCCGAGCTGTCTTCCGGGGCGTCGAAAGGAGTTCGCATGGAATTCAGTCTGCCTCACATATTAATTCTGCTGCTGATCATCGTGATTCTATTTGGCGGGAAGAAGATCCCTGAAGTGATGCGCGGTCTCGGGTCGGGCATCCGCGAATTTAGAGAAGGCATGAAGGGTAACGATCAACCGCCGACGAATCCGCCGGCGTCCACTCCCACACCGACAGCCACAAACGCGCCTCCGCAGACGCCCGAACAGAAGTCCTGAAGCCCATCGCGCGGCCACCTTAGGTTTTCTACCGGACGCGCTCATTCCAAAGAGTGTAAGTATCCTTCACAGCGGCGGGTGACAGCGCATCCGCTTCGATCCCCATCGCCAGCAGCTCTTCATACAGCCTCGCCACCGGCAAGCCCATCACATTGAAATAAGAGCCGCCGATGCGCCGTACGAATCGGCCGCCCAGTCCCTGGACCGCATACGCCCCGGCTTTGTCGCACGGCTCGCCGCTCGCGACGTAGTCCTCAATCTCTCGCGCCGTCATCGGCGCAAATTCAACGAGCGTCACTTCCTCGAGAATCCGCATCGCGCCGTCCGGCAGTCGCAAAAGCGCCATGCCGGTATGCACTTCGTGCGATCTCCCGCTCAAACGATTGAGCATCGCGCGCGCTTCCGCCGCGCCCGCAGGCTTCCCAAGAATTTCGCCTTCAAGCACCACCACCGTATCCGCTCCGATGATTACGGTTGTCTCCTGCGATCCCGCCTCAGGGAACTTCGCTGCCGCCGCCCGGGCCTTTTCCTGCGCCAGCCGCCGCACGTAATCCGCCGGCGCTTCTCCACCGTGACGCGCCTCGTCCACCTTGGTCGCGCACGCCTCAAACACAAATCCAGCCCCGCGCATGATATCCGCCCGCCGCGGAGACTCCGATGCAAGAATGAGCTTCATTTAGGTTTCTGAACTCCGCGCCTACTCTGCGCCCTCAGCGTCTCTGCGGTACTCTGTCTGTGCTCTTTGCCTAGATAACAACGGTCTCCTGATATTCCCCAAACGCCCGCCGCAAGGCATCCGAAATTTCCCCCACAGTCGCATAAGCCTCGACAGCCGTCAGTATCGCAGGCATCAAATTCTCGCTCCCACGCGCCCGCCGCTCGACTTCCGCTAATGCCGCCTGCATCTTCGCGGCATCGCGACTCGCCCGCAGCGCTTTCAATCGCGCCACTTGTTCCTTCTCAATCACCGGATCGATCCGCAACGTCGGCACCGTATGTTTCTCGTTCGCCATGAACCGGTTCACGCCTACCACCACCTGCTCTCCGCTCTCGATGGCCTTCTGATACTCGTAAGCCGCCTTCTGAATCTCCTGTTGCACAAACCCCGTCTCGATCGCCCGGAACAATCCGCCGAGGGCATCAATCTTCGCGATATAAGCCCGCGCGCCATCTTCAATCTCGTTGGTCAAAGCCTCAATCGCATACGATCCCGCGAACGGGTCCACCGTATTCGTCACGCCGCTTTCCTGCGCGATGATCTGCTGCGTCCGTAAAGCCAGCACCGCCGCCTGTTCGGTCGGCAGCGCCAGCGCTTCATCCAGTCCATTTGCATGCAATGATTGGCAACCGCCGAGCACCGCGCTCAGCGCCTGAATCGCCACGCGCACGATATTGTTTTCCGGCTGCTGCGCCGTCAGCGACGATCCCGCCGTCTGCGCATGAAATCGCAGCATCATCGAGCGCGGATCCTTCGCCCCGAATCTTTCCTTCATCAAGCGCGCCCAAAGCCGTCGCGCCGCCCGGAATTTCGCCACCTGCGCCAAAAACTCATTGTGCGCATTGAAGAAAAACGAAAGCTGCGGCGCAAAATCATCCACCGCCAAACCAGCCGCCAGCGCCGCCTCGACATACGCAATCCCATCCGCCAGCGTGAACGCCACTTCCTGCACGTCGGTCGAGCCCGCCTCGCGAATGTGGTACCCCGAAATCGAAATCGCATTCCAATTGGGAATTTCGCTCCGGCACCACGCGAAAATATCCGTCACAATGCGCATCGCCGGACGCACCGGATAGATATACGTCCCGCGCGCGATGTACTCCTTCAAAATATCGTTTTGCACCGTCCCCGAAAGCCGCCGCAAATTCGCGCCCTGCTGCTTCGCCACCGCGACGTAAAGCGCCAGCAAAATCGCCGCCGTCGAATTGATGGTCATCGAGGTCGAAACGCGATCCAGCGGAATTCCGTCGAACAGCGTGCGCATGTCCTCGAGCGAATCAATCGCCACACCCACTTTCCCCACTTCGCCCAATGCCAGCGGATGATCGGAATCCATGCCCATCTGCGTCGGCAAATCGAACGCTACCGATAGCCCGTTCTGCCCGCGCTCCAGCAAATAGCGATAGCGCCCGTTCGATTCCGCCGCGGTTCCGAATCCCGCGTACTGCCGCATGGTCCACAATCGCCCGCGATACATCGTCGGATAAACGCCGCGTGTAAATGGAAACTCGCCGGGAAATCCCAATTCGCGCTCGAAATCCCAATCGCCCAGATCTTCGCGCGTCGAAAGCACCGGCATCGGCAGACCGGTAGTAGTCGCAGCTTTCTTCTCTTTGAATTTTTCCACGTCGGTGAGCGCAGACTTCTTGGAGTCGTTGGCCATCAGCGGACGCGCCGCGCGCTGCGGAAAGAAGTGAAGGAAAAAATCGCCATGATCAACGAATAGCAAACGGTCAACCCAAGCAACCAGGGAATCCGCGCATGATTCCACTGCCGCCAAGCCGCCAGCACGCCGGAAGCGGCAAACACAGCGAACAGCGCCCCAGTCATCTCATGGAAAAGCTGTCGCGCCACCTTCCACCAAGCCCGCAGCACAATTCCAGCCGCTTTCCAAGCTGCCGCAATCCACTCAAATCCCATGGCCATCATCTTATCGCGAAATTGGTAGCGCCGGCGTCCCTGCCGGCATCTGACGAAGACTCGGTCAACTATGGCCGAAAGTGTCCGCGGAGTATCTCCGCAAATACCGCGCGCTGTTCGTACGCTGTAATCCGCGCGCGCTGCCTGCCCTTGGTGAATCTCTTAATCGCAAGATGCGGGCAGGGACGCCGGCGCTACCGAAGAAGTCCAAGTACTCTCAACCGTCCTCCCCCGCCCCTGCACCCCCGGTCAGGTACTTTCTCCATTCATCCACATCACTCCCCACTTGTGCCCGGCCTTTCTCCGCCATAGAATCAGCCTAGAAGTCACTCGCAGTTGGAGGTGACCACCTTGCAGCTCGACGACCGGCTAAAGAATTTGCTTCGCGAACTGGGCCACGCCATCAACGACACGGTCTCGGAATCCGACAGGATCACCGAAGCCATCTCCGGCGTGCGCTCGGCGGGTTACGACATCGTCCTGAAGCTCGACGCCACCATCGGCCTCGCCCGCCGCGATGGCGATGGGCAGCGCATGACCGTTCAGGACCGCCAGTTCCTCGAATCTCTGCGCATCCGCGTGGACGATGAAGTCCTCCGCGAGGACGATGAGGACGACGAACACAAGTTCGAAATCACGGCGCAGGACATCAAGTTCCTCCGCTCGCTGAAGATTTCACTCGATGAATAAGCGCCGCATCGCCGCCCTACGCTTCGCTGCCGCCCTCGCGCTCCTCGCTGGCCTCGCCGCCGCGCCTCCCGCGCGCGCGCAGATGGATCCGACCGGCACGGTCGCATCGAAGCCGATGAAGACGAAGCCCGTCTGGCTGAAAGCCGAAGTTATCCACGTGGATCGCCATTCCATCATGGTCCGCGAAATCGATCACCCGATGATGGTGCACACCTTCTCCTTCGGAACCAAAATGGCCGAAGAGATGGAAAAGATCCAGAATGCGGGCGGATACCAGCGCGGCGATAAAGTGAGAATTCAGCACGAGCCCGGCAAGGAAGTAGCGCTGGCGATCAAGGGCCATCCCGCGGGCGTAGAAGTGGAGTGAGCCGCACTCTCGCGGCTCGCGACCTCTAGCAATCTCTCACGGGCTGCCACCGCTGGCGCCCGGAAAAATTCACGCCAATGACGAAGCCGCGACCCGCCGCCGTTGCCGGCCGGTTCTATCCCTCCGATCCAGATGAGCTTCGCCGCGACATAGACAAGTACACGAAAGGCCGCGCCGAAAAACAAAAAGCCCGCGCCTGCCTTGTCCCACATGCCGGATACATGTATTCGGGCGGCGTAGCAGGCCAGGTCTATCGCGCCATCGAAATTCCGCCACGCATCCTCATGCTCGGCCCGCGCCATTTTCCGCGCGGAGAATCGCTCGCGATCCTCTCCGATCGCCCATGGCGCACACCTCTCGGCGACGCGCAAATCGACGCCGCGCTAGCCGCCGAATTGAAGCAAGCCTTTCCGCAACTGCGCGAAGACGCCATCGCGCACGAGACCGAACACGCGCTCGAAGTTCAGCTTCCATTCCTGCAGCGCCTAGCCGGCGATTTCCGTTTCGTGCCCATAGTTCTCGGCACCGAGCGCTTCGACATCTTCGAGCAACTCGGCCGCGCCATAGCAAAAGTCCACGCCGCTCAGCGCGAGCCATTCCTGATTCTCACCAGCTCCGACCTGAATCATTACGAAAGCGACGCCATCACCCGCGTAAAAGACCAAATAGCGTTGGA
>DAITPO010000090.1:6227-7557 GCA_036833535.1 Candidatus Acidiferrales bacterium | reverse complement strand
CGCAATATCCAAATACTTCTCATCCGCCGCCAATTGATCGAGCGACGCCAGCAACCGATCCGGCTCCGGAATCAATTTATTGTTGTAATCCGTCTCCAATCGCATCACCGCATCATTCACGCCCAACCGGTCATAACGCATCGCCCGCTCGAGATTATTCAAATCGATCTGCTCGCGTCCCAATCCCTCAAATAGATCGAGCAATTGCGACGCGCCAGAATCCAGCGTGTAATTGAAAGTGGTTTCGTGTACCTCGCCGCCCTTCTCATACCGGAAAGTCTTCTCCCCCAAATTCGCAATCTTCCGGTGAATATCCAGGCTCGGCCCGTCAAAGTGATGAAGCTGCGCCGCAAGCTGAAAAATCTTCTCCACTATCGGCCGGCTCACCGCAAACGGCTGCGGATTCGCCTCTTCATCAAGCTGGCGAATGTCGTACGAAGCCTGCCCGTTCTCCCCCACCTTGATCTCGACGAATTCAGGAAAGCTCTGCTTGAAAACTTTGCGGAAAGTAACCGTCGGAGTATCGCCCGCGCCCGAAGCCGTCCCCGCCGCCAGCGCCGCAAATGCGAGCGCCGCCACAAGAACAGTAAGAATCGAGTGTCGGGAAGATCGAATGTGCAAATCCGCAGGACTCATCGAACCGATACGATGCGCGCCACTCGCGAATGGCTGCGCGATCCCGCACCCGCCGCTGCAGCGCTCAACGCAACGCCGCCGCGCCGCCCCGTCGCCACAGCGACGCGCTCTTCAGCCACCGCGACATGTGCATGGCAAAGTGCCACCGCCAAAGCATCCGCCGCATCCTCAGGCTCCGGCGTCTCGCGCATCCCAAGCTGCATCCCCACCATCTGCTGCATCTGCTGCTTCGAAGCCGCCCCGTATCCCGCGACGCGCGATTTCACTTCGCGCGGCGAATAACTCCGCGACGGCACGCCCGCCAACGCCGCGGCCAGCAGCACCACTCCGCGCACCTCAGCCAATTTCAGCGCCGTATTCATATTCAACGCCGTGAAAACCGACTCCACCGCCACCGCATCCGGCGAAAATTCCTCCACCAACGCCACAATCAACCGGTGAATCTCGCACAACCGCGCCGAATAACTAGCCCGCGCCGGCATCTTCAATGCCCCATAACGCAGCATCCGCGCCACTCCGCGTTCCAATTCAATCACGCCATAGCCAGTAGCCCCAGCCACAGCAGGGTCCACGCCCAGCACGCAAATTTTTCGGAGAGTTCCGTTGCCGTCAGAAGGATTCACGACGGCCCCAAGTGTAAGTGCAGAAATTAAAGAAGCGCCAGCAATTTTTCAGAAAGCGTTGTCATCCCGCA
>DAITPO010000090.1:0-6127 GCA_036833535.1 Candidatus Acidiferrales bacterium | reverse complement strand
GCATTTCTCTTCGTAGGGGCGGGGCTTGCTCCGCCCGCTCGCGCCAAAGACTCAACTCGCGACCGCCGCATGTATCTCCGACTCATCCACATCAAAATTCGCATAAACATGCTGCACGTCGTCGCTCTCTTCGAGAGCCTCGATCAACCGTATCATCTGCTGCGCCTGCTGCCCGGCCAATTTCACGTAATTCTGCGGCACAAAAGAAACCTCCGCGGTAGTCGGCTTGATCCCCGCCGCAGTCAAAGCATCGCGCACTTTATCCAGCGACTCAGGCGGCGTAGTAACTTCCCAGGCCGAGCCATCATCGCGCAAATCCTCAGCCCCCGCATCCAGCACAATTCCCATCATCTTTTCTTCGTCCGCCGCTTCCTTCGGCACGATGATGTCGCCCTTGCGGTGAAACATCCAACCCACCGCCCCCGACTCCGCCATGTTCCCGCCGTTCTTCGACATCAAATGCCGCAACTCACCCACGGTCCGATTGCGATTGCTGGTCACCACCGCCACCAACATCCCCACTCCGCCCGGCCCATATCCCTCGAACATGGCTTCCTCGAGCATCTCGCCCTCAAGCTGCCCGGTCCCGCGCAACACCGCCCGCTCGATATTATCGTTCGGCATGTTCTCGTTCTTCGCCGCGGCAATGGCCGTCCGCAATCGCGGGTTCGACACAGGATCGGCGCCTCCCACCCGCGCCGCAATCGTCAATTCACGAATAATTTTTGTGAAGGCCTTACCGCGCTTAGCGTCGGTAGCCGCCTTCTTGTGCTTGATGGTTGCCCACTTAGAATGTCCAGACATAAGGTTATCCCGTCGAGGAAAGATGGCAGGAGCAGTAAACTCGCCCTTGCCTCGGTAGTCTAGCACACCCGGCGCAGCACGTGTAGCACCGGCCTCCGTGCCGGCATCTCTCGACCACGACCCTCCCTTGGGGCAACCATCAACCGCGGACCTGCAAAAATTCGCTAGCTCGACGCTTTCACTTCCCACTGAAAGCACAGCTGATACCCATCCGGATCCAGCACATAACACTGCCGCATTCCATAGTTCTGATCGAACGGCTCCTCCGCCTCCACGCCTTTTTCTCGCAAGTATCGATAGGTCGCATCCACATCCGGCGTGCTGAAGTAAACAGCGGTGTCGCGATGATTCTTCACCCGCTGCGGATCCACCACAGCAGGCCGCTCCCCCTTGTCATAAAGCGTGTTCAACATCAACTCGGCGCCACCCAACCGCAGCCAACACCATCCGCAATCATCTTCAGGCCCCGAACGCCCCACCACCTCAAATCCCAGCAAATCCCGATAAAAATGAAGCGAAGCAGGCATGTCAAACACACCCAACAAGGGCGCCATCCCGCGCACATCAAGCCCCATGGACTTCTCCTCTTCACTCTGCGCCCTCAGCGTCTCTGCGGTGCGCCGTTCTTCTCCCCCGCGCTACTCATACCTCAAGACCACAATCGGATCCGCCCGCAAAGCCCGCCGCGCCGGAATGTAACAAGCCAGCAATCCAACCACGCCCAAAAACACCGCCACACCAAAAAAAGTAATTCCGTCGGTCGCCCGCACTCCAAACAGCAAACTAGAAAGCCCCGGAATCAAAATCGCCGAAAGCCCGACTCCCACGACCATCCCGCCAAAAACCCAAACCATCCCCTCCCCCAACACCATCCGTAAGATATCCGAACGCTGCGCCCCCAAAGCCATGCGAATCCCAATCTCACTTCGCCTCTGCCCCACCGAATAAGCCGTAACTCCATAAATCCCGATCGCCGCCAGCACCAAAGCCAACCCAGCCAGCGCCCCCGCCAACAAACTAGTGAACCGTGTAGCCGCCCGCGCATCGCGCAGATAATCATCCATCACCCGCACCTTCGACATCGGCACATCCTTATCCATCTTGTCCATCTCCGCGCGAATCGCTCCCACCAACGAAGTCGGGTCCTCCCCAGTGCGCACCGCAAACGCCACTTGCTCCCGCGCGTTCTGCGCATATGCCACGTAAACCGCCGGCCGCCCCTCATCCGCCAGCCGCGCCGCGCGCACGTGCTTCACCATGCCGATCACCTCCGCCGCGCCGGGCGCAAAATCTCCATCCTTGATCGTCTCCACGTAAAGCCGTTTCCCCAACGCGCTCTCGCCGGGCCAAGTCCGCTCCGCCAGCAAATCATCCACGATTACAACGCGCTGCCGCGAAGCATCATCCGCATCAGTGAAATCGCGTCCTGCAATCATGGCTATCCCCATCGCCGCAAAATAACCAGGCGTCGTCGCGCGATGATCCGCCATCACACTCTGTTGCGTCTCGAGCGGCGCCCCGTCCGGCCAGTAATAGCTGTACCAATTCAGATAATCGTCGAACGGCAAGTGGCTCGACCCTCCCACCGCCTCAACTCCCGGCAGCGCCGCCACGTTTTTCCGCAACTGCTCGAAATATTGCGCGTGCGTAGCATCGCTCGGATAACGCGTCCATCCCGGCGCAACCTGAAAGGTCAACACATGCCCGCCGTTGAATCCCGGATTCACGCCCACGATTCGTAAGAATGTCCGTATCAATAATCCCGAGCCAAACAGCAGCACAAATCCCAGCGCCACTTCGCTCGCCACCAGCAAAGAGCGCAACCGTCCCCTGCCGGATCCCGCACCGTGCCCCGCCGACTTCAGCGTTTCGATCAAATTGATTCGCGATGCCTCCGCCGCCGGCGCCAATCCGAACAGCACCCCCGCCGCCAGCGAAATCGCCAGCGCATATCCCAACACCGTGAAATTCAGTCCCGCCGATTCCACCAGCACCAGCGACTTCGGACGCAGCGCCAACAGCCCGGCCGTCCACCACCACCCAAGCAAAATTCCCGCCGCCCCGCCAAAAAATGAAAGCAGCAAGCTCTCCGTCAGCAATTGCCGGAACAATCTTCCGCGCGTAGCTCCCAGCGCCGAGCGCAGCGCCACCTCGCGTCTCCGCATTCCCGCGCGCGACAACAGCAGATTCGCCACATTCGCGCAGGCAATCAACAGCACCAATCCAACCCCGCCAAATAACGCCAGCAGCGCCGGCCGGATTTCTCGCGTAGTCACCGTCTGCAGCGGCGCGGCTCCAAAATCCACTCCCTGCTTCGAATCCACCACATATTCCTTACGCAATTGCCCGGCGATCGCGTGCATCTCTTCGCGCGCCGCCGCAATCGTAGCGTCCGGCCGCAGCCGCCCCAGCACACGCAAAAAATTCAAATCCCGCGGATCGTGCGCCACATCGCGCCGAAACGGCGTCCAAACCTGCACATCCGGCGGCACATGGAAGCCCGCCGGAAACATCAGCCGGAAATTTTCCGGCATCACGCCAATCACCGTCGCAGGGTTTCCATCGAGCCTCACCGTTTGCCCGACAATCTCCGCATTCGCTCCGAATCGCCGCCTCCACAACCCGTCGCTCAAAATCACCACCGGCGCCGCGCCCTCCACGTTATCCTGCGCCACGAATAGCCGCCCCATCGCCGGATGCACGCCCACGATCGTCAGAAAATTATCGGTAACAAATCCCAGCCTGACCTGCTCCGGCTCGCCCGTGCCCGTCATCGCCGCTCGCCCTACCCAGATTCCGCCCACGTCTGCCAGCAATCGCGAGCGCGTCCGCACATCCGCCATATCCGGCCCGGAAAACGGCGCATCCGACGATCCCGCACTTGTCAAATCCGTCCAAATCAAGACCAATCGATCCGCCGCAGGATAAGGCAGCGGCCGCAGAATCACCGCATCCAGCACGCTGAAAATCGCCGTATTCGCGCCGATCCCCAGCGCCAGCGTGAGAATCGCGACCGCCGTAAATCCAGGATTCTTTCGCAACATCCGCAACGCATAACCAATGTCCTGTCCCAAATCCTGAATCCAATTCACCCGCCGCGCGTCGCGGCATTCCTCCGTCAATCGCGCCACCCCGCCAAATTCCACCAGCGCCGCACGCCGCGCCTCAACGGGAGTCATCCCCGCCGCAATATTCGTGTCAATCTCCCGCTGCAAATGAAACTGCAATTCGTCGCTCAACTCGGAGTCTGCATCCGTTCGCCGAAACAGCGATCGAACGCGCAGCCGCAGCTTGTCGATCCAACGCATGGTCCGCCTCCCGCCTCAACTCGTCTTCAAAACCAATCCAATCGCCGCCGACAACCTCTCCCAATTCGCCTCTTCCCTCTGCAAATATTTCCGCCCTGCCCGCGTCAATGAATAAAATTTCGCCCGCCGGTTATTTTCCGACTCCCCCCACTCCGCCCGAATCCATCCCTGCTGCTCCAACCGGTGCAAAGCCGGATAAAGCGCCCCCTGATTCACGCGCAACACATCCCCCGACACCATCCGTATCCGCTGCGCAATCGCCCAACCATGGCAAGGCTCGAGCGCCACAGTCTTCAAAATCAAAAGGTCCACAGTCCCCTGCAAAAGATCAGTAGGCTTCCCCAAATTTCCCCTCCCCTAAACGATTGACAACTATCACCCCAACTCCTGTCAATAGTCAAGGGGAAGCTCTCCTCCGAATCTCCGCGTCCTCTGCGCCTCTGCGGTAGCCTCTTCTTTCTCTTCCCGTCCACCAATCTCCCTTGCACTCATCTCCAGCACGTTCTACGATTCCGCCCCATGAATCGCCGCGAATTCCTAGCCAAGTCCTCGCTGGCCCTCGCCGCCAGCGCGATACCTCGAGGTGTCAATCTGATGTCGTCGCCAATCCCGGCCGCAGCGCTCGATCTAGATTTCGCCTCAGCCCTCCAAGCCGCCGAAGCCATCCGCAAAAAACAAATCTCCTCTCTCGAACTCACCCAGCGCGCCTTCGCCCGCATCGACAAATTCAATCCCCAACTCAACGCCTTCGTCTACCAAACGCGCGAAGAAGCCCTCTCCCAAGCCAAAAAAGCCGACGAAGCCCAAGCGAGCGGCAAATCGCTAGGCGTCTTCCACGGCGTCCCCTTCAACGTAAAAGAAAGCTTCGGCGTAGCAGGCCATCCCGACACCTGGGGCATTCCCGCCTTCAAAGACATCAAAGCCCCCGCAGACTCCGAAGCCGTGGCGCGTCTCCGCAATGCAGGCGCGATTCTGCTCGGCGCCACAAACGTCCCGGTAAACCTGGCCGACTGGCAGTCCTACAATCCGATTTACGGCGCCACAAATAATCCCTGGGATTTGAAACGTACTCCTGGCGGCTCTTCCGGCGGCTCGGCAGCGGCGCTCGCCGCAGGCCTCGGCTATCTCAGCGTCGGCAGCGACATCGGCGGCTCGATCCGCGTCCCGTCGCATTTCTGCGGCCTCTACGGCCACAAACCCACTCTCAATCTCGTCAGCACGCAAGGCCAAGTTCCCGCCGGCGTGCGCGACAATCCCGGCTTCGATACTTTGCTAGCCGTCGCCGGACCCATGGCCCGCAGCGCCGCCGATCTCAATGCCGCGCTGAAAATTCTCGGCGGCCCCGCGAATTACGACGCCAAAGCCTGGAAGTGGGAACTCCCCGCCCCGCGCGCTACCAGCCTAAAAAATTTCCGCGTAGGCTACGTCATTGACGATCCCATCGCTCCGCCCACGCCGGAAATGAAATCCCTGCTCGAAAAAACAATCTCCGCTCTCGATCGCGCCGGCGCGCAACTCAAGCCCGGCTGGCCCGCCGGCTTCCAAATCCAAAATCTTCTCGACACCTACAAGTTTCTCTTGTTCGCGTTTTTATTCAGCGTCACGCCGCCCGAGCAACAGGAAGCCCAGCGCAAAGCCGCCGCCGCCGATCCCAACTCCCCGCCTCTTCCCGGCATGGCGCCCTTCGCCGATTGGCAACGCCAAAATTTCCGGCGCCTCGGCTTCCGCGCCCAGTGGCAAAATTATTTCAACGACGTAGACGTCTTCCTCTCGCCCACTGCCTTCACTCCCGCCTTCCCTCACGATCACAGCGAACCGCAAGAGCAGCGTCTCATCGCCACTTCCACGGGCCCGCGCCACTACCTCGATCTATTCGCCTGGATCGCCACCGCCACGCTAACCGGCTGCCCCGCGACAACAACTCCCATCGGCCTGACTCCCGACGGCCTGCCAGCAGGCATCCAAATCATGGGTCCGTTCTGGGAAGACGCCACGCCAATAAAATTCGCCGACCT
>DAITPO010000089.1:0-14663 GCA_036833535.1 Candidatus Acidiferrales bacterium | reverse complement strand
ATGATGGAAGGAAATTACGGCAAGGCGAAGGACGCGACGGCGCAACTTGATGCGGCGGTGCGGGCGGCCTTGGCGATGGTGCCGATGGTTGAGGCGTTTCTGCCGTGGTCCACTTTCGTGCAGATGCGATTCGCGCGATGGGAGGAAATCAAGAAGCTGCCTGCGCCGGATGCGAAGCTGGTGATGTCGACGTGCGTGTGGCACTTCGCGCAAGGATCGGCTTACGCTGCGACGCATCAGATCGATCGGGCGCGGGCTGAACGCGCTGCGCTGGATGACGCGCGCAAAAGCGTTCCGGCCGGGGCGGCTTACGGGATGCTTTACAACGACGCGAGCGTGCTGCTCGATCTCGCATCGAATTCGCTCGATGCGCGCATTGCTGATGCTGCGGGAGATCGCGGCGCTGCGATTGCATCGTGGAAGAAGGCGGTGGCGATTCAGGACGCGATGAGTTACGACGATCCGCCTGAGTGGTTTTATTCGGTGCGCGAATCGCTTGGGGCGGCTTTGCTTGCCAATGGGCAGGCGGCTGAAGCTGAAAAAACATTTCGCGAGGATCTCGAGCACAATCCGCGGAATCCGCGCTCGCTCTTCGGGCTGTGGCTAGCGCTGCAGGCGCAGAAAAAGTCCGTGGATGCGGAGTGGGTTCACCGGCAATTCGTTGAGGCTTGGAAATATGCGGATGGTGAGGCGCGGTTGAGTGATTTCTGAGCGGAGTCGCTGGGCGATGGGCGGCTGTTTTCTACGATGCACGGAGACACAGGCAGGAGTGCCTGTGCTACTGGATGGCGAAATGCGTGCTCAGAATTTCGGCTGCGGCTGCTGGGGATGACGCGGTTTCGATGAGGCGCTCGGCGGCTTCGCCCCATGCGGAGTGATGGGCTGTCTCGACTTCGCGGACGCGTTCGATCACTGGTTGCCAGAATTCACCGAGGACGATCAGCGGTTTTTTATTGATGACGCGCTTGTTGCGCATTTCCCAGACGACGGCCAACTCGACGAGTGTGCCCGTGCCGCCGGTGCAGGCAACGTATCCATGGCCGCGGCGAATTAACTCGAAGAGACGATCCTGCCAGGTCTTTACGCGAATTTCTTCGTCCACCCAGCGATTCGCTTTGCTTGAGAAAAATTCCGCGGTAACGGCGAGAGTGCGGCCGCCTGCTTCTTTCGCGCCGCGCGATACTGCCTCCATCACTCCGCCGTAGCCGCCGGTGCAGGCGATGAATCCTTTGGCAGCGAGCGCGGCGCCGAGCGCGCGAGCTTCTACGTAAACGGAATCGTCCTCGCGCGGCCTGGAGCTTCCAAACACGGTGACGACGCGAGCAGCGGCGCGCTTGCTCATTTGCGTTTCGCTGGAAGCCGCAGATCTTCGATCATGGCCGTTAGGATCGCGTCGAGGACTGCGGATTGCTCGTGCGAGGGCGCGGTGTTGTTGTTCGTGAACATCGAGAAGATGAGATTCTCGCCGTGGAGCGAGGTGGCGTAGCCGGAAATTCCGCGCACGTGTTCGAGAGAACCTGTCTTTGCGTGGAGGCGGCCTGCGGCGGGTGAGGCCTTCAGGCGATCTTCGAGTGTGCCGTCCTCGCCGGCGATGGGAAGCGTGGAGCGGAAACTTTCTCCCCAGGGCTGGCGCGATGCGTAGGCGAGCATTTGCACCACTGCGCGGGGCGTCACCAGATTTTGCCGCGAAAGGCCCGAGCCATCGACGAGCACGGCATCGCCATCTGCAATTCCCGCGGCGCGCAGAAATTCATTCTCGAGGGCAATCCCGGCATCGGTGGTGCCCGCGCCGCTTTTCTCGCGCGCGATCGTGCGCAGCAGCAATTCGGCGTGAAGATTCTGGCTGATTTTGTTGAGCAGGCGGATGGATTCGATGAGCGGCAGCGATTTATGTTCAGCCAGCACCAGCGGCGGATCGCCAGCGGGCGGGGGAGATTGCACGGGCGCGGGCGTGAGCACATTTCCGCCGTCGGCTTCGCGCTCGGGAGGCGGGGCGTGCTTCGCGCGCGCGTTGCCGGAAATCACTACGCCGCGAGCCTCGAGCAGGCGCTTCAGCAACGCCGCGGCGTATTCGGCCGGCTCCTGAATGGCTAGATCGATTTTTACGGGCGCGCCGCCTAGAGGAATCGAGCCGCGGAGAAGGATCGGCTTGTCGCCAGGTTCGCGCACAACGGAGAATTTCGGCTTTGAGGCGCTCGGCGCGGTGGTGATTTCGTGCGCGAACGTTTCGTATCCTGCGGATGGCTCGATGGTGATCTGCGCGGGATCATCGAGATGCTCGCCGGGCTGAATATTGATCGTGATGGTGTTCTCGTTGACGGCGATCGCGCTGATCGGCGCGCCGAAACGGAAATAGAGATCGCCTGTGGTCCAGCCCTCGGGATAAGGATCGTAGGCGAAGTAGCTGTCGTCGCCGATGATGTCGCCGTCGATGCGCTTCACGCCGCGCGCGACGACGGCATCGGCAAGCTCGGCGATGATTTTTTCGGCGGGACCATCGCGCTCCTCCTTTTCGACGAACGGCAGCTTGCGATTCGAGAGATCCGGATCGCCGCGGCCGATCAGAGAGAGATCGCCGTGCAGCCGGCCGTTGGCATCGAGCTGCGCCTGCGTCTCGATGGTTGTGCGAAAAGTGTAGTCGGAGCCGAGAGTGGCGAAAGCGAAGGCGCTGGTGAAGATTTTGGCGTTGGACGCGGGAGTGAAAAGATTGTCGGCATTTAATTCGTAGAGTGACTGGCCAGTGGTCGCGTCGGTGACGCCGATTCCCCAGAAGGCTTTGCGCGCGTTGGGCGCCGCGAGAACTGCCAGGACGTGTGCTTGAAATCGCGCGATATCCGGGCGCGGCCTCGTCGATTTTGCGGACGCGCTCTTCGATGCAGGCGATTTCCGCTGCTGCGCTCCGGCGCGAGGCGACGACGCGGCGATCGCGCAGGCGCACGCGAGGGCCAAGCAGAATGCCGTCCAGCTACGAAATCTCCGCAAGCGCATCCGGGTGTCCTCAGCTGACATTCTGCAAACGGTGAATTATATTCTAACCGCGCGAAAGCCCGGCGCATCTCATAAGGTTGCGCCGTGGTTCGGGAAGTTTTATCATTGCGGCCCGGTGAAAAGGAGGAAGACAATGAAAAAATTCCTATCCCTCGTTCTCATGGTTTTGTTGACAGGATTTGTGTCGCTCATCGCGCCGCAGCCAACGCGATCGGCCGAGGACAAGAGCAAGTACCTCGACCGCATTGAGAACAGCGGCGTGGTTCTCAAGGAAATTCTGGATGTCCCCGACGATATTCCGCAGAATCTTCTGGACAAGGCGGAATGCGTGATCGTTTATCCGTCGGTGCTGAAGGCGGCGTTCGGCGTGGGCGCAAGCTATGGACGCGGTGTGATGACCTGCCGCAGCGGCGAAAACTTCAAGGGGCCGTGGGGCGCGCCTTCGATGATGGCGCTTGAAGGCGCGAGCGTCGGCTTTCAGATCGGCGGCCAGGCCACGGATTTCGTTCTGCTGGTCATGAATGACCGCGGCGCGAGTTCCATTCTCTCGAGCAAAGTGAAACTCGGCGCGGATGCGTCCGCCGCCGCCGGTCCCAAGGGCCGCGACGCGGAGGCCGACACGGACGTGACCATGCGCGCTGAAGTTCTTTCCTACTCGCGCGCGCGCGGGCTCTTCGCGGGAATTTCGCTCGAAGGTTCGACGGTGCGGCCCGACAACGACGGCAACGAAACCGTGTACGGAGAGAAGATTTCGGCGCGCGACGTGGTACTTAAGGGCAAGGTCAAGGCGCCGGAAGCGGCGCATCAATTGATCTCGCTTCTAAACAAGCGCTCGCCGCGCAACGATTCCGCCAACAAGTAACATCTTCCATCGCGAATTCACCGCTGCGGGACGCCCGGTAGCTAATACCGGGCGCCCACGGCATCCAATTTCTTCCGACGACATCAAATAGTCGAGCGGGGCGATCGGCAAAGTGTTGCCATTGCTTCGCGGCTTTCGGGGATCCCCAGCTTGACAGCCGGCAATTACTGACTTAGAGTCAGAATTGACCAGAGGTCGAATTCGATGAAAACCACTCGTTTACTTTCCGTTTCTCCGGTTCATTCTTCCCCCGCCCGACTGCTCTCGCGCCGCGAACGCCATTCCGCCGCGGTGCGCCAGCGTCTTTTCGACGCGGCCATGCATCTCGTGGCCCAGCACGGCTTCCAGGCCACCACCGTCGAAGAAATCACGCAGGCCGCCGATGTAGGAAAGGGGACCTTTTTCAATTATTTCCCGAGCAAGGAAGAGCTGCTGAATTTGTTCGGTGAAATCCGGCTGGGCAAAGTTCGCGCGGCTCTGGAGGCGGCTGAGGAAGGCCGCGAGTCGATTGAAAAAATCCTGCGGCGGCTGGAACTGGCGCTGGCGGAAGCTCCGGGACGTTCGGGAGAGCTGGCCCGAAGCATTATTTTGACACTGCTGTCGAGTGAGACGGTGCGCCTGCGCGGCTGCGCGCGGTTGAAGCAAGCGCAAACGATGTTTACGCGGATTTTCGCACTCGGGCAGAAACGCGGCGAGGTGCGCCGGGACATCGCGGCCGCCGACCTGGCGCGCTTCCTAAAGGAATCGCACTTTGGCGCATTTTTGTTGTGGTCGCTCGAACCGGCGGGAACCCTCGCGGCGGCGGTGAACCGTTCCTTCGAGCATTTCTGGGGATTTGCGGCGGCGCAACCGCGCGCGCGCGCCAAGAAAGGCGACCGCCAATGATCGGGAAACGCTCGCTGCTTTTCGGCGCCGTGATGCTGCTCTGCGCGGCGCAAGCCTTCGGGCAAATTTCTTCGAGTCCTTCCAGCGCGCTATCTCCCCCGAGCCCCTATACCGGCAGTGTGCCACAGGGCAAAGCCACGCAGGAAGTGTTGAAAATAGGATTCTCGGACGCAATCGAACGCGGCCTGAAATACAACCTCGGATTGCTTCTCTCCGTGCAAGGGATCACATCGGCTCGCGGCGAGCGCTGGAAACAATTGAGCGAAGTGCTGCCGAACCTGACTACGAACACGACCGAGACCGCATCGAAAATCAATCTCGAGCAAAACGGGTTCACCAAGATTCGCCTTCCCAGCTCGCCGTTCACGGGCATCAGCCCGATCGCCGGGCCATTCGGCTTTTTCGATACGCGCGCTTACGTCAGCACCTCGCTGGTGGACTGGAGTGCGATTCAAAAGGTGCGTTCCGCGAGCGAGAGCCTGCGGGCCTCTAATTTTTCGTATAAGAACGCGCGCGAGCTGGTAGTCCTCACTGTCGGCTACAACTACCTGCTCTCCATCACCGCAGCTTCGCGGGTGGAAACATCTGAGGCGCAGCTCAAAACCGCCGAAGCGCTCTACAACCAGGCGTCCGACCGGCTGACAGCCGGAACGTCTCCGCAGATCGATGCGCTGCGCGCGAAAGTGGAATTTCAAACGCGCCAGCAACAACTGATCGCCGCGCGCAATGATTTCGAAAAGCAGCGGCTCGCGCTCGCGCGCACGATCGGCTTGCCGCCGGGGCAGGCTTTCGAATTGACGGAGAAAATTCCGTACGACAAACCGGGGCCCATGTCGGTCGAGGCGGCTGTTGAGAGAGCCTACGCTGCGCGCCCCGATTTTCAAGCGGCGCAAGCGCAGGTCCGCGCCGCGGAACTCGCGCGCCGCGCGGCGGTGGCCGAATATTTCCCGACGCTTTCGTTTGACGCGAACTACGGCGCGGGTGGAGCGACGCCATCTCACTTGGACGGCACGTACCAAGCGCAAGGCTCGCTGAAGATTCCGATTTTCCAGGGCGGCAAGGTCCACGCGGATACGCTCAAAGCCGACGCAGATCTTACGAACAGCCGCAACCAGCTTGAAAATTTGCGCGGGCAGATCGACCAGGACGTTCGCGACGCGATTCTCGACATGCAATCCGCCGCCGAGCAGGTGGAAGTGGCGCGGAGCAACGTGGATTTGGCCGGACAGACGCTCGATCAGGCGCGCGACCGCTTCGTCGCCGGCGTCACCGACAACATCGAAGTGGTGCAGGCGCAAGATTCGGTAGCTGCCGCGAATGATTCTTACATCTCTAGTTTGTTCAACTACACCATCGCGAGAATTTCGCTCGCGCGTGCCGAAGGAATCGCGGAAACCGGCGTGCTGAATTATCTGAGAGGCAAAAGCGATGCCACAAAAGACGGAAATTGAAGCCGCTCCTGAAATCGAGACCAGCACGCCCGCGAGCGGCGTTTCGGATCACTCGGCCGCGCCGCCGCCGCGCAGCGCAAGTCCGGCGGCAGCGCGCCGGCCGATACCTGGCTGGCTGATCCTCGGCGCGGTCGTGGTGATCGTCGTAGTTGGAATATTCGTCTGGAATTATTTCGCGATGTGGGAATCCACCGATGATGCGCAAGTGGACGGCCACATTAATGCCATCAGCGCGCGCGTGGGCGGCTACGTCACTAAAGTGAATGTGAACGACAACCAAGCCGTCGAGGCGGGAGCGGTTCTCGTGGAGATCGATCCGAAGGATTATCAGGTCGCGGTCGAGCGTGCCAAGGCCGAATTCGAGTCCGCCGAGGCGAGCGCGATGGCCGCCGAACACAACGTGCCGATTATTTTGGCCAACTCCTCGAGCCAGCTCGAATCCGCGCGCGCCGACGTTGAAAACGCGCGCGCCGGCATTTCCGCGGCGCAAGGGCAGGCCGCCGCGGCGCTCGCGCAACTTGCGCAGGCGGAAGCGAACGATTCCAAGGCGCAGAGCGACGTCGAGCGTTACAAGCAGCTCGTCGCCAAGCAGGAAATTTCGCAGCAGCAGTACGAGTCGGCGCTCGACGCGGCGAAAGCTACTGCCGCAGGCGCGGTCGCGGCAAAGGCTTCCGCGGCCGCCGCTGAAGATCAAGTCCACCAGGCGCAAAGCCGGCTGCTGCAGGCCCAGGCCGCGCTCCAGGCGGCAGAGACGGCGCCGCAACAAGTGTTGGTGAGCAAGGCGCAATTTTCATCGGCGGACGCTTCGGTGGCGCAGAAGAAATCTGCGCTGGATCAGGCGATGCTCAATCTGCAGTACTGCACCATCGTCGCGCCTGTTGCCGGCGTGGTGAGCAAGAACGTGGAGGTTGGAAATAACGTTCAGCCGGGGCAGCAATTGATTTCCGTGGTGCCCCTCGACGATGTGTGGGTTACGGCGAACTTCAAAGAAACGCAGCTCAAGTACATGCGTCCCGGCCAGCCGGTAAGAATTTCGGTGGACGCCTACGGCCGCACCTACAACGGCCACGTCGATAGCATCGCCGGGGCCAGCGGGGCGCGCTTCAGCCTTCTGCCGCCCGAAAATGCGACCGGCAATTACGTGAAGGTCGTGCAGCGCGTGCCGGTAAAAATCGTGCTCGAGCCGGGCCAGAACAATGATCACCTGCTTCGTCCGGGCATGTCCGTGACACCCAAGGTCAAGGTGAAATGAGCGCGGCGGCAGCGACATTTTCGCCGGGCGAAGATATTTGGCGGCCGGCAGTCAATCCCTGGATCATCGCGCTGACGGTGACGCTGGCGACGTTCATGGAAGTGCTCGATACGAGCATTGCCAACGTCGCGCTGCCGCATATCGCCGGAAGTTTATCGGCGAGCACGGACGAAAGTACCTGGGTTCTTACGTCGTATCTCGTTTCCAACGCCATCGTGCTGCCGTTGAGCGGATGGCTTTCTTCGCTGATCGGGCGCAAGCGCTTTTATATGGGTTGCGTGGCGCTGTTCACGCTCAGTTCCTTTTTGTGCGGATTTGCGCCGAATCTCGGCATGCTGATCGTGTTTCGGATTCTGCAAGGCGCGGGCGGCGGAGGCTTGCAGCCGAGCGAGCAAGCGATTCTCGCGGACACGTTCCCTCCCGCCAAGCGCGGCATGGCTTTCGCGGTTTATGGCATGGCCGTGGTTCTGGCGCCGGCCATCGGGCCGACCATCGGCGGCTACATCACCGACAATTTCAGTTGGCGCTGGATCTTCTACATCAACGTGCCGGTCGGAATTCTTTCGCTGATGCTGACGCTGCGGCTGATTCACGATCCGCCATATCTCAAACAACAGAAGAAAACGACGCACGGAATCGATTACTTCGGCCTCGGCTTAGTGGCCGTCGGGCTCGGCGCGCTGCAAATCGTGCTGGACAAAGGCCAGCGCGACGATTGGTTTGAATCCCACTTTATTCTGATCCTCAGCATCATTTCCGCTTGCGCACTTATCGCTGCGGTTTTCTGGGAGCTGCGCCACAAGAATCCCATCATTGATCTGCGGCTCTTTCACAACCGCGGATTTGCCGTCGGCAATGCCATGATGTTCATGTTGGGCGTCGCGCTCTACGGAACCACCGTGCTTTTGCCGCAGTTCGTGCAAACGCTGATGGGATACACCGCGCAGGAAGCAGGGCTCGCGCTGATGCCCGGGGGCTTCACGGTAATGCTGTTCATGCCGGTGGTCGGATTCCTGCTCAGCCGGCGCGCCGACGCACGCAAGTTGGTGGCGTACGGGATGTTCGTGCTCTCGATGTCGCTCTTTTACATGACGCGGTTCGACCTGCAGATCGACTTTTATACGGCCACAATGGCGCGCGTTTATCAGGCCGCTGCACTGGCTTTCCTGTTCGTCCCGATTAATACGCTCGTGTTTGCCGATCTGCCGCCTGAGAAGAACAACGCCGCCTCGGGACTGATTAATCTCTCCCGAAACATCGGCGGGAGCGTGGGCATTTCGTTTGTGGAGACGATGCTCGCGCGGCGCTCGCAGGTCCACCAGACCTATTTGTCGCAGAATCTATCGTCGGCGAACGGGGCGCTGCAAAAGATTCTCCATGGCGCGACCCAGGCGTTGCAGGCCCGCGGATCGTCGCCGGGGCTCGCCGCGCAACAGGCGCATGGACTGGTCTCCGCGATGGTCTCGCGGGAGTCGCTGATGCTGGCTTACGTGGATACGTTCCGCATTCTCGCTGTGCTGATTCTGTTCCTCGTGCCGATTGTGTTCCTGGTCAAGAAGCCCAAGGGTGGCGCGGCCATTCCCGTTCACTAATCTGCAGCTATGCGCTTGCGTCGGGAGCGCCGGATGGAGATATAATCCGCCACGAATCTGGCTGGCACTTGGGCGTTTTTCGCGCATCAAATGAGTGGCGATGTCCATTCGAATCATCACTGTTGAGCGTGAATACGGCAGCGGCGGAGCTGGGATCGCCGAAAAACTTGCGCGACGGCTTGGTTGGAAGCTGTGGGACACCGAGCTGACCCAGGAAATTGCGCGGCGCGCGAAGGTGCATCCCGAAGCGGCTGCGCGGCACGACGAACGCGTCGATCCTCTCCTCTATCGACTATTCAAAGTTTTTGCGCGGGGCAGCCATGAGCGCGCGCTGCCTCTCTCCGGCGAACAGCCCTTCGATACCGATTGCATGGTCGATCTGCTGCAGCGGGTCATCGAGGAAGTCGCGGAGACTGGTAATTCGGTGATTGTGGGACGCGGGTCGCCTTATATTCTTCGGAATCGCCCGGACGTCTTCAGCATTTTTGTGTTCGCGCCGATCGAGGAGAAGGTGCGCCGGGTGCGCTCGCTCGGGAAGAGTGAGGCTGAGGCGCGCGATTTGGTCGGCACGATTGACAAAGAGCGCGGGCAATTCATCAAGCGCTACTTCGGGGCCGATTGGCCCTGCCGGCAGCTCTACGACTTGATGATCAATTCCGACCGCGGCGACGAATATGTGATCGAGACGATCCTCAACGGCATTGCCTTGGCAGAGAGAATCAACACCGCAGTAGCAACTCACTCCTGACACTGTTCCGCCGCTTGGCACGTTGTTGAATATCCCGTACTCTGGCTAACGCTATAGAGATCGTCGAAAGGATTGTGCGTGGCCTGTTCACTTTGTGAGATGCGGAAGCCGAAGCGGTATTGCCCTGCTAAGGCGGAGATGATTTGCGCGGTTTGTTGCGGGGAGAAGCGCGAAGTTACGATTGATTGCCCTTCGGATTGCTCGCATCTCGTTGCGGCGCGGCGGTGGGAACGCGAGCATCGCAAGTCTAGTGTGCCGGCGAAGGTGCCTTATCCCGATTTGTCGCTGCCGATGGATTTGATTCATGAGCACCAGCCGCTGATTTCCGGGCTTGGATATACGATCCTGAAGGCGGCTGCGGAAGTTCCTGCCGTGGATGATTCGAGCGCGATCGAAGCGTTCACGGCGCTGGCGGAGACTTATCGCACGCTGGGCACCGGACTCTATTACGAGCGCCCGCCGGATGCGCCGGTAGCGCGGGCGGTTTACATGCAATTGACGCAATTTCTGGGCGAATACCGGCAGGCGGAGCAGAAGCAGGCGGGGTTTGGTGGAGTAAAGGATTCGGAGATATTCCGGTTGCTGGTTTTTCTTTTGCGTGTGGCGAAGTACGAGACTAATGGGCGGCCGCGCTCGCGGGCTTTTCTGGATTTTCTGCGGGGGCAGTTTCCGCGTGCGGCGGAGGCTCAGGCTGAGGCTCCGCGGATCATCGTGCCGTAGCGAAATAGATCTGCGGGCGGCGGGCCGGGGATTTCTCGCGGCGAGGGGCGTCTCCGCGGACTGCTCGATGCGGCGCCGCAATCATCTCTTGGCGGTCCGTTCTTGCCATTGTTGCTGCTGGACCGTGGACGCCGACCTGCATCGCTGCGTAAGCCAGCGTGCCCATCAGCAAAATCAGCGAGCTCACCGATTTCATTCGCATCGCGTTCTCCTCATCTCGACGTTCACCGCATTGTTCGGCCGCAGCACCGGCATGCCCGGCAGGTGCTTGAATTGCGGCCCGGCCGGGGCATCCGAACTCTCCAGTTGCACCAAGCCCAGACTCATTTGCGGGGGGCCGCCTGGCGGGCCCACCGGCAGTTCCGGGCGCGAATTGATGCCGTACTTTTTGCGTAACGCGGCAAAGCGGTTGGTGATTTTGTCTGTGTAGCTCTTGGGCGCGCCGTTGTGGCGCCTGTACCATTCGTCGTATTGGCGGGCCAGGCGCGGGAACTTGGCTTGGACGAAGGGCAAGAATTGTTTTAGGGCGGCGGGCATCAGGTACAGGACGCGGGCGCCGATCCATTGCGCATCCGCTTCTTTCGCCGCTCGCACTAGAGTCTCGAGATCTGCCGCCGCGTCCGAGATTCCGGGAATTACCGGCATGGCCAGCACGCCGGCGGCGATCCCTGCTTCGCGCAGCTTTTTCACCGTCTCCATGCGCAGATCCGGGCGCGGGGCGCGGGGCTCGAGGAGCCGGGCCAGGCGCGGCCTCATCGTGGTGATCGAGAGATTGACCGAGATCGAGGATTTCTCCGCGATGCGCTTGATCAAATCCAAATCCTGCAGGACCTGATTCGATTTCGTGGTGATCGAAACGCTCAGGCCCGAACGCTCCGCCATTTTCTGCAAAATCGCGCGAGTCACACCGAATTCGCGCTCGGCCGGTTGATACGGATCAGTGGCCGCTCCGATGGCAATGTGCTCGCCTTCGAGCCGCGAATTTTCCAAGTCGTGGGCTACAAGCGCGCCTGCATCGCGCTTGGCATAAATCTTCTTCTCGAAATCGCCACCGTCGAGCTCCATGAATTCATGCGTATAGCGGGCGTAGCAGTAGTGGCAGCCGAATTCGCAGCCTCTATACGGGTTGATGGTGTAGTTGAAGGGTACGCGCTCGGAATCGCAGCGGTTGATTATCGAGCGGACGGGTAGAACGAAATATTCGGTTCCCCGCTTGGCATCGGCGCGAGGGGAGGAAGCGGCGAGGCGCGCGATGCCGACCAGTTCCGCCGCAGGCTTCGTGCTCCGGTCAGGCACCGGAGTGGGCGCGGAAGCGCTGCAGGCGTTGTCATCGTTGCCGTGGCGAGCGGCATGGGGGAATAAGGTGAGACTGGTCTGCTCCGGCCGGGCGCGACGGATCCGGGAAAGATCCGCTGCCGGTCGAAGAGTGAGTGTAGTGGCCATCGAAAGCCTCGCCGCACGTTCGGGATAGTATTCGCCTTTTGTTCGCCCTGTCAAGAACTATTTTGCTTTTTCTTCGCCTGTACCTTAGTACAGGCCGTGAACAGGGCCTGTCCGCAAGAACAAATCATGAAGCTGGAAACCCGGCCGATGAAAAGAGCAGGGTTCTTTAACTGGACTTTTATACTGGCTGCGATGGCTAACCCCGAGGCAAAGAAGGCGGCACCCGAAGTCGGAATCCTCATCCTGGATTCGACGCCAGCCAGCCAGCAGGCCATGCGCCTGCTGCTGAGCGCGGAGGGCTGGCACGTGCAGGTGGTGACCGACGCGCAGCAAACGCTGCAACAGCTTCTTACCGGGGCGTGGCATCTGGTGATTGCGAACGTGGAACTCTGCCCCCCGGGCAACCCGCTGTTCCTGATTCTGAATGATCTGGCGCACGCGGAAGGCGTCACGCTGGAAGCCGAAGAAGAGGAAAAGGAATTGACGCGCACGGCGGTGAAGCGCAGTCCCGATGAAGTCACCAAGGTGCGCAAGCGGAGGCTGCGCGTTCTGTTTCTTGTTCCGCCGGGGAATGCGGCTGACGTGGTGATGGAACTCGAAGCTCAAGAGCTGCCGTATTCCATACTTCCCTATCACTTCCACGACTTCTTCGAGAAGATCAGCGATCTGCTGATGGAAGCAGGGGCGATCGCGCGCTCGACGCGAACGTCGCGCTTCGTGACCACCGGGCATGCACGCATGCAGCAGGCGGTGAAAGATCAGCGTGGGAATTCGATGTTTGCGTCGCGGGGCGAATATCAAATGAGCGAAGAGGAAATCGCGGAGTACGAGAAACAGGAAGAAGAAGAGCGGCGGAAGAAGAATAAGAGGGAGAAAGAAGAAGAGCGGGAAGTTTGGTGATTTCCTGGCACGCAAGAAAATGCAGATCCCTCGGTTCGCTCAGGATGACAAGTATTGGAATTTTTCAGCAAGATGTAACCTCATGTCCTGACAAGACCATGCCTTGATGGAGCATCTCACTTCTCATTCAGACTCCGAAGACCCACCCTTCCGCGCCGCGAATAATTTCTTTAGACTGTGACGCTATGACTGTTTGGCATCCGGAGACTTACCTCAAATACGCCAATGTTAGGTTCCGCGCGGCTATGGACTTAATCGAGCGGATACCGCTGGAGCGCTGCGAGCGGGCTTACGATCTTGGCTGCGGGACCGGCCATTTGACGCAGGCGCTGCAGGAACGCTGGCCGGAGGCGCGCATTACGGGCGTGGATTCTTCGGCGGAGATGCTCTCTCATGCGCGCGGGGAATTTCCGAAGATTGAGTGGGTCCAGGCCGACATCACGTCATGGCGGGCCGATGCTCCCGCCGATTTGCTTTTTTCGAATGCTACGTTTCAGTGGGTGCCGGACCACGAGCATTTGTTGCCTTCGCTTGTGGCGCAAGTGCGAAGAGGCGGCTTCTTTGCGATGCAGATGCCGCGGCACATCGATAGTCCCGGGCATTTGCTGCTGCTGGAGACGGCGCGGGAGGAGCGGTGGCGCGAGCGGCTCCTGCCGGTGACTTTGGGGCTCGTGGTGCACACGCCCGAGCAATATTGGCGGTGGATTTCGCCGCAGGCTTCGCGGGTGGATATTTGGGAGACGATTTACCAGCACGAGCTGGAGGGCGAGAATCCGGTGGTGGAATTCTTTCGCGGGACGCAGCTGCGGCCTTACATGCAGGCTTTGCTGGAGGACGAAGCGAAGGAATTTGTGGCTGGTTACGCGGATAAAATTGAGCGGGCTTTCCCGAAGCAAGCGAATGGCAAGACGCTGTTTCCGTTTCGGCGGATTTTTATTGTGGCCGAGCGGTGAATCGAACGTCGAAAGATTACCGCAGAGACGCTGAGGGCGCGGAGACGGACTGAGAGATTTCACTCGCTGTTTAGCTGGGCTTTGCCGTTGCTGAAATCTACCAGGGCTGGTGAGTGTAGATAGGCTTCCGCTTTTTCGCTGCTCTTCAGGTACGCATCCCAGAAGGCTACGCTGGCTACTTTCACCGTTTCATAGAGGACGGCGGGCTCGGTGCCTGCTTTCACGGGGATGCCGGTGAAAGTCATGTGACCGCCGCCGTCGAGAACGATGGCGTATTTGTGGACGCTGTGAACGAGTTCGTAGGGCTTGATGCGCTGCTCGGGCTTGAGGCCGCCGACGCCCATATCGCGCGTGCCGGTCATTAACATGAGCGGGGCGGTGATGCCGGCCCAGGATTCTTCCTCGACGCCGCGCTGCCTGGGACCGGCGCCGGAGAGTACCAGCAGGGCGCTGACGCGGCGGTCGGCCAGAGTCTGCGGCTTCGATTCGCCCGCGGGAGTGAAGGACAGGCCGCCGATCAGCTCGGTGGTAAGCGCGCCGAATGAATGGCCGCCCACGCCGATGTGCGCGCGGTCGAGCTTTCCGGCGAGATCGGGGAGGCGCCGCTCGATTTCGTCGAGCGAATCGATGACGAAGGATATGTCCCGCGTGCGGTTGCGCCACTGTGTGGGATCTTGAATGTCCTGGCCGAGCGTCGAAAGGCCCTGGAGCGCGCCGCGAATCTGGCCATTTGATTTTCTTTGCGCGATGGAATCATAGTGCGTGGGCTGGATGGCGACGTAGCCGCGCGCTGCCCAGTATGCGGTGAGGGATGCGTAGGTATCTTTCGAGCCGCCGAAGCCGTGAGAGAAAACGATTACCGGAAATTT
>DAITPO010000088.1:0-14795 GCA_036833535.1 Candidatus Acidiferrales bacterium | reverse complement strand
ATGTAATCCAAGTCGCAGGCGGGATCGGCTTGGGTGAAATTTGCTGTGGGCGGCAGGACGCCGTCATGAAGCGCCATGATGGTCACTACGGCCTCGATTGAGCCTGCGGCGCCTAGCGCGTGACCGTGCATCGATTTTGTCGAGCTAACCGCGAGCCGGTCGGCGTGCGGGCCAAAGACTTTGCGAATGCCGCTGGTTTCGGCGGGATCGTTGCCAGGCGTGGCGGTGCCGTGGGCATTGATGTAGCCGATTTGCTCGGGCGCGAGCTTGGCGTCGGCTAACGCGCCGCGGATGGCGCGGGCCGGGCCTTCGACGGTCGGCTGGGTGATGTGATGCGCGTCGGCGGACATGCCGAACCCGAGGATTTCGGCGTAGATTTTCGCGCCGCGAGCGCGCGCGGCTTCGAGCGGCTCGAGCACGATGATCCCGGCGCCTTCGCCAAGGATCATTCCGCGCCGATCGACGCAGAACGGCCTGCACGTATCCGGCGCGATCACACGCATCGCTTCCCAGGCCTTCAGGCAGCCCATGGCAAACGGAGCTTCGCTGCCGCCCGTCAGCGCCATTTCCACCTCACCGCGGCGAACCATATGAAATGCCTGGCCAATCGCGTGATTCGAAGATGAGCAGGCTGTGGAAACTGTGTACGACGGTCCGCAAATGCCGAATTCCATGGTGACGTGGCTGACGCCGCTGCTGGCCATGGTTCGCGGGACGATCATTGGATGCACGCGCGACTTACCGCGCTGGTAGAGATCCACGTAGCCGGCATCCTGCGTGATCTGGCCGCCTCCGCCGCAGCCGCAGACGACCGCCGTTTTCTCGCGGAGTTCCGGGGTGAACTCGATGCCGGCATCGGCTACAGCTTCGCGGGCGGCGATTACGGCGAATTGCGCGAAGCGGTCGAGATGATCGGCGCGGCTGCCCTCGAAATACTTCGCGGAATCGTAATCGCGCACCTCGGCGCCGTTCTGAAACCGGAGAAGGGAAGCATCAACGGAAGTAATTTGTCCGATGGAGGAGACGCCGCGGCGTATCGAGGCCCAGGCATCTGGCACATTCGATCCTGCGGCGCAAATCACGCCCACGCCGGTGATGGCGACTCTGCGATCGGCCATCCGCTAGCTCGCCGGCGCGGTCGTACCCAGAGTCGAGCCGTCCTTGCCGGCATCAAGAATCTTTTGGACGCCTGTGACGATGTCGTTTACGGTGCGGATGTTGCGCGCCTCGTCGTCGGGGATGGAGATGTTGAACTTGCTCTCCAGTTCGAAGAGCAGCGTGAAGGTGTCGAGTGAATCGACTCCGAGATCCTGCAGCGACGAATCCAATTTGATTTGCTCGGCGGGAATGCGTTTCACCGCAGCGAGCGTGGCGATCACTTTCTCCTCGACGGAGTCAGGCATCAGAAATCCTCTTGGTTAAATCCATGTTTGCGCGCTGCTATAGCGGCCGCCTCGTCGGGGACTCCGGTATGAATTTGCTGCGCTGGAGCCTAGGGCTGCCTTACTAAGAAAACCTAGCCGAAAGTGTGAAGGAATGCAAACAATACGATTGGCGCAATGGTGCGAAAAACGGCCCGGTGGCAGCCGGCCGGGCGCCTATTGTCATCTTTTGGCGTTGCAAGAAATCTAAAGCCCGAACTGCGCCCCGAATTTGATATGCTTCCCCCTGCCTGGGGCTGCTCAAGGTACGTCCCCTCCGGGTCCCGCCCCGCGCTTGCGAAGAGTCCCGAGCGGGGGTAAGGTTTGCGGCCTAACTGTACGAGATCCCGCGCGCGGCTCGGCGTGCGGAAGAGTTCAAGCGCGAGTACGCGCGGAGCGGCGGATTGATGCCCGGACATTCTTCGAACGGTAACGGCAACGGATTGCCGGCGACCATCGTCGCGACTGCGACGGCCGTTCCGCCGCACGTGATCACCGCCGACGACGTAAAAGCTCACATCCAGTCGATTTTTCATCTCGAGGGCAGCCGCTTGGACGGCATGTTCTCGATCGTCGAAAATTCGCATATCAAGAAGCGCCACACGATTTTTCCGCTGGAATATACGGTGCAGCCGCGGGCGCTGACGCAGACGAGCCTTGAATATCAGGAGCACGCCATCCGGCTGGGGCGGCAGGTGGCCGAGGATTGTCTGGCGCGCGCGAAGATGCAGCCGGAAGACATCGACTGGATCATCACCGTTTCCTGCACCGGCTACATGATTCCTTCGCTGGATGCTTATCTCATCGAGAGCATGGGATTCCGCCGCGATGTGCGCCGTTTACCGATTACGGAGCTGGGTTGCGCCGCCGGGGCTTCGGCGCTGGCGCGGGCGCATGATTTTTTGCAGGCTGGGCCGAATAGGAACATTTTGGTGATTTCGGTGGAATTGCCGAGCCTTACTTTTCAGCGGCGCAATTTTACCCCGGCGAATTTGATTTCCAGCATTCTCTTTGGAGATGGCGCCGGCGCGGTGATTCTCACGAGTGACGAGCGCAGCGGCTGCCCGCGCGTAGTTGGCGCTGAGCCTTTTCTGATGCCGAATTCGCTCGACGCCATGGGATTCGATCTCAAGGATGAAGGATTCCATATCGTTCTCTCGAAGGATGTGCCGGAATTGCTGCGCGGCGGGATCCGCGGAGTCGTTGAGAAGTTTCTCGGGCGCTTTCATCTGGGGACGAGCGATCTAGCTGCCTACCTGCTGCATCCCGGCGGGCGCAAATTGCTCGACTACATGGAAACGGAACTTGGGATTTGCCGCTGCGAGACGCAGCCTTCGTGGGACATTCTTTCCGAGTATGGAAATCTCTCGAGCGCGTCGGTGCTTTTCGTTTTGCACGAATGGATCACAAAGCAAAAGGTGGAATCCGGGAAGTACGGAATGATGGCCGCGTTCGGCCCCGGTTTCACTACGGAAATGCTGCTGATGCGCTGGGCGTGACGTTGGCCGGCGGGTGGAAATCTTCGGGGTGCGCAATTCGGCTTCTGGCTGCAGTCTGACCCTTCCATGAATCAGAGTTTCATCGCGTATCTGATTTTGCTGCTCTTCGTCGCCGCGGTGCGCTTGGGCGAGCTGCAGATTTCGGCGCGGAACCAGCGGCGGATGGCGGAAAAAGGCGTCGCGAAAGTCGGCGAGCCGCGATTTCGGTGGATGGTGATGCTGCATATCGCGGTGCTGATTTCGTCTGCGCTCGAAGTGATTTTTTTGCACCGGCCATTGATCGTGCCCTTGGCTGCGGTGTCGCTCGCAGTTCTCGCATTTTCGATTCTGCTGCGGTGGTGGGTGATTCGTACGCTGGCGAGCCATTGGAATGTCCAGGTGATGGCTTCGACTTCACTGGGCGTGGTGACGAGCGGGCCTTACAAGTGGGTGCGTCATCCCAATTACCTGGCGGTGTTTTTGGAGTTGCTCGCGATTCCGCTCATTTATACCGCGTGGATCACGGCCATCTGGGGCACGGTGGCGCACATCGCGATTCTGCGCTCGCGAATTCACGTGGAAGAAGAAATGCTGATGTCCAGCCCGCAATATCGCGCAGCGATGGGCTCGAAGCCGCGATTTCTGCCGGGATTGTTCTAGCAGCGTCTTCCGGAGCTACCTCGGACTTTATTTTTCAAAATCGCGCCTGTACGATGCTCGTTCGTCTTTTTCGTGGAGGCTTTTTGCGGATGTGGTTGAGTCGGGCCTGCCGTGTCGCGACCGTCGCCGGAATTCTCGCGGCATGCATCGCCAGCGTCCCCGTTCACGCGCAGCAGTTCGATGAATCTAAGCTGCAGGGGCTGAAATGGCGGCTCATCGGGCCGTTCCGCGGCGGGCGCTCTCTCGCTGCTACCGGAATTCCCGGCAATCCCAGCGTCTTTTATTTCGGGGCCGTCTCCGGCGGAGTTTGGAAAACGACGAACGCTGGAATCACCTGGGATCCCATATTCGATAAACAGGCTGTTTCATCTATTGGTGCCATCGCATTAGCCGAATCGGACCCGAATGTGATCTATGTTGGGACAGGTGAAGCGTGCATCCGCGGAAATATTTCGTATGGCGACGGCGTGTACAAATCGGTGGACGCCGGGAAGACGTGGACGAATGTTGGCCTGCGCGACACGCGCCACATCGGCGCGGTCATCGTTGATCCGCACAACCCGGACATCGTATTCGTCGCTGCGCTCGGTCATGCTTATGGCCGTAACACCGAGCGCGGCATTTTTCGGACTACGGACAGCGGCAAGAATTGGGAGAGGGTCCTCTACAAGGACGACAAGACCGGTGGGATCGATATCGTTTTCGATCCGCAAAATTCGCACACGCTTTTCGCTGCGATGTGGGAAGCCTACCGCACGCCGTGGAGCTTGACCAGCGGCGGCCCGGGCAGCGGCCTTTACAAATCAACCGACGGCGGTGGGACGTGGAAGCGCATCGAAGGCCACGGATTTCCGGAAGGGCTTCTCGGAAAAATCGGCATTTCGGTTTCGGGCGGCGACTCGAATCGCATTTATGCGTTAGTGGAAGCAAACAAGGGCGGACTCTACCGCTCCGACGACGGCGGGGATTCGTGGGACCTCGTAAACGGCGATCACCGCTTCACCCAGCGCGCGTGGTATTTCACGCACGTTTATGCCGACCCGAAGAGCGTGGACACCGTCTACGTGCTGAATACGGGGATGTTTCGCTCAACCGACGGCGGCAAGAAGTTCGCGCGCATTTCCGCGACGCACGGCGATCATCACGATTTGTGGATCGACCCCACTGTCCCCGATCGCATGATCAACGCGAACGACGGCGGCGCATCCATCTCGACGGACGGCGGCAAATCCTGGTCCAGCGAAGACAATCAGCCGACGGCGCAGTTCTATCACGTGGCCACCGACACGCGATTTCCGTACTACGTTTACGGCGCGCAGCAAGACAGCGGCACTGTGGCCATCGCAGGTGATTCCAGCCGCGGCTCGATCGACCGGGGGGATTGGTCTTCCGTAGGCGGCGGAGAAAGTGGTTACGTCACTCCCGATCCCACGAATCCGGACGTCGTTTATGCGGGATCGTATTTCGGATACGTGACGCGATTCGACAAGCGCACCGGGCAAGCGCAAATGGTTTCGCCCTGGCCGGATGATCCGGACGGCTACGGCGCGGCCGGATTGAAATATCGATTCACGTGGACGCAGCCGATCGTATTTTCGCCGAACGATCCGAACACACTTTATTTTTCGGGCCAAGTGCTTTTCAAATCCGCGGACGGCGGGATGAGCTGGGACGAAATCAGTCCCGACTTGAGCCGCAACGACAAGAGCAAGCAGCAATCCTCCGGCGGGCCGATCACCAAAGACAATGCCAGCATCGAATTCTACGATTTGATATTCACGGTGGCGGAATCGCCGGCGCAGAAGAATCTGATCTGGGCGGGCACGGACGATGGGCTCGTGCATCTCACGCGCGATGGCGGGACGCATTGGACGAGCGTGACGCCTCCGGGACTGCCGCCGTGGAGCATGGTCAGCTTGATCGATGCTTCGTGGCACGATGCGGGGACAGCGTACGTCGCCGTGGATGCGCACAAGCTCGATGATTTTCGCCCCTACATTTTCCGCACGCATAAATTCGGGGCGGAATGGAAACAGATTACGAGCGGAATACCCGACGGCTCATACGTTCACGCTGTGCGCGAAGATCCGCAGCACGGAGGTTTACTGTTTGCGGGAACCGAGACTGGTGTATTCGTTTCGCTGGATGACGGCGACCACTGGCAGCGCCTACAACTGAATTTGCCGCCCGCGCCGATTCACGATCTGACGATCAAGAACAGCGATCTGATTGTCGCGACGCACGGGCGCTCGTTCTGGATTCTCGACGACATCTCTCCGCTTCGGCAGCTCGCCGATATGCACGCGAGCGCCGAAGCATTTCTTTTCAAGCCCAGGCCGGCGATTCGATTCCGCCGCCGTTCGACTGGATCGCCGTCGTCGTGGAAGACCGCGGGGCAACCTGCGCCGCCGGGCGCGACGATTTACTATTGGCTCAAGGACAAGCCCGCGAACGACGCTGAGATCACGCTCGACATTCTCGATTCCGCTGGGAAAACCGTGCGCCATTTTTCGAGCCGCGCTCATGAACCGGAGCACGACGAGTCGGGCGGCGAGGAAGACGCCGTCGAGAAGCCCGCTGCGGCACTTCCCACCGAGCAAGGATTGAATCGATTCGTGTGGGACTTGCGCTACGACAAGCCGCGGGAACTTCATGGGGCGGTTTACGATGCGGGCGACCCACTGGGCGCTCTGGCTCTTCCGGGCACGTATCAGCTTCGCTTTAGTGGCGGCGGAAAGACACACACGCAAGCGCTTGAGCTTCGAGCCGACCCGCGCGTCAAGACCAGTGATGACGATCTCGCGAAACAATATGATCTCGTCGCCAAGCTGAGCGAGCTGCTCGATCAAGCGAACGCCGCGGTGCTCGAAATTCGCGATGTGCGCGCTCAGATTAAGGCGCTGGACAAGCGTCTCGAAGCCGACGAAACCGCTCAGCCGATTCGCGACGCCGCGAAAGATCTCGACAAGAAAATAACCGACGTCGAGGAGCAGCTCACACAGACCAAAGCGACGGCGTCGGAGGACATGCTGAATTATCCAGTGGAGCTGGATTGCAGGCTCGCGTATCTGCAAAACGCTGTGGATAGCGCTGACGTAGCGCCAACGAAAGGGGAACTCGATCTCGCCGCGTTAATGGAAAAGAGCGTGAGTGATGTTATAGCCCAGTGGAACGATTTGAAGGAAAAAGATCTGGCCGCGCTGAATGATTTGATCGCCAAGGACGACATTCCTGCAATTGGAGTGACCGCGAAGGCTCCCGCAGAGCAAACGCCAAAGCCGCCTGAATAAAGCAGCTTCTGCATCGTGCCAACGCTATTGGCTATTAGTTTGTCGGAGGCTGAAGCTGCGGCGTGCCGCACTGGGTCTGCACTTGGGGAATCAATGAGTCGTCGAGGAGCGTTTCATGGCGATCGCTTGCGGAGCAAACTTGCGTTGCGGTGAGACCGGATGCGCCGCGCAAATCGGCGCCTGCCAGATTCGCGCCGGTGAAATCCGCGCCGCGGACGACTGCGTTCCCAAGATTCGCGCCGCGAAGATCGCTGCCGCGCAAATCAGCCTCGATGAGAATTGCGCGATTCAGTTGCGCATCCCGCAGATTCACCGCGGCCAGCTTCGTGGACCACAGGTAAGCGTCCTGCAAATCCGCGAGCGATAGGTCGGCGCTCGAGAGATTCGCTTCGCGCAAGTCGGCTTTTTCAAAATTCGCGTGAGCGAGCTTGGCCTCGCGCAAGTCGGCATTGAAAAGATTCGCGCCGCCCAGCCGCGCATCCACAATGATGGCGGCGTGCAGCAGCGCATACGACAGATCCGTTTCGCGCAAATCGGCGCGCGTCAAATTCGCCTTCTCGAGCTGCGCTCCCTGCAAATTGGCGCGGAAGAACTGCACGCGATCGAATGCCGCCGAGCGCAGATTGGCCTCGCGCAAATTCGCGCCGCGAAAATCCGATTCTGAGAAATAGGCGCCCTGCAAATCGGCTTTCCAGAGATGCGAATTGGCCCAGAAAGTCCGGTAGCCCTGCGCGTAACGCAGGCGCAGATTATTGAGCTGCGCGCCCTTCACGTGCGCGACGTCTTCATCACGCCCGCTCCAGCCTGCGGGCGATATCGCAACCGCGGACTCAGTCAAGTCAGCGTAAGGCCGGTAGCCGATCATCCAGAAAGCGTCCGCCGACCAGCGCCGCAAACTGGCTGCGCCGTAATCAGGCATCACGTTTGAATCGTGCGGCGCGCCGTAGACAATTCCGAGCGTGAGAATTGCCAGCGCTGCGCCGAGAATCGCGGCAGAGCTTGCGCGGCGAATGGGTGTTCCATAGCGTGTTGCCGAGTTCGAGAGCATCTCAATCGAGGGAGTGCGCTCGCGAGGCGTCTCCGCGGCGGCTCGTTCCTCGTGAATTTCGGGCGGCATCTCGGCGAAAAGCGGCGATTGCAGGTCGTCCTCCGGCGTCTCTTCGCTATTCACTTCCGCCTGAGTCTCGTCGTCCGCCTGCATTCGTTCTACCGGAGGCAGCCCGGCCTCATCTTGAATCGGCGTGCTGTACATCGAAGGCAGAGTTTCGATCAGGTCCTTTTTCGGTAGCGCCGTCGTAACCACGAGGGCGAGGACGAACACGGCAATCTGTAACATCGCCGCGCGCAGATCCTGCATCACGAGATAGCGCGCCCAGAACATGAGCAGCGTCGCAGGAACTACCACGTAGGCGAGCAACAATGGAATAACGGATTCGAGCACCGACGGCGACGCCTGATTTCCGGTCCATCCGTGGAATCGACGGCGAAAGAGCGTCATCAGAAGCCACGAACCGCTGCGATCCACCGGCCGACCATCCGGAAAAATCGCGGGCAGCTCGATCAGCCGCTCCCAGAGCCTTTCCATGGAAACGTGCAGGTAGAGAAAAAGTGCGAAGATCACCAGCGGCATCACGACATAGAAACCGGAAATAGGCAGTCCAGCGCCGAGCCGCGGGATCGGAATTAATGGAGCATCGCGCAGAAGCAAAACATCTCGCGTGGTGGCAATTCGCAGGCAGCTCAGCGCACACGCTACCAGCGTAACGATAAAAAGCCGGTAACACTGCCGCGCGCGCAGCTCGGCCACGTTCTGGCCCTCAAATTCCGAGATGGAAGAGGGCAGCACCGCCCAAAGCAGACTCGCGCCGGCAAGTTGCTTGGTGTGCAGTCCAGCGGCGCCGTCGATCGACGCACCTTCGAGATTCGCGCCCTTGAAATCCGCGCCCAGAAGATTCGATTCGCGCAGGTCCGCCTGAACCAGGCTCGCGCCGCGCAAATCTGCGAGCAGCAATTCCGCGCGCTGAAAATTGGCTTTATTGAGGATGGCGCCTTGCAGATTGGCGCCCGTCAGGTCCATCCCTTCGAAATTCGCACGCGCCAGCTCAAGCCGCTTGCCGAAAATGCCGCGCGACTCGACCCATTCGCGATGGCGCTCGAGCATCTCCGCGAGTTCAAGCTGCGCTACCTGCCTTGGCGGAAGATCCTGCGACGGGGCAGCCGCCAGCGCTGCGTCCTCTTTGATGATTTCCCCCACACGCCACTGAAATGAAGACATACTCCGTCTGCCCCCGATTCCCAACGATTACCGAATTTTGCGCGTCGTGTCCGAGCCCGATGCAGCCCACGGACCTCACATATCAATCTTCTACGTGCTCGTGGTGCCGGCGGTGATGCTTCGATCTCAAATCGACGGTCGGAAAATAAATCCGCCAAAAATCAGGCGCCGGCTTCGTGAATTCGATGCCTAATTTCTTGCCGATCGGCGTCACCGGGCCGATATCTATGACGCGGCATTCCTGCTCTTCCAATGTCGCTTTATTCGTCAGCAGCAGCACGTCGCCGCGCTCCACGTGCGCTTTCAGAATTAGCAAGCCGCCGAACGCGTTGACGTTCAGCATGATGGCGGTCTCTTCCAAAGGCACGCCATTGGAAGCCCTGCGGGACACAAACACCGGCACCTGCAGCTTCAGGCGGTGACTTCGCCGGGAGCCGACCCTCGGCTTATCCACTGCGTTCGCTGATCTCATTTTGTCTCTATTGTTAGAGGGTAGAGAGGCGATCCCGGCGCGGCAATGGTACGCGCGGACAGGTCTGGTTTGCAGAAGGACAGGCGGTATCAGATGCCCGTTCCGCCAGTTTTCGGCCGGGTGAGCGGAGTTCCTGTTGCCGATCAGTAGGCGGGTGAGGGCGGCTGTCGAATTTCCTTGTCGGCGGCCGGCGGAAGCTTGTCAATGTGCTTGATGAATGTCACGAGTTGCCAGATCTGCGTGTCATTGAACTTTCGACCCCAGCTTGGCATGCCCGTCCAGCGAATCCCGTGCTGGACGATATAGAAATTTTCATTGTCGGGCATGTCCGCAGGGTCGGTCATGAACTGCGGGGCAGGGGGATTGAAGGCGTGGCCGAGCGAGGCATCCGGATTCGCGGGGCTTCCGTGGCAGCCCGCGCAATTGTCGCGATAGAGCTTTGCGGCAGCCACCATCGTTTCATCGCTGGCGGTGAGCGGATTCTGAATCGCCGGGGCGTGGCGCTCGACGGACGCGTCCGAAGCCGCCATCGCCATGTGACGCTCCATAGCCGACGCCTGTTGATCTGCCGCGAAATTCACGTAGCCGCGCTTCAAGATCACGTAGCTAACGGAAATTATCAGCACGATGGTGAGAAAAACTCCCCAGAAGAACTTTCGCATCCGAGCCTCCGAGATTATTCGATCGCGAGCATCGCCTTCATTTTGTTTCCACCAGGCGATTGTATTTCTTCAGCACTTCGCGCAGCTTGTCGTGAGGCAAGGCCTCCACGCGACGATCGTTGATTCCCGTCATCGTCTCCGCAGCGACCATCGCGTTGATCACCGCTTCTTCCGTGGCTTGCACCGTCGCCTCGAAGAGCGGATCGATTTTTGCGATCGGCAGAATCGTAATCGGCGCCGGTCCTTTTGACATTCCTGCGCCCGGATTCGCCGTCGAAAATGAGATGAAAATGTCGCCCGAATCGTTTCCCGAAATGCTACCGTTGCGGCCGAGCCCGAGCGTCACGCGCCGCGCCAAGCGTTTGAGCTGATGCGGGAGCAGCGGTGCGTCCGTTGCCACGACGACGATGATTGAGCCTGTGTCGTCATCCCATACCGGGGGGCCCGGAATTTCCTTGCCGACGGGAACGCCTGCGACTCGCAGTAGCCGGCGGATTCCGTAGTTGCATTGCACGAGCACGCCGACGGTGTAGCCCCCGGCCTTCTCGCTTAATCTCCGCGACGATGTGCCTATTCCGCCTTTAAATTCACTGCAAATCATTCCTGTGCCGCCGCCGACGTTGCCTTCTTCCACCGGTCCGCCGTGAGCGTTGTCCATCGCGGCAACCGCGTCCTCGGGTTTTACGTGGAAGCCGTTGATATCATTCAGATATCCGTCCCACGTTTCCGCCACCACGGGCAGCGACCACCAGTCGTCTTCTGCCAACGCGGGGAAATGTTCGAGTTGCCACTTAATGACGGCATCGCGCACGACTCCAACGCTATGCGTGTTCGTAATCATCACCGGGCCGGAGAGGAACCCTGATTCTTCCACCCAGGTCGTGCCCGTCATTTCGCCGTTTCCATTTTCGGTGAACCATCCGGCGAAAACTGGATCGGCTGATGCTTTGCCGCGCGGAAAAATTGCCGTGACGCCCGTCCTGACCGGCCCGACGCCGACTTTCAACTTGCCTTCGCCTGAAATCAGCGTGCGATGACCGACTTCGACGCCCTTCACGTCGGTGATCGCGTTCAACGGTCCTGGCGTCCCATCAAAAGGCACGCCCAAGTCGCGGGCGCGCGGTTTCGCCGACGACTGTGCCGCGGCCGGCAAAGCCGCGAGCGTCAGCACGCAAGAAATCAGCGCCATCAGCGAGAGTCTCTTCATCGCGTACCTCGCTCGTCTTCACCTTGCAAGTCAGTGCGTGCCTGGTGCAAGAGCGCAATATTTTTCGCCAACTCGCTCTCCAGAATCGTTTGCTGCTCTGTCGCTCGCTTCCAATCGTTTGCTTCGGCTGCTTCGGTCAATCCAGGCAATTCCAGATGCGCATAGGTGAAACGCGCGGCGTAGAGGGTGTGCTTGAACCACGGCCGCCCCGGAATTCCTTCTGGATTGCACCAATTGCGTTCGATTTGCATCAACTCGGAATTCACTCGATTCACTGCGGCTCCGTCGATCGATCCCGAAGACGGTCCGCTCAATGCCGCGGCGATTGCGGCATTCAAATCCCGCCCCGCTTCCTCGAATTCATCGATCCGGGCGTACAACGGCTTCAAATCCAAATGCTCGTGAACGCGGCTCTTCACATCGAGCTCGTCGACGAACGACCGGATATTGCGTCCATAGGCCTCGAAATCATAAGGCAGCACATCCGCATTCGCCAGTCGCAGCGCCAGCACACCCCAGAGCTGCGTCATCAGCGCGTGATATTTGTATCCCGGATCGCCGAAATGATTCATCCAGTAAAAATCATCGTAGAGCGAGTGATAGACGCCGTACGGCCCATCGAATTCCAGTCCCACCGTCGGTATGCCGAGGAAATTGAGGAATACGGTGTGATCCGAACCGCTGCCGATGCGCGTATCCGCCAGCTCAGAGTCCTCCGCTGGCCGAGTCTCGTGCAATTGCTGTTGCCGCGCCACGCGCCACTCATCGTGTAGCGTCTTTCCTGAAGGCGCCGGCAGCGTGCGGCTCACGTCCACAAGCACCGTCGCGAGCGACGCGACTGGCGTCCCATGAAACATCGCGCCCGATGCCGACGAATCCACGTTCAGATAGGCGATCGCTTTTTTCTTCAACTCGTCCGCGAATTCCTCGCCCCATTCGGTCGAGCCTGTCAGCGCATATTCCTCGCCGTCCCAACTGCAAATCACCAGCGTCCTGCGCGGCCGCACGCCTTTCTTTAGCATTTCGCCGAGGTTCCGCGTCAATTCCAGCATGGATGCCGTGCCGCTCGACGGATCGACCCCGCCATACACCCAGGCATCGCGATGATTGCCCAGCACAATCCATTCATCCGGCAATTCGGAGCCGCGAATGCGCGCCTCGGTCACGAAGTACGCCTGCGTGCTCGTATCCATATCCACTTTCAGATGCACGCGCGCGCTTTCGCCGCCGAGATGATATTGAAACGGCAACCCGCCCTGCCAGGTTTGTGGCGCCACCGGTCCATCCATATTCATCAACAAAGGACGCGCGTCATGCCAGGAGAGCGGTACGCCCATGATTTTCGGCAGCGAGACCGCCTCAGCGATCGGAATGCGTTTCGCTCCCGGCACCGACGCCCATCCCGGCGTCAGCGGGTCGCCCGGCTGAATAAAATCGTAAGTGATCGCGCCTCGCTGAATATGCGTCTCCGGCCCCCATGGCCCTTCCGGAAATACTTTCCCCTGTCCGTAGCCGTCTTCTTGCGGATCGGAATAGATCAAAATCGCTGCTGCGCCTTCGCGTTCGGCCGTCAGCGCCTTGAATCCGCGATAGCTGTAGGGATTCGAATAGCGAACGAGCACGATCTTACCGCGCACAGTGATTCCCTGAGTGCGCAGATAGTCGTAATCTTCTGGATTGCCGCTGTGCGCATAAATCACCGGTGCCGTAACTTCGCCCGAAGCTGAATAACCGAGAAACGCGCCCGAGGCCCGCGGATTCTTCGTGTCCGGATCGACGTCGTAAGGCTCCTCGCGCAGGCTCGCGCGATATTGCACTGGCGCGACCATCTCGAGCGAAACCTCGCGCGGCTTGGAATGCAGCACGTCGTATTCGTGAATCTTCACATCTTCCATTCCCTGCTGCTTCCACTGTTCCGCGACCCAGCGCGCCAAATCGTTATTGCGCTGCGAACCCGCCATGTGCGGCTCGGCGGTCAGGTAGCGGTGAAATTTCGCAATCTCCGCCGTCGAGGCCAGCGAGCGATACAGTTTCTCGATCGCCATCTCGCGCTTCGCCGCATCTGGCGAATAACCCTTCAGCGCAATCTGGTCCGCGAAACTTGCGAAGGTGAGTCCCACCAATGCGGCTATTGCAATTGCCGCGCCCGGATGGATTGAATTTGAGATTCGGCGAAGCTCGTTACTGCGAGGATTTTGCAACAGGGGAGCCTCCGGCGCTGGAGCGGTGGGAATTCTCGAGTTCGCTGAGCGCGTTGCCCAGCGCGGTTGCAATCATCTGAATCTGCTGCGTGCTAATCGTGAAGGGCGGTGCCAGAAGAATATGATCGCCGCGCCGCCCGTCCACTGAGCCCTGCATCGGATACGTCACCACGCCCGCCTCCATCGCGTCTTCTGCTATGCGGCTGGCGATATGCGCATCCGGCGGAAACGGCTCGCGAGTTTCGCGGTCGCGCACGATTTCGATTCCCTGGAGCAGGCCCATTCCGCGAATGTCGCCAACGACCGAGAGCTGCGCCAGCGGTTCGAGCGCCTCTCTGAACTCGCGCCCTGCGGTCTCGACCCGCTCGAACAAGTGATTCTCCACGATGTAATCGAGCACCGCGACTCCAGCCGCCGCAGACGCGGGATGCGCGTTGTAAGTAAACCCGTGGAGAAAAACGCCCGAGCCACGCTCAATCGTCTCCACAACGCGGTCATTCACCAGCACTCCGCCCAGCGGCGCGTAGCCGCTCGCCACTCCCTTGCCGACGAGAATGATGTCCGGCTCCACGCCCCAATGCTCGACCGCGAAAATCTTCCCCGTGCGGCCCATGCCGGTCATGACTTCATCGGCGATCAGTAAAATTCCGTGCATGCGGCATATTTCAGCTATGCGCTCGAGATAGCCATTTGGCGGCGGCACTGCGCCGAGCGTCGCGCCGCTCAACGGCTCCAAGATAAACGCCGCGACGGTCTCCGGATTTTCCCGCCGAAGTAAACGATCCAACTCGTCGGCGCAATCTACGTTGCATTCCGGATAGCGCAAACCCATCGGGCAGCGATAGCAATAGCACGGCGGAATGTGACCCCATTCATTCAGCAACGGGGCAAAAGGCTCGCGCCGTGCGACATTTCCTGAAACCGCGAGCGCCCCGAGCGTCGTTCCGTGGTAGCTCTGCTTCCGCGATATCACGCGAATGCGTTTTGCCTCGCCTCGCTCGAGAAAATATTGCCGGCAGAGCTTGATCGCTGTTTCGGTAGCTTCCGATCCGCCCGAGGTGAGATAGACGCGCCCGTTGCGGAACGATCGCGGCGCCAGCGCCAGCAGCCGCCGAGCCAATTCCGCCGC
>DAITPO010000087.1:0-14816 GCA_036833535.1 Candidatus Acidiferrales bacterium | reverse complement strand
CCGCTGCGCTTGCGGCTGACGCTGTGGTATTTCGCGGTGCTCGCCGCGTCTTTTGCGGCTTTTGGCGCTGCAGCCGATTTTGTCATGCGCCACAGCATCGAAACCACTCTTGATGATGCGCTGCGCAAGGATGCCGCCGGAATTCGGGGCGTGATCGGCACGGAGATTCCGGAAGGCGCCCCCGCACTCAACGACGAATTGGAAGAACTGAACGGGACGCAGGCTTCGGGCCTGATTCTGATAGTTTCAGCCGCAGACCACAGCTACACCTACGAAGGCCCCGCAGCGCGAGCGGCATCTTCCTCGCATGACCGCATGGCCGATTGGCAGCTCGATTCAGGAGCGCGCGAATTCTCCACCGTGCACATTGACGGCCGGCAATTCCGTGCCGCGCGTGAGCAGGTCGAAGCCGCGGGGCGGACGTTTACGATCGAGGTGGCCACCCCGACCGAATCCTTCGATCGGGCGCTCGACCGCTTCCGGTGGATCCTGTTTCTCACGTCTCCGGCGCTTCTGATTCTGGCTTCGCTGGGCGGGTACTGGATGAGCCGGCGCGCGCTGCGGCCCGTGGACGAAATCATCGGTACGGCGCGGAGCATCGGGGCTGACAATCTCTCGCGGCGCCTCGCCGTGCCCGCGGCGCACGACGAGCTGCGGCGGCTTACCGAGACGCTCAATGAAATGCTGGCGCGCATTGACGCGGCGTTTCAGAAAATCCGCCAATTCACTGCGGACGCGTCGCACGAGCTGCGCACTCCCGTGGCGCTGATGCGCACTAGCGCGGAGCTGGCGTTGCGCAAGCCGCGGAGCGCGGAGGAGTATCGCGAAGCTCTGGCGCGGATTCTGGAGGCCGCCGAGCGAACGTCGTCGCTCATCGACAATCTGCTCACTCTTGCGCGCGCCGACGCAGCCGCTTCCGGACTTGCGGCGGGAGCGCTCGACTTGGCGCGCACCGATCTGGCCGAATGCGTCCGCAATGTCAGCCGCCAGGCCGAAACTCTCGCCGCGCCGCAGTCAATTCAATTCGCGGCGCAGGTGCCGTCGGATCCGGTGTGGGTGCGTGCCGACGCGCGTGTGCTCGAGCGGTTGCTGCTCATTCTGCTCGATAACGCGGTGAAGTACACGCCGCGCGATGGAAAAATCGAGCTTGCGCTCACGGCCAGCAATGGCACGGCACAAATCGCCGTCCGGGACACCGGCCCCGGGATCGCCCCCGCCGATCTGCCGCACATCTTTGATCGCTTCTATCGCGCCGATAAGGCGCGCTCCAGCGAAACTGGCGGCGCGGGGCTGGGACTTTCTATCGGCCGTTGGATCGCCGAATCTCACGGCGGCTCGCTCACGGCGGAAAGCCCCGCGAGTGGCGGCGCGACATTCACAATTCGCGTGCCGCTAGATCAGTAGCACAGCCACTCCTGGCTGTGTTCTTCAACTGCTAGCAATGCCGACACGCAGCCACAGGCAGGAGTGGCTGTGCTACTGGACTGCCTACGTTGCGCCACGGATTGTTACGGCAGGATCTCGGAGTAAGGTTAACGAGTGGCGCCGAGACATCCGGCGCCACTCGCCGCCCATTTACTGCAGGAGGAAATTCACGTCCACGTGCATGCGCACTTCAATCGGCTCGCCATCGAGGTAGGTGGGTTCGTATCTCCACGATGTGATCGCTTTCAGCGCCGCCGGGATTAGCAAGCCCGGGCCGCTGATGACGTGCGCTTCAACTACGTTGCCCTTCTCATCGATCACCGCGTCGATAATCACCGTGCCCGAAATCTTCGCGGCCTTTGCCAATTGCGGATATTCCGGAGCAGGGCTGCTGATCAAGCGCGGCGGCTTCACGTTTCCACCAACGCGCACGATCTTCTTCACCGCCTTCGGCGGGGGTGGCCCCGTCGTTCCTGAACCAACCGAGCCGAGCACGCCGCCGAGCACCCCGCCAATCACGCCGCCCGGAATACCGCCCGGAACTCCACCGGGTACGCCGCCCATCACGCCATCGTCGGGTGTCGGCGGCGGCACATCTTCCTTGATCATCGCAATCTGCCGCGGAATGAACGTTGGCGACACCAATCCGCGAGAGACCAAATCGGCCATCTTCGGCCGCACGATCTGTCTGGCCATGGCCGAGGGAGGAGGAGGCGGCGGTGGCGGAGGCACGGCCACCAGCATGGTCAGCGAGTAAGCTTTCAAATCGAGCGTTTCGTTGAAGTACAAAGGAACCGCCAGCAAAGCCGCGATCAACGTCACATGCACGATCAGCGACACCGCCCAATCGAGCGGATTGCGGCGCCGCTGATGCGCCGTCGGCAGTTCCAGCAATGCATCCACAAATAGATCTTTTTCGCCGGCATGACGTAGTGTCTCCGGCGCAATTTTCTTTCCGCGGTAGCGATTCGGGTCAATGAGTGCCGGAATCGAGAACGGTTGGCTGACCATGGGCGTTACCTCCTGCTTTCCGGCGAAGCGCCTGGCCCCGCGAGCGGTGCGGGAAAGCTGCCTGGAACTTCGCTTCGTGTCCCATCGCGAGTCTCGCTTTGCTATCTCCCGCGACGCCCACATGATGGACGCTTGCAGAATTGTGCGCCGCGACTGGCGTCACCATCCCACGTGATGCACATCACAATGCGTCGGAAGTGCAGACCCGGAGCTTTAACGGAATAGGCAAGTCAAATGCGCATAAGGACTTGGCCGGAAATTCCGGTTTTCAAGCGAGCGCCGAATCGCTGGGATCCTGAACTTGACGCAGGCGCAGTCTCAGCATCCATGTCACAAAATCGGCTGACGAAGCGGCTTGCACGTTTCCTTTACCGGATCACTTCGAGACAATTATTGCAGTGCAGCGCGATGCAGAAGCGATTGGAATCGCGGGTCCGTGCGGAGGCTTGCCCAGGTTGAATCGACTTTTAGGAAGGTCATAATTTCTTCGCGGTCGTCATAGGACTTCTGCAGCAGCTCGAGAGCTTTATCTTTGTCGCCCAAGCCAACGTACACAATCGCAATCTGATAGACCGGGACATAGGATTGCTTCGAGGCCTGCTCCATCTGCTGCGCCACCTCGCGCGCTTTCGCGGTTTGTCCCGATAGCGCGTAAGCGTATCCCAGATAGCCTTGCGCATAAGGGCTCGCCCCCAGGCGAATAGCTTCATTCAGCGATTTGATGGCCTCGTCGTATTTGCCTTCGCGGGCGAGCGCCCATCCCAGGAAGAAATGCCCGAACCAGAAATTGGGGTCCGCTTGAATCATTTTGCGCGAGCGCTCGATGGCGCGATCGAATTGGTCCGAGAAACAAAAATTCAAGCTGTAAATCAAGTCCACCGTATCGGAGAGCGGATCGAGTTCCTGCGCGCGCTTCAATTCCGCCAGCGCTTCATCCTCGCGGCCCATGCCGGTCAAAATATAGCCGTACCACTGATGGACGAACGGCGAGCCGGGATTGAATTCGGTGCCGCGCTTGAATTCTCGCTCGGCGGACGAATAATCGTGGTCGTAGACGGCGTCGGCCATGCCCATCAGTGTGTGGGCTTCAGCGAGCGAATCATCGAGGCTCAGCGCCTTCGACGCGGCGCCCTTCAATTTGGGCATGGCCTCGCGCGGCGCTACGTATTGGCTGGAAACTTCGAAATGCGCCTCCGCGATTCCCGCATAGGCCAGCGCGTAATTCGGATCTTTGGCGATGGCTTGCTCGAAATAATCGATCCCTTTGTTCACGCTTTCTTGCGTGAATTGCTCGGTGTTGTACCGCCCTTTCAGATACAACTGATAGGCTTCCACATTTTCGGTGTAGTGCTTCGAGACGCGCTTCTCTTCTTCGCCTTCGAGATGCGAGCGAAGATTGGCCATGATTTCCCGGGAGATGCTTTCCTGGATGTCGAGGAGATTGTCCATCTTCTCGTTGTACTGCGCGCCCCAGATGTGGCGGTCATTCGTCGCGTCCATCAATTCGGCGCTGACCGAAAGAGTGTCGCCGCGCTCGAGCACGCGTCCGGTAAGAATCGCGCGCGCGTTCAAGTCGCGGCTCACCGTATGAGGATCGATCTCGCGGCCTTTGTAGCGAAAGACAGAGCTGTGCGCGATGACTTTGAGATGGGGCAGTTCGGAGGCGCTGTTGATCAGGCTTTCGGTGATTCCATCACTGAGGTAATCCGCGTCCTTGTTGCCGCCGGCATTCTCGAAGGGCATGATGGCCAGCGAATCGATCCCGCTGCCGCGCCCGCGCAGCACATAGAATCCGATCGCCGCGACCACTACAACCGCGAGCGCAATCGCCGTGGGGAGAATCCACTTCGGGCGCGTCCCAGCATAAACGCGGGAAGTTCGCGCAGTTGCCGGGTGATCTTCGGCGGCCCGGGTGGACGCCGAAATGCTCATGGCCACGGTGTCGCGCTTGAGGCGCTGCAGATCGGAGCGCATGTCCGCGGCGTGCTGGTAGCGCAGCCGAGGATCTTTCTCCATGGCCTTGTTGATCACTTCTTCCAGCTTCGCGGGCACATCGGAATTCAGCCGCACCGGCGCGACCGGCACTTTGTGCAGAATCGAATCGAGCATCGCCGCGGTGGTGTCGCCGTGGAAAGGCCGCTTGCCCGTGGCCATTTCGTAGAGGGCGACTCCGAACGAGAACAGGTCGGTGCGCGAGTCGAGTTCTTTGCCGAGAGCCTGCTCAGGAGACATGTAGGGCAATGTCCCGATAGCGATGCCGGATTCGGTTAACTGCTCTGGAGCTAGATTGGGATCTTCGTGCTTCGCGGCGGTGTTTCCCAGGTCCGCAGGACGCGACATCTGCTTCGCCAGGCCGAAATCGAGCAGCTTGGCATGTCCGCGCGATGTGACGAAGATGTTCGCGGGCTTGATGTCGCGATGGATGATGCCCTTCGAGTGCGCGGCTTCGAGGGCGTCGGTGATTTCGGTCGCCAGATCGAGAAGAGTTTCGAGTTCGAGCGCGCGGCCCTCGATCAAATGTTTGAGAGTCTTGCCCTCGAGAAATTCCATAGCGATAAACGCGCGTCCGTTTTCCTCGCCGATGTCGTAAATCGTGCAGATGTTGGGATGATTCAGCGCAGAGGCCGCTTCAGCTTCGCGTCGGAAGCGCTCAAGAGCCCCCAGATTGCGCGCGACTTCGTCGGGAAGAAATTTCAGGGCGACAGGCCGATGAAGCCGCGTGTCTTCCGCCTTATAAACCACACCCATACCGCCGCCGCCGATAAGTTCGAGCACGCGATAGTGGGATATGGTTTCGCCGGAAATGGGGCGGGAATCTTGCACCGGCGAATCTTAGGTCTCGCGCCGCACCAAGTCAACGCAACCGCGCGAGAGTAGATCCGGCGTGCGAACCGAAATTAGAGCCGACTAAGAAAACGAATCGCAACCGGCGCGATTGCATCTAAAACTGGAAGTGCAATGCGATTCCGAATCTCGAAAGCGAGCATCTGACATGACGGATTTCGAAGTCACCTATCGCGGTACGGTTTATCCGTGGCACTGCGATCACATCGGCCACATGAACGTCATGTGGTACTCAGGGAATTTCGATGAGGCCACCTGGCAGTTACTCGCCAAACTGGGCCTCACGCGGGCGCATTTTCGCGAGCATGGCACGGGGATGGCCGCGGTCGAACAGAACATCACCTACAAGCGCGAGCTGCACGCCGGCGACATCGTGACGGTTCGTTCCAGCGTGCTGGAAATCAACGAGAAATCCGTCCGGTTGCTCCATGAAATGACTAATGACGAAACCGGTGAGCTGGCCGCCGTTTCCGAGATCGTCGGGGTTTATATGGACACGACGCTGAGGAGAGCGCGCGCCATCCCCTCTGATCTGCGAGAGCGCGCGTTGGAAGTCGCGTCCGGCGGCGCTGCGCAGGCTCGGCCATGACGAAACCCGTCACCGCTACCACTCAGCGGAAAGTGACCTCGAGATGAACAGCGCGAATCTCGCTCTGGTGCAGCAAATCTTTTACAAAGCAAACTTCATTCGTTCCTTGGGAATTGAACTGACGTCCTGCGGCGAGGGTTGGTGTGAGACGCGAGTGGAAGCGTCGGATCTTCTTCGACAACAGCACGGATTTCTCCACGCCGGCGTCGTAATGACCCTCGCTGACCACACCTGCGGTGGCGCCGCGGCAACGACGGTGCCCGAAGGCCGAGACGTACTCACTGTGGAAAACAAAGTCTCGTTTTTGCGCCCTGCTTCGGGCTCAAGCCTGACTTGCCGCGCGGATGTCTTGCGCTCAGGCAAGAACCTGGTCTTCGTGGAAGCTGTGGTATCGACCGAGAATGAGAAGGGCCTTGTGATGGTCGCTAAGGCGTCCAGTACGCTCGCCGTCGTTCCGCTCGTAACGCCGGGGAGCTAGCCCGCGCTCGTTCTGTGACTACGCGATGCATTTTCCTCTCGCCGCCATGGCTCCGATTACTCCCGCGTTCGTGATGAAACTTCTGCGCGTCTTGCTCACGATCTCCTCCGCTCGCGATGAGGGCCGGCTTCTTCCAGAGTGCGGATGATCTGCCAGGCCTCGTGATACCATACAGCCCGCGCCAGCCCCGGCGAGAAGGAGACAGCATTGGCTTCTCGCAGCTCGCATATCCCCATCCTCGGCAGCGATCCGCCCGATATCGGCGCGACCCACGTGGCCCCCACGGATCCGCACGAGTCCATCAGAGTCACTCTAGTACTGCGCAACCGCCGCCCTGCCGCGCCGCTGCATGATGATCGCGAGTTCGCCGCCACGCTGCCGCGCTTCCGCCACTATCTCTCGCGCGAAGAATTTGAGACCTACCACGGCGCGCAAGGCGGCGATTTCGCGCGCGTCGAGCGCTTCGCCCGCGACAACGGCTTTGAGGTTCTTGAAGTCTCCGCCCTGCGACACAGCGTGATGTTGCAAGGCAGCGCCGGCGATTTCGGCAAGTCCTTTCGTGTGGAGCTTAATCAGTACCAACACGAACGCGGCCCGCATCGCGCGTTCGCCGGCCCAATTCACCTTCCGCGTTCCATCGCCGGCAGCGTCGAAGGCGTGCTCGGCTTGCACGACCGGCCGTGCGCGCGGCGCCATCTGCCCGCGACGGGCGTGAAAAAAGCTCGGCGCGCATCGTTCTCGCCGCAAGACATCGCGGAACTCTACCGCTTTCCGCGCCACGCCGACGGGAAAGGGCAATGCATCGGCGTGATTGAACTCGGCGGCGGTTATTACAAGAGCGATCTCGAGAGTTTCTTTTCCGCCTTGAAATTGCCCGTGCCGCGAATTACCGATGTCTCCGTGGACGGCGCCAAGAACGCGCCGGCCGATCGCGCCAGTCTCACAAAATTTATGACCGCGTTGAGCAGCGGAAAGAATTTCGCAAAAAACGGCAATTCTGAATCGCGCCGCGCCACGGAACTGGCGATGTCCACGACCGAGACGACGATGGATATCGAACTTGTGGCCGCCTTCGCTCCCGGCGCGCACATCGTCGTGTATTTCGCGCCGAATACCGAGCAGGGCATCTATCACGCGCTCACCACCGCTCTCGCCGACAAGAAACACCGCCCTTCGGTTCTCTCGCTGAGTTGGGGCGAGCCGGAGCCGAATGTGTCGTCGAAGTACGCGGCTCTGATTAATGAGGTTCTGAAGAACCTGGCCAACGTGGGCGTCACCGTCTGCGTCTCTTCCGGCGACTCCGGCGCGCATAACGGAACGCCCGGCAAGCCATCCGTAAATTTCCCGGCGAGCAGCCCCTACGCGCTGGGCTGCGGTGGAACTACGCTGAAAGTATCGGGAAGCAAGATCGAAGCGGAGACGGTTTGGAATTGCGTCTTCGATGGTATGCACGGCGCCACTGGTGGCGGTGTCAGCGGCATGTTTCCGCGACCGTATTGGCAGCAGGATTTCGCGGTGCCACATCCAAGTTCGAAACACGGAGGCCGCGGAGTGCCCGATGTAGCGGGCGTCGCCGATCCTCACACGGGATGCCGCATCGTAGTAGGCGGAGTGGACGGCGTCTCAGCGGGCACCAGCGCCGTCGCACCGCTCTGGGCCGCGCTAGTCGCGCGCCTCAATCACGCCATGGGAGCGCATTCCGGCTATCTCAATTCCCTGCTCTACAAGCTCGCCGCTCGGCCCAGCGAATCCGGCACATTCCGCCCAATCACTCACGGCGAAAACGGCGCCTATCACGCCGGCCCCGGCTGGAACGCCTGCACCGGCCTGGGTTCCCCGCTAGGCGATCGCCTACTCGAAGCGTTGGAAGGCGCAGTAAAGTAGCGCCGGCGTCCCTGCCGGCATCTTGCGAGCACCAATCCCGCCAAGGCCAACGCTTACGCGCGGACTTCGCCAGTAAACCAGGGCAATCTATTTAAGGCCGAGCTCCGCGCAAGATCGCTGCCTTCGCCATTATCAAGCTCGAAAGATGCCGCCAGGGACGCCGGCGCTAAGAAGCTTTCTTGATTCTGTTGTGCTGCGAATCCAGTATTTCTTGAAGCGCTTCGCTGATGTGCTCAATCGTATGAAACGCACTAAGCGCCACTAGCTCGGCCTGACTTTCCGTCAGCGGCAAATCATCCAGCTGCGCATATATTTCATCGCGATGATGCGGATCAAGCCGCGCGTGCTTGATCATCGTGCGCAGACCCTCAGCCGGTAGCCCATGCTTCTTGCGGATGCCGTCAAGCTCTTTCAGCGATGTCGGGTTTCCTTCCAGCACCGCCAGATACCCAAACAGCGACACGGGATGCACATGCAGCGCCCAATAATATTGCGCGCCGACGAGCGACGCCACGGCCGGCGACGGTAGCCGCGCAAGGACTTCCGAGCGCTCGTTGCCGATGGCTACCAGGTCGTCCAACAGCCAATCGTCGTGGTGCGTTTCTTCGATGGCATGTGTCTTGTAATATCCAACGAGCTGGCGGGACACCGCATCCGAATCGGCGCGCTCTTGCGCCGATTCCGCCGCAGCGTTATGCAAAGAAACGCTGCTGCGAATGATGGAGTGCATCATGAACAGGAATTCGGGAAACATCTGTGCGAGCTGCGCGTGCGTCCAGAATTGATCCGAGACCTCCAATAGGCAGGGCTCGGCCAGCCGCATTTTCGCGCGCAGCCGTTTGCTATGGCTGAGAGATTTCAAGGGCCTTGAGAGCGGAACCGCTTCCGGCAAAGTCCGCCGGGCTAAACGAAAACATTCGGCCGAAGATGGTGTTTCCCTTCGGGCGCGGCTCCCCTCTTCTTCCGCATCTTGATCAGCACCGAAATCTCGGTGGCCGTGAGCTTCTCGACGGTCTTCTTGTCTTCGTCCGTATATTGTTCCGAAACGAGCACGCCCGCGCTTTCCAGGCGCTCTACGTTCGAACTCTTCTTCTTCGCTTTGGACTTCTTGGGTGCCATGTGGACTCCTTTGTTCAACAGAGAGGCGGCAAGGGTCGCACCAAGCCTCAAACCTTGTCAAGATTTCTTCTCGACGCGAGCTGTGCCGGAGTGAAACCCCAGCGCGCCGTCAATTTACCTTTGATGAGCTTTCTCCGAATGGCCTCCTCCCTTTTGCCGATAAGAACCATCACGCAGTGGGCAAGGGCGAGCGCCTGCACAGATCCGCTGCGCGATTTGGAGGAAACCATGGACTTCGAACAAGCCATCCTGGCACACCGTCATTGGAAGGATAAGCTGAACGATTACCTGAAGAAGCCCGACGGCAGACTGTCAGCCATGGAAGTGGCGAAGGATGACAAATGCGAGCTAGGAAAATGGATCCACGGGGACGGGGCGAAGCATGCAAAGTCGACCGAATTCGAGCATCTGCGCTCCGAGCACGCGCGTTTTCACAAAGCCGCCGCGGATGTCGTTCACAAGGCGGACTCAGGAGCTAACGTTTCGGGCGAGACCGCACTCGGCGCCCATAGTGAATTTTCGGCCGCTTCCACCGCCGTGGTGAAAGCGATCATGTCCCTGCGCACCAAACTCGAAAAGCACGACCTAGTCTCCAAGTAGCCACGCGCAGCAGGCGAGGCCGTCAGCGGCGCAGCGCGGTGCAAATCTCAAAGCTCAAACTTCACAGGCGAAGAGATTGCTGCACGGCGATTAGGAGACGGAATGAGTGGGTGATCTAGATCCAGGTGCGCCGCGATGGAAACTCTGGCGAGACTTGCTCTATCTTCGCGCGCACGCCGCGCTGTACGATGCCTGCATGAGAATTTCCTACAAAGCCGCGTGCCCGCAATGCGGTTCGGCTGACTATCGCCGATCGAAGCGCCGCGGCATCCTCGAACGGTTCGCGCTGTCGCTAGTCAAATTGCTGCCGTACCGCTGCGACGAGTGCAACGCACGCTTCTACAATCGCTTAGAGCCAAGCCACGCCCGCCGCTAGTCTGCCGCGTTCTCTCAATGAATCGCCGCTGCGTCTCGGTTGAGCGCGACCCGGTACAATGTTCCTCCGCCTTGCTTTGCCACCAACTCGACTTGCGCGCCATCGTGGATTAGCCGGTTCGGCCACCAGTCGAAACCAGTGCCATCCGAATAGAGCAGAAAAACGGGATGCGCCGCAGCGAAGGGCTTGAAATCGTACACTTGCATGGGAACGTAGGACTTCAATTCGATCACCAGCCTGTCAACGGTGTCGGTTCCGGCGTAAACAACCGCGTTCGGCGGATCCACCAGAGTCACCATCCGCTGGTTCAGGCTTTGCGGCGCGACATGAGAGAGTTCGACATATCCTCCGGCATTGGAAAGTACCAATGGCAAATCATTGCGCGCGATGGCGTCGGACAGGAGCGACAGAACTGGTGCTCGGCTATCTGTTCCGTGCGGATTCCGGAGAACTGCGCGCACAACGTCGGCCTCTTGAAACGCAACCGCAACGAGAATGAGGGCAGCAATGAGTTGAAATCCGGCGGGAGTAATCTTGCTCAGAACATAGCTGAACACGATCGCAATCCCCAAGATAGCCGGCAAGTAGTAACGATCGGCCGCGCCTCCATGTGCGACCCTCGCTGCGAACACGTCGACGACCGGCAGCGCGAGGAATCCCAACACCAGCGCGTGTTCGGATGCCGGTGCGCTTTCTCGTCCTCCGGTCAGTTCAAGTTGCGTGCGGCCGCGTCCCCAGGCAGCGATGACGACGAGAAATGAAATGACAGCGATCGCCAGGCCCCACAGCGCATTGAGACGGAAGTAACCGCCATAACTCATGGGGATCAACATGAGCTCAGGCCGCGCCCAAATATGATCCGCGTAAGCGTGCCTGAGGTTGACAAGCAACGGCGCGGAGATCAACGCCGGAATGAGGCTGCTGAACAGGCTGAGCCACACCCAATAGCGGATGCGAGATGTCGAAAAAACCTGAACAATCTCAGCGAGAAAGAAAGGAAAACAAGCGAGCACAGCGTAATAGTGAAGGCTTTCCGCAAAGCTCAGACTCAGGAGCAACCCCACAGTCCATCGCGCCGCGGGCAATCGCTGATAGCAGACCAAAGCGAGCCCCAAACAAGCGACAAGCAAGCTGTATGGCCTGGCTTCAAGCGAGTATTTGTTGTTCAGCGGCGTGACAAAAATGAGGACCGCACAAATAAATGCGACGCGCGCGCCGCTTCTCTTCTGCACAAAGATGTAAAGGCAAATGAACGTGCACGCAAATGCCAGCGCGGAGACCAATCGAAACGCGAACATCTCGTTCGAGCTGAACCCAGAGGCGACGCGTTCAATTAAATAAAACAGAGGAGGATTGCCGTCCACTCCGGCCTTCAATGCGTTCCAGATGGCCGTTAAATTTGGCTGACGGGAGACAACTAGTGTAAGGATTTCGTCGAACCAAAGCGGCCTCACGGCTGCTTGCATCAGATTCCGGACCACGGAATAGATGGCTAGTGCAATCACGATCAGAAAGATCGTCTTCTCTGATTCGGGCCTGGCGCCAAGGCTGGGGAGACGAAAGGGCAAAATGGGCGAACTCTGTTGATTCTGCGCTTCGCTGTTTGCAGCGTTCATCGAGATCATCTTCGATGGCCATCGCGGCGTCCCGCCGCTAGCTGCGATAGGGGGATGAGGTCGTGAACGGGAAAGGTGGGAATCATTCGCTATGCCGTGCAGCGCGACGCATGTTAGGCCGCGCTTTTCGGCAAGTCAATCTGCTCGGGGCAATGTGTCGCGGGGCCGAAAGGCGGGAGGGCTGCCCTTCGGCCCCGGCAACGGGCCTCAGGGTAAAGAGACCCTTCCCTACTGGGAGTTGGCGCCGGTGTCGTGCAGGAGGACCACGTCGGAATCGGTGTGCTCGCGGACCATGGCGATGGACTTGCCGTCCGGCGACCAGTGATAGGCGGTGATCAGCTCGGCCGGGAAATTTGTGATTTGACGGCCTGGCGAGCCATCAAGTGGCTGGAGCCAGAGATTTTCTACGCCATTGGCGCGGATCGAATAGACCAGGGCTTTCCCATCCGGCGTGAAACTCAGATGGCCTTTGATGCGCGGATCGGGATCGATCAAGCGCAGTTGCGGATGAGGTCCGCCGTCGAGCGGAACTAAATCTATTTTCTGCACGCTCGCGCCAGACCCCGACGTCGGCGGGATCGTCAGCACGCCGGCGAAATACTTGCCGTCCGGTGAGACCCCGAATTGCCGTGACGAGATGATGGCATGGGGAATCTCGGTGCCGGGAATGACTTCCGGCTTGCTCGAGCCATCGAGAGGAACGCGCATGGCTAGCCCAGCGTTCTCATCGCCGAAATACGCCCACTTGGAATCAGGCGAGCATACGGGATTGGCGTCATACGCGCCGAAGGAAAGTTGCTTGGGGTCGCCACCGTTCGCATCCATACGCCAGATGTTCAGGACGTTTCCGACGACCGGGCCGGTCCAGGCGAGTAACAAATGGCCATCCGCGCAGGCAGCGATTCCATCCGATCCCGTGTTGCTCAGGAGAACAGCCTTGTTGCTTCCGTCCGCGGACACGCGCACGACTTCATTCGCGCCGGTCAGGTAGAAGCCGCCAGTTCCGGCCCAGGCGAATCGGAAAAAATCCTTTTCCTGGGTCAGTGAGGGACTCGGGAGGTTCTGGGCCGTTCCCGCCGCGGGGAATACGTAAAAGCTGCGCAAAGTTCTGTGCTGAACGGTGGCCAAGGTCTTTGCGTCGGCCGAAACGGTCAATGTGCCGTAGCCGTTCGTGTCTTTCGTGACCGCGTGGAACTGCCCGCTGGGATAGGAAATCAGGCCGATCTGGTCACGCACATAGCCAGTGGAAGCATCCTGATAGAGAGTCAGCAAGTTCTTCCCGTCGGGGAGCCACACTATTTTTTCGAGATATTTGTCCTTGAACGAAGCAAATTGTTTGGGCTGGCTAGAGCCGGTATCGAAGAGCTTGATAACGGAGAGCAGATCGCCCACTTGATATTGCACCTTGGCGATGCCGGTGCCATTCGCTTGCCAGGCGATGAAACGCGACGCTTCGGTCGTCGGCCCAGTTGCAATCATCTTCTCGTCGGAGCCGTCGGCGTTGGCGGTGCGCAGCTGAAATTTGCCGACGTCGGGATCATTGTCGCGCATGAAAGCGAAGCGCTTGCCATCGGAGGAGAAAGAGGCGCCGGAATCGATGTCGTGAGTGATGAGCTGGGGAGCGCCGCCGAGAACCGGGGCGCGGTAGAGATCGCGATACGCTGCCACGGCGGATTCGGCCTTGATGAAATAGATGTAGTTTCCATCGGGAGAAAAATCGAGATCGGTGTAGATGGCGTCGGAGGGCGCGATGACTTGCGTGTCGCTGTTGGTCGGCACGTGGCGCAGCACCAGGCTGGATTTTCCGGCATCCTTCAACTCGCTGAGAATGTACTTCCCGTCGGGCGAAATCGCGGCAAGGGCGGACTTGCCGTTGTTGGTGATTTGGGAGATCGAGAAATTCTGGAACGGCGGGATGGTCTTGCCGGCGAACAGCGCGTAGATGCCGTAAGCCGCGGCGGCCAGCACCACGAGCGTCACCACCAGGCCGGCTGAGAGACCCAGCTTGTGTTGCTTCGCCACGACGACGACCGAGCTGCCGGAGGAATGGACCGCCGATGACTGCGTTACGCTCGACGCAGCGATTCCGGAATCGCTGCGCGCTGCCGGGACCGAGGCCGAGGACTGCGTCGCGGCCGGAGCCGCGGGCACGGCCTGTGAGCCGCTTGGAACGCCGGAAGTGGAACTCGTGTCGCGCTTCAGGCGCCGAAGCTCGGCGCGCATGTCGGCGGCATTTTGATAGCGCAGCGTGCGATCTTTTTCGAGCGCGCGGTTGATGATGTCTTCAAGCTTTGGCGGAATGTCGGGATTGAGACGCACGGCGGCGGCAGGAGCGCGATGGAGGATCGCGTCGGTGACGAGTGCGGAACTCTCGCCGCGGAATGGCAGCGTGCCCGTGGCCATTTCGTAGAGCACTGCGCCGAACGAAAATAGATCGGTGCGCGCGTCCAATTCCTTCGCGCCCAATTGCTCGGGGGACATGTAGGCGATGGTGCCGACGGTGGTGCCGGGACTGGTGAGATCTACCTCGCTGACACCTACGAGGGCGGCCGTTGCCAGCGTGGCATCGTCGCGCGCGTCTTTCTTCTGCGGGACTTTGGCCAGGCCGAAATCGAGAATCTTGGCGTGGCCGCGCTCGGTGACGAAGATATTCGCGGGCTTGATGTCGCGATGAACGATGCCTTTGGCATGGGCCGCGTCGAGCGCGTCGGCGATTTCGATGGAAAGATCGAGCAGCGTATCGGTATCCACGGGCCGGCCGCCGATGCGGTGCTTCAGCGTCTGGCCTTCGAGATATTCCATGACGATGAAGGCTTTGCCGTTTTCCTCGCCGATATCGTGAATGGTGCAGATGTTGGGATGATTGAGCGCGGA
>DAITPO010000086.1:10982-14891 GCA_036833535.1 Candidatus Acidiferrales bacterium | reverse complement strand
CTTTCGATTCATTCGACTGCTCCTTCAGGAAACTCGATTGCTGGTGGTCGCGTCGCTGGCTACGCGGCAAATTTCGGCGACGAGCACTTCGCGGCGATCCATAGCGGCTTGTGCGCTCTTCTTGAGAGTGACCCAATAGACGAGAAATGCAGCGGCGGCAAGCGGAAGAAAAGCAACTCCCGCGAGCCAGACGCGTCCCGTGCGATAAGCGAGAAAAATCACGAGTGCCGATACGCCGATGACGAACATCTGCACCAACATGCCGATGAGCCCCGTTGCGGCGCTGGCGCGTTGCCGGCCAAACGCGGCGAGGTCGTAGCGCTTGGGCGAATACACGGACATGAGATTCCCGGCAGCCAGATTGAGCGGGAAGGCAAAAAGCAGCGCAGCGCCGGTGGTGAAGGCGATATCAAGCCGCGGCGGACGGTAGAGAAATGAACTGGCGATGAGAACGAGCGTCGTATTAATGGCATGGACGGCGGTATGAGCGAGATTTTTTGCCAGCAGGACTTCGCGCATGGGGACCGGAGAGATAAGGAAAAATTGCAGGCCGCTGCCGTCGGCGCCGAAGGAGTTGTAGACAATATTGGTGAGCATCAAGAGAGCGTAGGCGGCGCCGACGGGAAATGCCCAGTCGGACGCCTTGAGCAGGAGCGCGCTTCCTGCGCCCGATCTGCCTGGGCTAACGCGGAAGAGAACGAGGATCACGATGGGCATGATGAACATAAATAAAACGGGAGCACTGCGGAGGAGATAGCGCGTTTCTTTTTCGAAGATGGCGGCGACGGGCCCCGAAAGACCGCGCAGATCCCAGCCCTCGCGCAACTTTCCAGGGCTCTGGATCGCAACCGGAGCCGCCGCTTCGCTGAGATTTTCGCCGAGGAATTGCGCGCGCAGCCGGCTATTGAGCAACAGCGCGAGAAGCGCGGAGTAGCCAGCGAGACCGGCGCAGGCGGCTAAAGCCTCTAGCGGGCCTCCTACTTCAAGCTGCTGAAGCGAAAAGCCCGCGAGGCCTGGCGGGAAAAATTCCAAGACTGTGGACAGGGAAGTGAGCGAACGAGCGGAACGGTGTGGGTGCAGCTCCAAGCGAGCTCCGATCGGCCCGAGAAACTGGAAGCTGACGATCGCGAACAAAAAAATCAGGCCCATGATTTCGCGTGACCGGCGCTTCGCCAGCCAGCGCTCGAGCCATAGATAGACCGCGCGAGAAAGGAAAATATTTACGAGCGCAAAACCAAGCAGAGCAAGCGCCGCGCCGGGCAGCAGTGACGGCGATGCCGCGCCGATGCCGGCGAGCATCCCGCAGAGCCAAAGCAGGCACACGATGCAGACGGGATCCACAAGCCCGTACACAAACGCCAGCCACCAATAAGTCGAGAAGCTCATCGGAAAGCGCAGCAGCGTGGCGAATTCGAACGGCACGGATGCCATCGAACCGATCACGGGATAAAGCTGCCAGAACGCGAACATCCCCCACAACGCAATCGCCAGATAGACAGGATGATGCTCGACGATCGAAAAGTAAGAGACTAGAGCAAGAAAGGCAGTGCCGCCGAGAGCCAGCATGGTCACGGAAAATCCGGCCAGGATGCGCGAGGCCAGTTCGAGGCGGCCGCGGATTGTGCGCAGGGAATTGACGAGCAGGCGCCAGCGAAGCTCGGTGACGGCGGAGAACAGCGCGTAGTTCGATGGGCCGCGCGGACGATCGGACACTTCGGCGGGGAGCGGACTCACGCCAGCCATGTGAGTTCCTGGCCGGTGAGGCGCGCGCCGCCGACGATCTCGAGGAAGATCTGCTCGAGCGTAAGTTTTTCGTGCGGCCGGGCGGCAGCCGACGCATCGCTGGCGCCATCGCTTGCCACTCGGGCTTCCACGCCGCTGCGCAGTTCGTCGATGGAGCCCTGCGCGACGAGGCGGCCTTGATGAATGATGGCGACGTGGCTGCAGAGGCGCTCGACGATTTCAAGCACGTGCGAGGTCAAGAAGATTGTGGCGCCGCGCGCTATCATGCGCTGCAGCATGGCTTTCAGCGTGCCCGAGGCAATGGCGTCGACCCCTTCAAATGGCTCATCGAGAAACAATATTTTCGGTCCATGAATCACCGCCGCGGCCATGGCCAGCTTTTTTTGCATGCCGTGCGAATAATCCGTGACCAGAGCTTTCGGCCGGTCGCTCAGCTGCATGAAATCGAGCAGTTCGCCGGCGCGCTGCGCGGCGGTCTTGCGATCCAGACCGTACATGCGGCCGACGAAGTTGAGATATTCCGCTCCGGTGAGGCGTCCGAAAAGCGCCAGCCCTTCAGGAACTACGCCGATCTGCCGCTTCACGGTTACCGGATCCTGCACCAAATCGGTGCCGAGGATGGTCATGCGGCCTTCGCTCGGCGCGAGAAGGCCTGTGAGCATTTTAATAGTGGTGGATTTTCCTGCGCCATTGGGGCCGAGGAAGCCGAAGAATTGTCCGGGCGCGACGGTCAGATTGACGTGGTCAACGGCGAGGAGTTGGCCGAATCGGCGCGTGAGATTTTCTGTGGCGATTGCCGGCGCGGGCATGAGCGCCTAAATGTAGCACAAAGAGATACGGTCAGTACGATTGCGCCGCGGAAGAGCCCGCTGCGGCGAGTTGCGGAAGCAGAGCGAGAACGGCAGGCAGTTCGATACGGAATGTCGCGCCTCCATCCACTCGATTGAAGCCGGTGATCGTGCCGCCGTGCTCTTGAATAATCCCGTAGCAAATGCTCAGACCAAGCCCGGAACCTTTGCCCACAGGCTTGGTGGTATAGAACGGATCGAAAACCCGCTCAGGTTCCGCGAGCCCGGGACCGGTATCCGAAAACTCGATGACCACGTTGGCGCGCTCGCGTTCGGTGTGTAGGGTGAGGACACCGCCGCCGGTTGCCTCCATCGCGTCCACTGCGTTGCTGATGATTTGGAAAAACACCTGCAGCAATTGATTCGGGTCGCCGCGAACGGCGGGAAGAATTCCGCGATTCTGCACTTCGATGCGGATGTTCTTGTTGCGCAGATCGAGAGTGCGGAGCTGGATCGCGCCGTTGAGAGTAGCGGTGAGATCGAGGAGCTGCTTCTCGGCCGGGACTTGGCGCGCAAAGCTGAGGAGATTGGTGATCAGCTCGCTGGTGCGCCGCGCCTGCTCGCGAATTTTTTCCGCCAGACTTTTGGCGCGCGCTCCGGCCGATTCTTCATCCAGCAATAAATCGGAATAGCCGAGAATGGCGGTGAGCGGATTATTGATTTCATGGGCCGCACCCGCGGCGAGCTGCCCCAGCGATGCGAGCTTTTCCGATTGCACGAACTGGCTCTGCAGGCGCTTCAAGTTGTCGAGCGAGTCCTGAAGCGACTTCACCAGGCGCTGGCGTTCCTGATTGATGAGCTGCTGACGGAAAAACACCAAGCCCATGCCGACCATCAGGGCGACGAGCGTCAGCATCAGGCGGAATTCCCGCACAGCAGACGGCGCCCGGCTCAGAAATACGCTCCACGCCGCGAGAAATGGAATGAACAGCACGCCGGCCATCGCGAGCCATTGCGGCCAGTGGCGCCCGAATTCCTCCCACACCGGATTTTGGTCCGGGGCGAGCGTCATGCGCCGGGCCATCACGCCGAGCATGCCGAGCCAGAGAAAGGTAATGACGTAGGAGAGATCATAGATGCTGCCCGACGAGTACGAGCCTGCAAGCGAAGCCCACGCAATAAGAAGGAATCCGGCCGTGTGCACCACGGCGATCGCGAGCAGGTGCGCGTAAATTTTTCGCCACGCGCTGCGCGTCTGGAAAAGAAGAAAGCCCAGACCGCAGATGTAGACGATATTTTCGCCGATATAGGCTTGCCAGCCGCGGATCAGATAAAGCTGGGTATTGGGCGCGACGTAAATCCACGGCAGCGTCGAGAA
>DAITPO010000086.1:0-10882 GCA_036833535.1 Candidatus Acidiferrales bacterium | reverse complement strand
CAAGCAGCGCTGCATTGGCGATCAGCGGCAGCAGGCAGAGAAAAACGTCGCCGAAAGTCATCTGCGCGTGGCCGCGCGGCAGCAGCAGCGAGAACACGGCGAAGCCAATGCCCATCACCAGCCACGGCGCGACCAGCGACACGGACAGCGAGCGAGAGGGATTGGCCTCGGAACTCATTTCTATCGAGCTTAACGCACGCGCGGCCCGCCGATTCCCGCCAAGCTTGCCTTCGCGCGCGAAAAGATTACGGGTGGAGGTGAATTCGGAGGAGATTGAGTACGCCTAACTGGAGCGCGGAAAATAATCTTTGAAGACATCGACGTATTTCAGGCCCGATCCGGTATTGAATAGGACCACCTTGTCGGCAGGGCTCAGAAAGCCTGACGCGATCAATTTCCGGTACGCCACGAGCGTCGCTGCACCTTCGGGCGCCGCGAAGATTCCTTCGCTGGACGCCCACTCACGAACGGCCTTCACGATTTCATCGTCCGTCACTGAAACGGCGGTGCCGCCGCTTTTCTTCAGGATGTCGAGAATAATGTAATCCGCGTAAGCCTTCGGCACGCGCAAGCCCGCGGCCACGGTGTGCGCGTTTGGATAGAACTCCGAAACAGGTTTGTGTTCTTCCCATGCTTTTATGATTGGCGCGCACCCCTCCGCTTGTACGCAAATCATTTTGGGCCGCTCGCGTCCGATCCAGCCGAGCGATTCCATTTCCTCAAACGCCTTCCACATTCCGATCAGACCAACGCCGCCGCCGGTGGGATAAAAAATTGCCTCCGGAAGTTTCCAATCGAGCTGCTCCGCGACTTCGTATCCCATGGTCTTCTTGCCTTCGACGCGGAACGGTTCCTTCAAGGATGAAATATCGAACCAGTTTTCGGCGCTCTTGCGCTCGCTCACCATTTTGGCGCAGTCGCTGATCAGTCCGTCGACCAGCGTTACCGTCGCACCGTAGAGCTTGCATTCGATGAAATTGGATTGCGGCACGTCTTTGGGCATGAAGATATGAGCTTCGATCCCGGCTGCCGCGGCGTAGGCGGCCAGGGCGCTCGCAGCGTTACCGGCCGAAGGAATGGCGATTTTTTTCACCCCGTAGAATTTGCACATGGTAACGGCGGCTGAAAGGCCGCGCGCTTTGAATGAGCCGGTGGGATTGAGCCCTTCATCTTTGATCAAGAGGTTGGCGTTGTGGCGGCTCTGAATCATCGGCGTGAATCCTTCGCCGAGCGTGATGGGTTCGACGTCGGGCAAAACTTCAGCGTAGCGCCACATACTGCGCACGCGCCCCGCAAGCGCCTGCGGCTTCAGTTTGCCGATATACGGCTTCAAGTCGTAGCGTGCATAGAGCGAACCGCCGTCGGCGGGGCAGACGGTGCGCGGCTCGTCGGCCGAAATATGATTTCCACATTTCGTACATTCAAGATACGAAATTGCAGCCACTAAAAAGCTCCCTTTGAATTGGAGTCCGGCGCGCCATCGAGGCGGTTCTTGCCGCGTGCGAGGGATTCATCGCAGCCCCTCTCGAAAACATTCCGCGCCGGGATTCACGGTAGCATGGAGACGCAACTTCCAGTAGAGTTTGGCCCACAAAACATGGAGTCCCTTGAAATCTAGAACTCTCCTCGCTGCTCTGATCGGCCTGCTCGTGGTGGCCCCTGTGAGCCTGGGCCAGCGTCTCGGTTGGGTGCATCTTTCGCCGGCGCTTGGCGAAGCGCTGCGCTGGCTTGTGATCGCGCTGTTCGCCGGTTACGCGGTGCAAAAGCGCACGCTCACGGCATGGATACTGATCGGCATGGCAGCCGGCGTCGAGTTCGGGCACGATTGGCCGGCTGCGGCTCAGAATCTGCAGCTCCTCGGAACGATTTTCCTCCGGCTCATAAAGGTAATTATCGCGCCGCTGATTTTCAGCACGCTGGTGGTGGGCATCGCGGGCCACGCCGATTTGAAAAAAGTTGGCCGCATGGGCGTGAAGGCGCTGATCTATTTCGAAATCGTCTCTACGCTGGCGTTGGTGATCGGATTCGCCGCCATCAATCTCAGCCGCGCGGGCGAAGGCGTCAAACTTCCGCCCACCACCGCAACGCTCGCGCTGAATGCCGCTCCGCGCTCCGCCAGCGATTTCATCGTAAACATTTTCCCGGAGAACATCGCCAAGTCCGTTTATGAGGGCGAGGTGCTGCAAGTCGTCATCTTCAGCGTGCTTTTCGGTCTCGCGCTGGCGATGGTGCCCGAAGAAAAGCGGCGGCCGTTCCTCAAATTCGCCGAGAGCCTCGCCGAGACCATGTTCAAGTTTACGAACCTGGTGATGCTGTTCGCACCGATAGGCGTCTTCGGCGCGGTCGCTTACACCGTCGGGCATCTCGGCCTCGGCGTCCTGATGCCGCTGCTGCGGTTGCTGGCAACGATGTATGTCGCGCTCACCGTGTTCATTCTGGCCGTGCTGCTTCCCATCGCGCTGATTGTCGGCGTTCCCATCCGGCGATTTCTGCGCGCCGCCGCCGAACCCGTCACGATCGCGTTTGCCACAGCAAGTTCGGAAGCTGCGTTACCGCGCGCCATGGAAAAAATTGAAGCGCTGGGCGTGCCGCGCGACATTGTGGCTTTCGTTCTTCCCACCGGCTACAGCTTCAATCTGGATGGCTCGAGTCTCTATCAATCGCTCGCACTGATTTTCGTAGCCCAGGCGGCCGGAATTCACTTGAGCGCCGGCCAGCAGGCCGTGATGCTGCTAACGCTGCTGGTCACCAGCAAAGGAGTCGCGGGCGTCGCGCGCGCGTCGCTGGTCATCGTGCTGGCCGCGGCCACGTCATTCCATTTACCGCTCGAACCTGTTTTCCTTTTGTTTGGCATTGACCAGCTCATGGACATGGCCCGCACCGGCGTTAACGTCCTCGGAAATTGTCTCGCAACAGTCGTAATCGCCCGCTGGGAGGGCGAAACGCAACTTTTTTCGAAGTGAGTTCGTCCATTCCAATTCCCGGAGGAGAGATTGTTTCGAAACGCAATCGTCCGGCTCCCCAGCGAAAATTTCGCGGACGGCTTGACGAGCGGAAAGCTCGGTAAGCCAACTTATCGAAAAGCGCTCGAGCAACACGCCGCGTACAGCGTCGCGCTCCAGCGCTGCGGCCTCGAGCTGCTCGCTCTTCCGCCCGATTCGCAGCATCCGGACTCGACCTTCGTGGAAGACCCAGCGATCGTCACATCGCGATCCGCGATCCTCACGCGCCCCGGCGCCACGAGCCGCCAGGGCGAAGTGCCCGGCATCCGCGAGGCCCTCGCGCGATTCTTCCGCGAATTTCATCAGATCGAGCCGCCCGGCACTCTCGACGGCGGCGATATTTGCGAAGCCGAAAATCGTTTCTTCATCGGCCTCTCGCAGCGCACGAATGAAGAGGGCGCGCGGCAATTGGCGGAATTTCTCGCCCGCGACGGATTCACCTCTTCCATCGTTGACATCCGCGGAATCCGCAGCGTGCTGCACTTGAAGAGCGGAATCGCCTACATCGGCGAAAACCATCTCGTCACGATGGAAGCGATGGCGGATCTTCCGCATTTTCGCAATTACGTTCGCATCCGCGTCAAACCCGAAGAAAGCTACGCCGCAAATTGCGTGCGAGTGAACGACTTCGTATTGCTGCCGGCCGGGCGCCCGCACGTGGAAGCTGCGCTGAAAGAGCGCGGCTACAAAACCGTTCCGCTCGACATATCGGAATTCGAAAAAATGGACGGCGGCCTGAGCTGCCTCTCTCTGCGCTTCTAGCGCGCCGTTCGCGATTGCCGGTACGGCCGCGCACCAAATTCCTCCCGACGCGAGTAGAATGCGCGCAGCTCTAAATTCCGGAGGACATCATGCTCGATCGCCGTGATTTCCTGACCTCCATCGCGGGCGCCGCGGGTGCGCTCCACGCTTCGCATCGCTGGTTGCGCCTTCTCGATCAGGCCCCCGCGCGCCTGCCCGATTCCTCGCTCTACGATTCGAACGAAGAAGCCTACTGGACCGAGCTGCGCAAACAATTCCTGATTCCCGAAGACGAGGTCTATCTCAACAACGGCACCGTAGGCTCTTCGCCCGCCCCCATTCTGCGCGCCGTCTTCGATGGCTACAACGAAACCGAAAAACTCGCGCAATCCGATCCCGAGGACTATCCCATCTGGGGCTACGCGTCGTGGAATGAATTCCGCGATCCGCTGGCCGCCTTTGTCGGTTGCACGCGCGATGAGATCGCCCTCGTCCGCAACGCCACCGAGGCCAACAACTACATCGCCAACGGCCTCGATCTCAAGTCCGGCGATGAAGTCCTCATGACCGATCAGGAGCATCCCGGGGGCGAGCAGCCGTGGCTGCTGCGCGCCAAGCGTTACGGCATCGTGGTCAAGCGCGTCGCGTTGCCCGTGCCGGTTCCGAATGCCGCCGCCGCTCTAAATCTTTTTAGTGACGGGATCTCGCCGCGCACGCGCGTCCTCTTTTTCAGCCACATCACCACCGCCACCGGCGCCGTTCTCCCGGTCCGCGAAATCTGCGCCCTCGCCCGCGCGAAAGGCATCATCTCGGCCATTGATGGCGCGCACGTGACCGGAATGATGCGCCTCAATGTCCACGAGCTCGGCTGCGATTTCTATACCTCGAGCCCGCACAAATGGCTGCAAGCCCCGAAGGGCACCGGCTTCCTCTATGTGCGCGATGAAATGATCGATCGCCTCTGCAGCACCATCACCACCGCCGGCTGGGACGATCCAAAACTCCGCGCCGAGCGATTTCAGCGCATCGGCAGCTCCAACGTTCCCACGCTCTGGGGCCTGCGCGCCGCGATTGAGCTAGCGAATCAAATCGGCATGGAACGCATCGAGCGGCGCCATCGCCAAATGGCCGATTACATTCTGGCGGAAATGGTCCGCCGCGGCGGCGCCTCATGGACGTCGGCCGATGCGGCCCTGCGCTGCGCCATCGCCACGGTCAACGTCCCGCCCTACGCGCGCATGGATTTGGAAACATGGCTCTGGAAAACCAAAAAGATCCGCATCCGCGGCGGCGAGCCGTCCAAGCTGCGCCTCTCGACGCCTTATTTCCTGCTGCACAAGGACGTCGATCGCTTCCTAGCCGCCTTCGATGAGTACCGCGCTCAACATCGCCCCGCGTGATTCCCGCTCGCCGCACGATCCGCGCGGCCGCGGCGATTCTGGGGCTCAGTCGCAAGCGTGCGTGCTAGGTCTTTCTTGCGCAGCACAGGCCAAAACGATTCGCGTTGCCAAGCGCGCAGGAAATTCCGCCTTGCTGCGAGGACAAATCAGAACAGAAAGTAACGCTGCGCGAGCGGGAGAACCGTTGCCGGATCGCAGGTGATCAAAGTGCCGTCAACGCGGACTTCGTAGGTTTCGGGGTCGACGTCGATTTTCGGAGTTGCGTTGTTGTGTAGCAGATCCTTTTTGCCGATCTTGCGGCAATTTCGCACGGCGCGAACGATCTTCTTCAAGCCCAGCTTCTGCGGGAGTCCTGCTGACATCGCCGCTTGGGAAAGAAAAGTAATGCTCGTGGCGGCGGTGGCTGCGCCAAAACTGCCGAACATGGGGCGGTAAAGAACGGGCTGCGGAGTGGGGATGGAAGCGTTCGGATCGCCCATTGCGGCCCAAGCGATGAAACCGCCTTTGACGATTAGTTCCGGCTTGACTCCGAAAAACGCGGGCTTCCACAGCACGAGGTCCGCAAGTTTGCCTGGCTCGATCGACCCGATTTCTTCCGCCATGCCGTGGGTGATGGCGGGATTGATGGTGTACTTCGCGACGTAGCGCTTGGCGCGGTAGTTGTCGTTGCGCGATGAGTCTTCGGGCAATGCGCCGCGCTGCGTTTTCATTTTATGAGCTGTTTGCCAAGTGCGGATGATGACTTCGCCGACGCGCCCCATGGCTTGCGAGTCGCTCGAGATCATGCTGAGGACGCCCAGATCGTGCAGGATATCTTCCGCGGCGATGGTTTCGGGGCGGATGCGGCTCTCGGCGAACGCGACATCTTCGGGGACTTGCGGATTCAGATGATGGCAGACCATGAGCATATCGAGATGCTCGGCGATCGTATTGATCGTGTACGGACGAGTGGGATTCGTCGAAGATGGCAGGATATTGGAAAACGAGGCGATGCGAATGATGTCCGGAGCGTGGCCGCCGCCGGCGCCTTCGGTGTGATAGGTGTGGATGGTGCGGCCGGCGATCGCGGCCACCGTAGCTTCGAGGAAGCCGGCTTCATTGATTGTGTCGGTGTGGATCGCTACTTGAATGTCGAATTCGTCAGCGACTTTCAGGCAGGCGTCGATCGCGGCGGGCGTTGTGCCCCAATCTTCGTGGAGTTTCAGGCCGCAGGCGCCGGCCTCGATCTGCTCGGCGAGAGGGCGTCCCGTTGCGGAATTTCCTTTGCCGAGAAATCCGAAATTCACCGGCCAGGCTTCGGCGGCCTGCAACATGCGCGCGAGATTCCACGCGCCGGGCGTGCAGGTTGTGGCGGCGGTACCTGTGGCGGGACCTGTGCCTCCGCCGATCATGGTGGTGATGCCGCTCGAGATAGCTTCGTAAATTTGCTGCGGGGAAATGAAATGGATGTGGCTATCAACGCCGCCGGCTGTGACGATCAGGTTCTCACCAGCGATGACTTCGGTTGAGGCACCGACGACGAGGTCCGAATCGACACCTTCCATCGTGTCGGGATTACCGGCTTTGCCGGCCTTTACGATGCGGCCGTTCTTCACTCCGATATCGGCTTTGACGATGCCCCAATGATCGAGAATGACGGCATTGGTGATGACGAGATCGAGGGCGCCTGATTTTGAATCACGGATTGCGGTGCTGCTTTGACCCATTCCGTCGCGAATTACTTTGCCGCCACCGAAGGTGATTTCATCGCCGTAGTGTGTGTAGTCCTTTTCAATTTCAATGAGTAGATCGGTGTCGGCGAGACGAATGCGATCGCCTTTGGTGGGGCCGTAGAGGTCCGCGTAGGTGCGGCGAGGAATGTTCAGGGCCATTATTTATTTTCCTCGTCGCTGAATTGAAAGCTTTCCGCGCGGGCTCGCGCGAGGGCACGCTGGCGCGCGTCAGCGTCGCTGAGATCACCGCTTGCCGAGTGATCGAGCAGATTATTGAAGCCATGGATGGCGCGGCGGCCCGCGAATTCTGTGAGCTCCACTTCCTTTTCTTCGCCGGGCTCGAAGCGGACCGCGGTTCCGGCCGGGATGTTGAGGCGCAAGCCGTAAGCCGAGGCGCGATCGAACGCGAGAGCGCGATTGGTTTCGAAGAAATGATAGTGGCTGCCGACCTGGATGGGACGGTCACCCGTGTTGCGCACGAGGAGGCGGTGCGTTTTTCGTCCGGCGTTCGCGATCACCGGACCTTGCGACTCATCGAGGAGATATTCACCCGGCTTCATCGCGCCTCCATTTCAACGAATGGGATCGTGGATGGTGACGAGCTTCGTGCCATCGGGAAATGTAGCTTCCACCTGAACTTCGTGAATCATTTCGGGCACGCCTTCCATTACGTGAGAGCGATCCAGGATCTTCGCTCCGGAACTCATGATTTCGGCGACGGTTCTTCCGTCGCGGGCTGCTTCCATGACTTCGGCTGATAGAATGGCGACGGCTTCCACGTAGTTGAGTTTCAGGCCGCGGGCTTGCCGTTTTCGAGCGAGGTCGGCGGCGAAAGCGACCATGAGCTTCTCTTGTTCGCGCGGGGTGAGGTGCATACCAGTTCTCCTTAGTTCACTTTTCGCGGAGGCACCGCTTCCGTGCCATAGAGAGCGAGCTTCGCCTCTCGCCATAGCTGGTTGAGTCCAAACACTACGTCACGGCCATGCAATGCTACACAGCGGCATACCAAACCATGTCCCAACAGAGTGCTGATGCCCCAAAGTGCTTTGCCGGGACGGCTGAAATCGCCGGCAGTTTCGCGCAAGTGATCTTCCAGCTCGAGCCATGAGGCGGGGTCCAGACCCACTCGGCAAATATAGAACGTAGCCCAATATCGATACGCGCCGAGCCGCGCGGGTGAGGAGAGAGAATATTTGTGCGGCTCAAGCCTGACGCGCTCAGCGGCGATGAGCCGGCCTTGCGCGCGCAAATCTGTTTTCATCTCGACCGAATCGTAGGCAAACTGTTCTCCGCTGGCTTCTCTGCCAGGCGCAAGGATTTCCCACCAAAATAGTCCCGCTCCCGGAGCCAGCTGGATTTCAGTCCGTTGAAAGAAGCGTGCGTGCGCAAAAGGAATGATTGGATCGGGCAGGTATTCGAGAAACGCTTTTGCGGCGAGCGAAATTTCGGTTCTTTGGATCGCTGGCCTAGCTTTTTCCCGTGCCCGGTAGATCCGTGTAGCTCCCGTCGTGGTGAGCTGCACTTTTGCATTTTCGTCGAGACGGACGAAAAGTGAGAGGCGATCGTCGCCGAGCAAGCCTCCTGAGACATTGTGCAAATGACTCAGCGCCGCGCCATCTGCCAAAGTGAAAGCCCGAACCACTTTCAGCGGAGGCTCGTACAAGCTTTCGGAGAGCAAGGTGCTTCGCGTGGCCGCGTCATATGCGAAACGAAGCTCGAGTGACGAATCGACGCGGCGGGGCATTGCGGGCTGCGTCACCGGACTGGCTGCCTTCAATTGAGCCATAAGATCAACGAATCGGCGCTGCTAAAGGCCTCCGTCAACTGATGAATAGACGAGTTGAAAGGGCCGGGTGTTCCATCGCTCCCCAATCTAGCAATGGAGTAAAGCTGGACAAATTGTCCAGCGACAGCGCCGCGCTATGGCTCGCGGCTTCAATTATTACCGGTTTGAGATTCCACAATATTCGAGTGGCCTGAGTTTGGCCCAGCGGCAACAGGCGCTGAAAGGCCGAAACAGAACTGGCGACGAATTGATGCAGGTAGGCGAGAACAACCGAATCCTCATCGAAATGAAGAGAGCCACCCACAAGACCGAAAGCGGTAGAGTGCTCGATTATTCCCGAGCAGCGGTCAAATGAATCTGGCGGGGACGGTTCCTCCGTCGCTTCCAGAGCTAGACACACAACATTGCATTCGCCGAGGGCGAGGACAGCTCGCAGGAAATTGCGTCCGAGGGCCGCGCTGCCGACTCGGGCTTCGCGCGCGGGCTTGAGCGCGGCTAGCTGGTCATTCAGCTCCCGCCAACGCGCGCTGGGGAAATCCGATCGAGCTTCATGAGCAAGCCGAACCGCCTCCCGACAGAAAACCGCTTCGACTACTCCTGCCTCTTCCAGGTAACCGCGTAGAAAGATTTGCAAATCGGGCGTGCCGAGCAGGCCCGCTGAGACCATCGATTCGATTCCAAACGAGTGAGCAAGAGCGCCGATTGGGAATGCGCTGTCCGCCAGATGGAGAAGCTGGAGATAGGCGAGCTCTGGAGACGCCGAACAACTCGATGAAGGCAGGTCATTTTCCACGGGACTCATCTCTAATGCTGATGATCGTGCCCGTGGGCGTGGGCATGACCGTGCTCGTGTGAATGAGGAACGCCTTTGTACGAAGCGTGCGCATCAATGAGATCACGGCGCATGTCCAGCGGCGAATTAATATGCTGCTCGACCCACGCGACGAGCGAATCGAGTCCGACGGCGTCTCGCAAATTCGTAAAAAAGAATGGAAGGTCTCCCCGCATGCGGCGCGAGTCGCGCTCCATCACTTCGAGCGAAGCTCCGACGTAGGGCGCAAGATCGATTTTGTTGATCACCAAAAGATCCGAGCGAGTGATCCCCGGTCCGCCTTTTCGCGGAATTTTGTCGCCCTCTGCCACGTCGATTACATAGATCCACACGTCCACTAGCTCTGGACTGAACGCGGCAGAAAGGTTATCGCCGCCGCTTTCGACGAAAATCAATTCCAGGCCGGGAAGTTTTCGCTCAAGCTCGGCGATCGCCTGGAGATTCATCGAGGCATCCTCACGGATCGCCGAATGAGGGCAGGCGCCGGTCTCCACTCCGCGGATGTGCTCCGCCGGCAAAGTGCCCTGCCGCAGCAAAAATTCCGCGTCTTCCTTCGTGTAGATGTCATTCGTGACGACCGCGAGGCAGTATTTAGGCCAGAGTCTTTGGCTCAGGCGATCGACAAGCGCAGTTTTCCCCGAGCCAACGGGCCCGGCGATGCCGATGCGAAACGCTCGATGAGAATCTGACTTGCTCATATTTTAACCTCGTGGTTTCTCGCGATCCCCCGGGCGGAGGCGGCGAGGCAACGGCCGGTGGGATTTTTTTGCTGAATCGGAGATACGGCATTCTGTCGCGCCAGGGTATCCATAGGTTTAATTTCGCGGATTATAACAAAGAGCAGGAGAGAGTCTTAGTCGCGAAGCATCTGCATAGCCTCGGCAGGTTTCGTAATCGTTCATTCCGATTCACGCCACTGGCTCCTCCGCGGCTTCCACCCATACCCGCCGTATCTGGCGGTCCAGTCGCTTGGTGACGGTGCGCTTTTTCCAGCGTGCGAGAATCGGAGACCAGGTTTCCTCAAGCGAACACGCTAAGTGAATGGGTTCAAGGCGCACAAGAGGGAGCGGTCCTTTGAGTTTCAGGAGTTGCGCTGCCGTCGGGCTGCTGGTGCGGCGGACATGCTCTTCGAGAGCGAGGCGAATCCGGGTTTCTTCGGCGGCCTCCACGCCGAAGCGATCTACGCAGTGCACGAATTCATGGCTGTAAGCGTCTTCTCTCAGAAACTGTTTTGAAATATAGGCGAGACCTCCGGTCATGCCGGAAGCGAAATTGATTCCTGTGGGGCCGAGAATTATAACGACCCCAGCGGTCATGTACTCGCAGCCGTGCTGGCCCACGCCCTCGACGACGGCGAGCGCGCCGCTATTGCGAACGGCAAAGCGTTCGCCGGCGCGGCCCGCGATATA
>DAITPO010000085.1:0-14923 GCA_036833535.1 Candidatus Acidiferrales bacterium | reverse complement strand
GGCGCCATCATCAGCGGCGGCCAGGGCACGGCCGCGGATAAATATCGCGCGATGAAAGCCGCAGGAATTCACACAGTCCAAAGTCCGGCCGAGATCGGCGAGACAATGGCCCGCGTGTTGAAGAAGGGCGGCTCAAAGAAAGCGGCGAAGAAGAAAAGGCGCAGGTAAATGAACGACGGACGAGCAACGCCGACGTCGGCGGGCGCAGCAAGCCACGCCTCTACGAGATCCAAAAACTCAATCATGGCTGCGGCCTCAACATGGTTTTGTAGGGGCGCGGCTTGCTGCGCCCGGTTCTGGCGAGGCGTGCAAATCTAAGGAGACTAAAGCGAATGGCTGTTGAGCGAACTTTGGCGATTATCAAGCCGGATGCCGTGAAGCGCGGGCTGACTGGCGATATTTTGAGCCGGATTCACGCGGCGAAATTTCAGATCGTAGCAATCAAGTCGGTACAACTCTCGCGAACAGAGGCTGAAGGATTCTACGCCGTGCACCGCGAGCGTCCGTTCTTCAAAGAGTTGGTTGAATTCATGAGCTCCGGCAAATCCGTCGCAATGGTTCTCGAAGCCGAGGGCGCCATCGCCAAATGGCGCGAGACCATGGGCGCGACCGATCCCGCGAAAGCCGCGCCGGGCACGATTCGGAAAGAGCTGGGCACCAGCATCCAATTTAATTGCACACACGGCTCAGACGCTCCGCAAACCGCGGCATTCGAGATCGGCTATTTCTTTGCCGGGAGCGAATTGACCTAAGCCCCGACTACAAGAGGGCCGAAAAGCGGGCGCGACTAAACGACAGGCCCGCCCCTACAAGAGCTGATGGAACCGATTCGGGAGATTGGGCGCGTTACCTTGATTTTGGGCGTGGTGTTCGTCGGCGTCGGCGCGCTGCTTTATTTTGGCGGAAAGTTGCCGTTCCGGCTCGGGCGTTTGCCTGGGGATATTTATTATCAGGGGCGGCACGGGACATTTTATTTTCCGATTGTTACCTGCATCGCGCTCAGCGTTGTTTTGACTTTGATCTTTTGGGTGATTGGCTACTTCCGCCGGTAATTTTATGAGTCAGTTTCTCTTCGATCTTTCGCCTGAAAATTTGGTGCCCAAGCGGCGCATCTGGAAAGTCAGCGAGCTGACTGCGCGGATTCGCGATTTGCTCGAGGGCGAATTTCCGGAGATTTGGGTCGAGGGCGAAGTTTCGAATTTCCACGCGGCGCAATCGGGGCATCTTTACTTCACTTTGAAGGACGCGAAATCGCAGCTCAAGTGCGTCTGCTTCCGAGATCAGTTGCGCGGCTTGAAATTCCGGCCCGAGGATGGGCTGCAAGTAACGGCCCGCGGCGGGCTAAGCATTTACGACGCGCGCGGCGAGTACCAGCTTTATGTGAGCCAGATCGAGCCGGTCGGGCTAGGGGCGCTGCAACTGGCGTTCGAGCAATTGAAGAAGCGGCTCGAGGCCGAAGGGCTATTCGACGCGGCGCGCAAGAAGCCGCTGCCGATGCTGCCGCGGCGGATCGGAGTGGTGACCTCGCCGACGGGCGCGGCAGTGAAGGACATCGTGCGCGTGCTGCGGCGGCGGTTTCCGAACGCCTGGGTGCAGATTTTCCCGGTGAAAGTGCAGGGCGAGGGCGCGGCCAAGGAAATTGTGGCGGCAGTGAAGTATTTCAATGTGGCGGCGAGCGTGGACGTGCTGATTCTGGCGCGCGGCGGCGGATCGCTCGAGGATTTGTGGGCGTTCAACGAGGAGATTGTGGCGCGGGAAATCGCGGCATCGGCGATTCCAATTATCACCGGCGTCGGGCACGAGACGGATTTCACCATTGCCGATTTCGTGGCGGATTTGCGCGCGCCGACGCCTTCGGCAGCGGCGGAAATCGTGGTGCGCACGCGGCAGGAATTTGTGACTCATCTCGCGGAATTGCAGCGCCGCACGGTGCAGCGAACGCGTTTTCTGATGAGCGAGTGGCGGCATCGCGTACGCGATCTCGAAGTGCATCGCGGATTCCGGCAGGTGGAGCAGATTTTAAGGCGGCGTCGGCAGGAAGTGGATGAGTATACGAGCACGCTCGCCGATGGCTTGCGCGCCCGCGTGAAAGTGGCGCACAGGAGATTGACGGTTTCGAGCGCGCGTGTTGCGTCTTTCGATTTGCGCGGGCGCGCGGAGGCGTTCCGGCTGCGGCTGGCGCGGCGCTCGGCGGATTTGCGCGGCGCGCTCGAGCGCGCCGTCGCGCGGAAGCGCCGGCGATTCACGATGGCCCAGGTGCGCGTAGCATCGCTCGATTTGCGCGCACGCGTCGGGCGGCTGCGCAGGCGCCTGGAGCGCACGGCGGATGATTTGCGCGCGCGAGCCGACCGCGCGATGACGGCGAAGCGGCGGCGGCTCGAAGCCGCCGATGTGCGGCTTCGCGAAAGAAGCCCGTTCGCACTGCTCGAGCGCGGCTACGCCATTGCTTATGACGCGAACGGCCGCGTCCTGCGCTCGCCGGAGCAAGTGGCGCTCGGTGAAGATATTGCGGTTCGATTGGCGAAGGGTGAAATCGGCGCGCGCGTTACGAAGAAGCCCTAGGTAGCGCCGGCGTCCCTGCCGGCATCCGACGACCGAAATATTCGCCGACGGCGCGAGCGGAACGCGGACTCACAGCGTCGAGTCAGTGTGTTGTGTTTAGCGATGACGGCAGTATACCCAAGCACTCTCATATGACAGTGTGAGTCCGCTCACTGTCGCTGTCCTTGTCAAACGGTTTGCTCGTAAGATGCCGGCGGGGACGCCGGCGCTACTTTGACTTTTCGGCGCTTATCTCAGAAATGGCTTGGTCGAACGGGATCACGACGTCGCCGGAAGTCTTGGCGGCGTCATAAGCTCTAATTGAGTCGAGTTCTTCCAGCTGCTTCAGAATTTTGCGATATTCATTCATTGACAGAACGACGGCGACCGTCCTACCGCTTCGATTCCGTATGAAGCGCTTCGATCCCGGTCCCTTTTTCATTTGAGCTTTTGACTGCACTAGTCCTCCGGCTCGGACGCGACCTTCAACACTGCCAGGAACGCCTCCTGAGGAATATCGACGCGGCCCACCCGCTTCATGCGCTTCTTGCCTTCTTTTTGCTTTTCTAGGAGCTTGCGTTTGCGGCTTATGTCTCCGCCGTAGCACTTGGCGATTACGTTTTTGCGGATGGCGCTGATGGTTTCGCGGGCGATTACGCGGCTGCCGATCGCGGCTTGCAGCGCGACTTCGAACATTTGACGAGGGATCAGCTTGCGGAGGCGGGTGACCAGCTCTCGGCCGCGTTCGAAGGATTGCTCGCGATGGCAAATTAGCGTGAGCGCGTCCACCGGCTCGCCACCTACGAGAATGTCCAGCTTGACCAGGTCTGCCTCGCGATATCCGGCCAAGTGGTAATCGAGCGAGGCGTACCCGCGCGAGACGCTTTTTAGGCGATCGTAAAAATCCAGGACGATTTCGTTGAGAGGCATCTCGTAGCTGAGCATCACGCGCGTCGGCGAAAGATATTCGAAATTCTTCTGGATGCCGCGCTTCTCTTCGCAAAGAGCCAGCACTCCGCCGAGAGACTCATCGGAGGTAATGATCATGGCGGTGAGAATGGGCTCTTCGATCTTGGCGATGGAGGCGGGCGGAGGGAACTTCGTGGGATTGTCCACTTCGATCACGTCGCCGACAGTGGTGGTGATGCGATAGCGCACGCTCGGCGCCGTGGTGATGAGATCAATATTGAATTCGCGCTCCAGGCGCTCCTGCACGATTTCCATGTGCAGCAGCCCGAGAAATCCGCAGCGGAAGCCGAAGCCTAGAGCGACGGAATTTTCGGGCTCGTAGAAGAAGGCGGCGTCGTTGAGCTGCAGCTTGCCGAGAGCGTCGCGGAGCAGCTCGTAATCGGTGGCGTTCACCGGAAAGAGCCCGGCGAAAACCATGGGCTTGATGGCTTCGAAGCCGGGAAGCGGCGGGGCGGTGCGATCGGCTTCGACGATGGTGTCACCGACGCGGGCATCGGCCACGCGTTTGATCCCGGCGATGATGAAGCCGACGTCGCCCGCAGCCAATTCCGGCAGCGCGATGGGCTTCGGCGTCAGGACTCCGAGATCTTCCACTTCATAGACCTCATCATTGGACAGCAGGCGGATCTTCATGTGCGGCACGATGCGGCCTTCCATCACGCGCACCAGAATCACGGCCCCTCGAAAAGAATCGAACCAGGAATCGAAAATGAGCGCCTGGAGCGGCGAATCGGCCGAGCCTTTGGGCGCCGGCACCTTCGCCACGATGGCTTCAAGAACGTCGGCGACGCCTATGCCGCTCTTCGCGCTGATCAAAAGCGCATCGTCGGCGGGGATGGCCAGGACGTTCTCGATCTGCTCCTTGGCGTAATCGGGGCGGGCGGCGGGCAAATCAATCTTGTTGATCACCGGGATGATGGTGAGGTTGTGCCGTGAGGCCAGGAAGGCGTTGGCGACAGTCTGAGCCTCGACGCCCTGGCTGGCATCCACCACCAGCAGAGCGCCTTCGCAGGCCGATAGCGCGCGGCTGACCTCATAAGAGAAATCCACGTGGCCGGGGGTATCGATCAGATTCAGGCGATATTCGTGGCCGTCTTTCGCGGCGTAATGCAGCCGGATGCTCTTAGCCTTGATGGTGATGCCGCGCTCGCGCTCCAGGTCCATCGAGTCGAGCACCTGCTCGTGCATCTCGCGCTGGGTCAGGGCGCCGGTGAGTTCGAGCAGGCGGTCGGCAAGCGTGGATTTGCCGTGGTCGATATGCGCGATGATGCAAAAATTCCGGATGTATTGGGGATCCATCGAATCCTGAACGGCCGGAGCGGTATGAGTCACGCTCTGAAAACAATTGAGTTTGCCATAGATTGAGGGATGCGGCCAGCGGTGCGAGCCGCGCAGCGGCGGTGGCCAATCGATAGAAACTAGGCTTACCCCTAGACGCGGTTAGTGGCTTCCTGGGATTGCTCCCGGTGGTCGGATATCGTAGGCTAAAGCGGGTTTACCGCCCGGTCAGGCCCGTGGCGGATTCTCTCGGGGGGAATCAGCAACTGGGCGAGACGACACAGATCGTTACCCGGCCGAAGCCTCGCTATTTGGTCATTATCGGCTACGGACTCGCGCTCATCTCGCTGGTCTACGTCTTCCGCGACTTCCACCTTCGCCGGACCATCCGCGAATACTCCAATGTGAGCTGGAAGTGGGTGTTCCTGGGGATGTTGTTCGACGTGGTGAGCTACATCATCCAGAGCATCCGCTGGAAGCTGCTTCTGACTCCGTTTGGCCGGGTGAGGTACGTGCGCTCGGCTCGGGCCGTGTTTGCCGGCCTGTTCACCAATATCCTGTTTCCTTTGCGGCCGGGGGAGCTGCTGCGGAGCTATCTGCTATCGACCTGGGAGGGGATCAAGTTCGGGCGGGTGCTGGGGTCGGTGGGTGTCGAGCGGCTGGTGGATCTGGTGGTAGCGACGGCGGCGCTGGCGGTGGCTTCGCTTTTCGTGGAATTGCCGCGGCGGTTCAAGAGCGTGGCGGATACGCTTGGCGTGGCGGCGCTGGTTCTGCTGGCTATCGTGGTGGGAATCATTCTCTATCTCGAATTCAGGATGGCCGGGAATCCCGACCTCTTCAATGAGCAGGGCAAGTCGAAACACCATCTGCCCAGCCGGTGGATGCGAGCGCTCTACGGCTTGCACGCGATGGGGACGGCGCCGAGTTTCTATTCTGCGGTGCTTTTCTCGGTGCTGATGCCGTTTTGCCAGGTGCTGGCGCTGTGGTCGCTGATGCGCGCGTATGGATTGTCGCTGTCGTTTCTTGGCGCGGTGGTGGTGCTGCTGGTGATCAACTTGGGAGTTTCCTTGCCGAATGCGCCGGCGAACGTTGGGTCGTACCAGTTCTTTTGCGTGCTCGGGCTGAGCGTGTTTCAGGTGGAAAAATCGAGCGCGGCTGGATTTTCGATCTTCGCGTTTCTGGCGCTTACGTTGCCGCTGGTGTTCTTGGGCTTCGCCGCGTTTCTGCGCAGCGGGCTATCGCTAGGCACGATTCGCGAACAGATGACCCATCTCCCTACCGAAGCGCAGAAGCGCCCAGCGTAAGTAGCGCCGGCGTCCCCGCCGGCATCCGACGATTCCGAATTTGCCACGGGCAGAGCTCACGCGCGGACCTCACCGCCCGGCCGCTGCCGTGTCTTCGTGTTTCACTCCGCGCACATCCGCGGCCCTAGTCGACTCTGGCGGTCGTAAGATGCCGGCGGGGACGCCGGCGCTACCAACCCCGTTGAAGTCCTGCACAACGCTTCCTAATTTCGTTTGAAGAGCACAGAGCCGTCGGGGTTATATTCGAGTATTGCGACCGCGCATTGGTAGGAGCACGTGTCCCTGACGGGGGTCAGGGGTGCACGGCTGCGCTGTCGATTGCCGGAAGACCTGCGGGTCCCGATGGCTCAGGAACTCACCAAGCAACTCGAGAGGGCGCGGCGCAGCCTGGAAAAGAACAAGCTGCGTGACGCGGTCGAAGAATATCAGGCGATCTTCGACGAAGCGCCTTCCAATCAGGAAGCCATACTCGCGCTGGGGGATCTCTACGTCCGGCTGAATGAGCCGGTGCGTGCGGCGCATTACTACGGCCTGCAATTCGATCGCCTGCTCGATTCCAGCGATACCGCCAAGGCAGCCGCCATTTATGCCCGCTTTCTGCGCGGCGTGCCGCAACCTGCAGAGCGTCTGATCCGCTACGCTGTCCAACTTCAAAAGCAGAACCGCGTGGCGGAGGCCGTGGAGCAATACAACGCCGCGGCCGAGCGCTACCACGAGATGAATCAAGAGAACGAGGCGCTCGGTTGCTACGAGAAGATTTCTCAGCTTGATTCCGAAAATCCCAACCGGCATCTGACCGTCGCGGAACTTGCCGAGAAACTCGGGCAGAAGGAACTTTCCTCGCATAGCTATTTGCGCGCCGGGCAGCTTTGCCAATCACTGGGCGAAATTGATCTGGCGCTGGAATATTTCCGCCACGCGCACGAATTGGCGCCAAACGATCGGACCGTCGCGCTGTTCTTCGCCGAAGCGAGGCTGCGCCATGGTAATCCTGCGGGCGCCGTCGAATTGCTCGATCCCTTCGCAGACGGTGAGACGGATACGACATTCCTCGCGCTCCTGGGAGAAGGGCTGCTGCGCACAGGGCAACTCGATCGCGCGCGCGATGCTTTCGTCGCGTTTTACCGGCAGAAGCAGGACGGCTTCACGAAAATGTTCGAGCTGGCCGGCGCTTACATCCGCACAGGACAGGACGAGAAGGGCGCGGATGTCCTGCAAGTGACCAAGGAATGGATGAAGAACGTGCGGCGCGAGAACGAATTCGCGGCGCAAGTGGACCGCATGACCACGGTCTATCCCAATTCGCTCGAACTGGCCAAGCTCGTCGCCGCGCTTTATGAGGAATTGAATCGCGAGACGAAATATTTTGACTCGCTGGTGCATCTCTTCGATCTTTATTTCGACGCGGGCACGATCAAGGCGGCCTGCGACGTTCTCGACCGGCTGGTGGACATCGATCCCTACGACTATCGCAATCATCAGCGCATCGCCAAGCTGCAAGGCAAAGCCGATCCCGCATTTCTGAAGAACATTCTGGCGCGCGCTGCGAAAGCTGCCTCCGTCATCACGCGCCCGGAAGGATTCAACGCCGGTGGAACTCGCGGCGAGCGGCCGGCTCCGCAGCAGGAAGAGCACAAGGCACAGCAGGCACTCGACGATTTGATCGTGCAGGTGGAGATTTTCTTGCAGTATTCGCTGCATGCCAAAGCCGTCGAGCGGCTGGAAAAGATCGCCGAAATTTTTCCGGGCGAAGAAGAGAAGAACGAAAGGCTCCAAAATCTCTTCGATCGCGCCAATTGGTGGCCGAAAGGGAAGAAGAAGCCCGCGCCGAAGACCGCGCCGACGGTCGCCCCCGGAGTTCCCGCGGCTTCTCCTGCGGCGCCGGTCGGGGGAATTCTCGGCTTCGACGTCGATACGCAGCGCGATCTTTCGCAGATTTCGGAATTCACGCGCCTGATGTACCGGCAGGCCACGCCGCGCGAGGTGGTAACGGCAGCAGCGCAGGAGATCGGCAAATATCTGAATGTTTCGCGATGCATCGTGGAGATCATTGGCGGCAAAGGTGAGGAGCCGCTCACCGCTGAATTCACGGGGCCGGGAATTGTGCCGGCCGGAAGCGCGCAGATTTCGTCGATCGTGGCGAGTCTGGAGACGTCGTCTTCCGACACGCTTGGCGGCATCGAACTGAGCGGGCCGGGGCTTCCGATGCTGCGCGAATTGAAGCTCGAGACGGTGCTCGGCGTGCGATTGGTGGATAAGGAGACGCGCGCGCCGTCCGGAGCGGTGCTGGTGGGCAGCGAGCGCATGCGCCAGTGGCGGCCGAACGATAGTTTTTTCCTGCAAGCCGTCGGCGATCAGATTTTGATTTCGGCGAATCATACGCGGACGCAGGCCGTAGTGCGGACGATGGCGTTTGCGGATGAGAAGACAGGCCTAGTGAGCCGCGGGGCTTACGTAGCATGTCTGCTTGCGGAATCGTCGCGCGCGCGGGCGCAGAATACTCCGGTCTCGCTGGTGATTCTGCATGTGGATGGCGGCGGAGAATTGATTCGCGCGCATGGCGATGCGGCGTTCGAAAAATATATCGAGCAGTTGGCGCGATCGCTGCGCGGCGCGGTGCGGCAGACCGATCTGGCGGTGAAGTATACGGCGTGGTCGCTCGCTTTCATTTTGCCCGATACGAATGCCGGGAGCGCGAAGCTGCTCGCGGAGAAATTGCGGCAGACGGCTTCGGCCGTTCAAGCGCCGTGGAACGGCGAAGGTCTTTCGCTCAGCGCAGTGATTGCTGAAGCGGCTTATCGCCCGTCGGACGACAACGAAGACCGCGTCACGGAATGGATCAATCGCGCCGAAGTCGGGCTGGACGAGATCCGGCAGAAGACGGAAGAGAAGATTCTAGTTCTGGCATCCCCTTGATTCTCTCTCGCAGTGTGCCTCACACTTGTGAATGACAAGTTGGTTCCTTTCGTTTGATAAAATCGCGGGTCATCTCGTGAGCTCGTCCGGAGGTGGAAGATGTTTCCTACCGATATTGTGATTGTCGCAGGAGCGCGCACGCCGATGGCGCGCTACAACGGCGCGTTTGCCGATACCACGGCGATTGATCTAGGCGCGGCGGCTGCGCGCGAGGCCATTCGCCGCTCGGGCGCGAACCCGGCCGAGTTCGATCACGTCGTGCTTGGGAACGTGATGCAGACGAGCTCGGACGCGATTTATGGCGCGCGGCACGTTGGGCTGAAGGCTGGGCTTCCTGTTTCCACTCCCGCTGTGACGGTGAACCGGCTTTGCGGTTCGGGAATTGAAGCGATCAGCCAGGCGGCGCAGCGAATCCTTCTCGGTGAAGCGAGCCTCGTTCTGGCGGGCGGGATGGAAAATATGTCGCAGTGCCCGCACGTGATTCGCGGGGCGCGCTCCGGGTTTCGTCTCGGTGAGGGCAAGCTCGAAGATTCGCTCGTGACTGGACTCTACGATCCCATCGCCGGATGCAGCATGTCAGATTCCGCCGAGAATCTAGCGGCTGACCTCGGAATCACGCGCGCCGCTTCCGATGAATTCGCGCTACGCAGCCAGCAGCTCGCCGAAGCGGCGTTTCGCGCTTGCCGCATGAAAGAAGAAATCTTTCCCGTCGAAATCAAGAAAGGAAAGAAAACGCAGACCGTGAGCGAAGACGATCATCGCCGGCCCGAAACGACCATCGAAACTCTGCAAGCGCTTCCTCCCGCATTTCGCAAGGACGGAATCGTCACAGCAGGAAACGCCAGTGGAATCGTGGATGGCGCAGCGGCGCTGGTGGTGACGCACGCGAAGACGGCCAAGGAACGCGGCTTGAAGCCACTCGGCCGCATCGTTTCCTGGGCGACCGCGGGCGTCGAGCCGCGCATCATGGGCATCGGACCAGTGCCGTCATCGCAGAAAGCGTTGGCCGCAGCCGGACTGAAGCTCGAGCAAATGGATCTCATCGAAGTGAATGAAGCCTTCGCAGCGCAATATCTCGCTGTCGAAAAACAGCTCGGCCTCAATCGCGAGAAAGTGAACGTGAACGGCGGCGCGATCGCCCTCGGACATCCGCTGGCAGCCAGCGGCGCGCGCCTCGTTCTGACGCTGTTGCTCGAATTGCGGCGCCGCAGCGCGCGCTACGGCCTCGCCACCGCCTGCATCGGCGGCGGGCAGGGGATCGCCATGATTGTCGAGTCGCTCTCGTAGTACCATCCTTAGGGTTCGCTTCGATCTACCGGGAGGATAAGGAATGCCCATCGAGAAAGTCGGAGTGGTGGGGTGCGGCCTGATGGGTTCGGGAATTGCGCAAGTGGCGGCGCAATCGGGCTGCGATGTGGTGGTGCGCGAAGTCTCGCAGCAGTTTCTGGATAAAGGGCTGCAATCGATCGACAAAAATCTGGCGCGGCTTGTGGAGAAGGGAACGCTGCAAGCTGCGGACCGCGACAAAGCGCGCGCCCGCTTGCGCGGCACGACCAATCTCGATGATTTCAAAGACCGCGACATCATCATCGAGGCCATAATCGAGCAACTCCCGGCGAAGCGGGAGCTTTACGGCGCGCTCGATAAGATCTGTCCGAAGCAGACAATTTTCGCCAGCAACACTTCCTCGCTTTCCATCACCGAGATGGCCACATTCACCACGCGCCCCGACCGCTTCATCGGCATGCATTTCTTCAATCCTGTGCCGGTGATGAAAATGGTGGAGCTTATTCGCACGATCGCCACCGATCCGAAAGTGTTTGACGAGGCGGTAGCGCTCGGCGCGCGCTTTGGCAAGACCGTCGTGCGCACCACCGATCGCACCGGTTTCATCGTGAATCGCCTGCTCGTGCCGTACTTGCTAGATGCCGTGCGCGCTCTCGAAGAAGGCGTCGCGTCCGTCGAAGATATCGATAATTCCATGAAGCTCGGCTGCGGCCATCCGATGGGGCCGCTCACGCTGCTCGATTTCGTGGGACTCGATACGACTTACTACATCTCGCAGATCATGTTCGATGAGTTCAAAGAGAAGCGCTTTGCTTCGCCGCCGCTACTCAAGCGCATGGTCCTCGCAGGATGGAACGGCCGGAAAGCGGGTCGCGGATTTTACGATTACTCTGATCCGGCAAAACCGAAGCCGATGGATTTGAGATAGCAAGATCGGAAAATGGAAAAGGGAAAGAGTCTCGGCCGATGAGCTACGAAAACATTCTGTACGAAGTAAGGGATCAGATCGCGCGGATCACCGTCAACCGGCCGCAAGTTCTGAATGCTCTGAATCGCGCAACGGTTGAGGAACTCGACCGCGCATTCGATGCGGCGCGCGCTGATGCCGGCGTTCGCGCGCTGATCATCACTGGCGCGGGCGAAAAATCCTTCGTGGCAGGCGCGGATATCAACGAGCTGGCGAAGCAATCCCCGGTCGAAGGCAAAGACTATTCGCTGTTTGGCCAGGCGGCTTTTCACAAGCTCGAGACCATGGGCAAGCCGTCGATTGCGGCGATTAATGGCTTCGCGCTCGGCGGCGGCTGCGAACTCGCGATGTGCTGCTCGATGCGCATCGCCAGCAAAAATGCGCGCCTCGGCCAGCCCGAAGTGAAGCTCGGCCTCCTGCCCGGCTACGGCGGCACGCAACGCCTGGCGCGCCTCTGCGGCAAAGGCGTCGCGCACGAGCTGCTTCTCTCGGGCGAAATGATTCCGGCCGACGAAGCGCTGCGCGTCGGCCTCGTGAATCACGTCGTCGAGCTGCCCGAGCTGATTCCGGCCGCGGAGAAAATCGCGCAAAAAATCGTCGCCAATGCGCCTCTGGCCGTGAAATATGCGATGGAAGCGGTAGAACATGGAATGGAGATGACCCAGGAAGAGGGCCTATTCCTAGAAGCGACGCTGTTCGGTCTCTGCTGCGCCACCGAAGACATGCGCGAGGGCACCAAGGCATTTCTCGAGAAGCGCCCCGCCAAATTTCAGGGCCGCTGAGATGAGGACCGCGTCAATCACCGATGGCCGATAAGCTAAAGCCGAAATCCATCACAGGAAATCTGAGCGCAACCGGATTGCGCTTCGGCATCGTCATCAGCCGCTTCAATAGCTTCATCACCGAACGGTTGCTCGCCGGAGCGCTCGACGCGCTCGAGCGCGCAGGCGCCGCTGACAATCAAGTTGAAATTGTGCGCGTGCCGGGCTCGTTCGAACTGCCCGTGGCGGCGAAAAAGCTGGCCGAATCGCGCCGCCCCGACGCGATAATCTGCATCGGCTGCGTGCTGCGCGGCGAAACCTCGCACTACGAGCACGTCTCGAACGAAGTCGCGCGCGGCATTCAACTCGCGCAAATGGATACAGGCGTTCCCATGGCCTTCTGCGTTCTCACCTGCGACACGCTCGAGCAAGCAATCGATCGCGCAGGCTTGAAGAGCGGCAACAAAGGGTTCGAGGCCGGCCTTGCCGCCGTCGAAATGGGAAATCTCTCGCGCCAGCTTCGTGCTGCCGCTCCTGCATCCTCGCGCTCCACTGCTGCGCCCAAATCGCCTCGCTCGCGGCGGCGTTAGAATGACGCTGCGCCGCAAGTCCCGTGAATTCGCTCTGCAAATGCTGTTTGAATGGGATCTCGGGCAGCAAAAGCCCGCGCAAGTAGAGAAGCATTTCTGGAAATCTGCAAAAGCCGTGGAATCCACGCGCAAATTTGCGCGGCAGCTTTTCGAAGGCGCCGTCGAGCAGGCGGAATCGAACGACAAGCTAGTCGCAAGGCTCGCGCAAAATTGGAAATTCGACCGTCTCGCGGCAGTGGATCGAAATATCCTAAGGCTGGCGATTTACGAACTACGCGCCGGTACCGCGCCGGTGAAAGTGGTGCTCGACGAGGCAATCGAGCTGGCGAAGAAATTTTCCTCGGAAGATGCCCCGGCATTCCTCAACGGCGTACTCGACGCCGCCGCCAAGCAAATCGAATCCGCCGAATAGGCGCGCATAGCGTCGATCGGGCTACTGATGTAATGCCTTTTCCGAACGTAGGGCCCGGTCTTCAGCCGGGCCTCTTCGCGCAAGATCAAGCCACAACCCAAATTCTCGCGCAGTAGGATGGGAAGTCTTCGTCGAATTCGCCGTGATTCACATCCCGCAGCGCGCGTCAGGCCGTTCGCATCACGCCTCGATGTGGCCTTCGAGAACGCACACCGCCGCGCCGCTCACGCGCGGCGTGAGCTTTCCGCGCGTGCCATCAACTTCCACCTCAATGTGACTCGGTCGCATCATCTCCACGCCCTGCAAGATTTTCAATTGTTCCCCGGCGCGCAATTTTCCGTGACGCACCAAATAAGCGCCCAGCGAGCCGGCCGCCGACCCCGTCGCCGGATCTTCGATCGCGCCCCAGGGCAACATCCCTCGCGAAAAGACATGTCCGTCGCCGCCGAGCGTGAAGCAATAAGCCACTTGGGAGACGCCACGCAGTAACTTCGCGGCGTCCGTAAGATTCATGGCGATTTTGCTGAGCGCTTTGCGCGATGCAATCGGCACCATGAGATTGAAAATGCCCGTGGAGACGGCCTCGATCGGCAGATCCGCGACGATATCGCGCGCATTGAGCCCCAGCGCCGCAGCCATCGCCTTTCGCTTGATTCGCGTGGGCCTGAATTTCGCCGGCTTCTGCGTCATCGTCACGCGCACCGGCCTGCCCTCGTGAAATGAAAGCTCGACGGGAAGAATTCCCGCGCCAGTCTGCTGCAGGATTCGCACCTGCCCTTCCGATGCAGGCACTACGCCGAGCTGCGCCAGCAGAAACCACGTGCCGATCACCGGATGCCCGGCCAGCGGCAGCTCGCGCTGCGTGGTGAAAATCCGCAGCCGCGCCAGCGCCCGGTTATTCGTCGGCCGTTGCACAAAGACTGTCTCCGAAAGATTCATCTCCCGCGCCACAGCCTGCATGCGATCGTTTGAAATGTTGTCGCCGTCTGTAACCACAGCCAGCGCATTTCCCTCAAAAGGCTTGGTCGTGAAAACATCGAGTTGGTAGAAGCGTCGCTTCACGGGAGTTTCCTCACCTTGTTCGGAATGAATCCGTCTTTGCAAGTACTCGCTAGCTTTGTCAGGGCTCGACTTCAGTCGTGCCGCAACCGCCGCAAAATGAACCCGGCTTTAGCCGCTGAGGTTCGTTTTACCGGGCCGTCCGAATTATTCATGAGCTGGCTCCGTGCCAGACTTCGCATTCTTTCTGCAAGTCTTCAAAGCGCACGCACAACAGCACAAACCTCGTCAAGTACCCTGCGGGTCGTCTCCGGCCTCGTCGTTTCGCAATAAATGCGCAACATGTGCTCGGTACCCGAGGCGCGCACCATCACCCAGCCGATGTCGCCAAGATAAACTTTGATGCCGTCAAGATTTTCGCGCTTCGTCACCGGCCAATCGAGAAGGCGCGTGAGCTTCGCGTCGGAGAAATACGCGATGGCTTTCTCTTTCTGTCCGGCGTGCAATTCCAAATCCACGCGCCCGTAGTGAAATTCACCGAACTCGTGGTGCAGCATGGCGACCAATTCGCCGAGCCGCTTGCCGTGCCAGGCCATCACTTCGGCGAGCAGCAGCGCATTTACAGTGGCGTCGCGCTCGGGCAAATGCAGTTTCGTGCCGATTCCGCCGCTCTCTTCGCCGCCGATCAGAATGTCGCTCTCCAGCATGCGCTCGGCGACATACTTGAAACCGATGGGAGTTTCCCAGAGTCTGCGCCCGTACTTCGCCGCAATCTTGTCGATCAATTTCGTCGTGGAGAAAGTTTTCACCACGTCGCCGGGAATTTTCCGCGTGCCAGCCAGATGCCAGAGCAGAATCGAGAAAATCTGGTGCGGCGTGATGAACGTGCCGTCGCGATC
>DAITPO010000084.1:5508-15076 GCA_036833535.1 Candidatus Acidiferrales bacterium | reverse complement strand
TCATGGTGACGATGCAGGTGCCGGTGCCCGAACATCCGCCGCCGCTCCAGCCTGTGAATACCGAGCCGGGATTGGCAGTTGCGGTAAGCGTGACTTGCTGGCCGGTGGAAAATAGAGCGCTGCAAGTAGGCTGGCAGGCGATGCCGGAGGGATTCGAAGAGACTGTGCCCGCGCCGCTTCCCGCTTCGCCGATCGAAAGAGTGTTGCCGCCGGCGGTAAATGTGGCGGTCACGGTATGGCTCTGATTCATCGTCAAGCTGCAGGTGCTGGCGCCGGCGCAGTCGCCGCTCCAACCCGCAAAGGAAGAGCCCGCGTGCGGTGTGGCCGTGAGAGTGACGGAAGCATTCGCGGCGTACGTTGTCGTGCACGTGCCGCTGCCGCAGCTGAAGCTGGCGCCATCACTGACCGAGCCCGTGCCATTGCCGCTGATAGTTACCGAGAGCTGCGGCACGCCGCTGCCGGTCAAATTGAATACTGGAAGATCGACGGGAGTGCCGGTCGTAGTGTCGGTCGCTGTCAGCGTGGCCGATTCCGCTCCCAACGTGGAAGGCTGGAAGGTGAACCAGAAATTGCATTGAGAATTGGCCGGCAACACGCCACCGAGCTGATTGCAGAGTGTTCCAGATCCCGTGGTCAGCGTGAAGTCGGATGCGTTGGCTCCGCCGAGAGCGAAAGTGAAATTCATCGGGAAGCCACCCTCGTTTTCCAGGGTGACGGCCTTAGCAGTGCTTGGCACGCCCTGGGCCTGCGAGCCGAAATCCTGCGAGGGGCCGAACAGGGCGAAGAACTGACCAATTTCCGGGGCCACGAGGAATTGGTAGGAAGCGATTTGGCCGACGGTGGGGCCGCTTTGCATGCCGCTGATGGTGGAAGTGCTGTCTTCGCCGTCGGTGGCGAAGGCATAGATAGTATGAACGCCGGGAGAGAGCCGCGCGAGAGTCGCGGAGAAGCCGGACTGGGTTTTCGTCGGCGTCCAGGTACCCAGCCACGTGTCCACTTGATAGTAGATATTGGCGATAGGGGCGAAGGTTGTGTTGGGGGGCGGAGTTTGTTCAGAGAGTTCGTTTGTTGCGCTGAAAGTGAAAGTGGGAGTGGTGGTGCTGGTGGCATTGCCGGGGAACGCGGAGATCTGCGTCTGGATGTTGTTGGTCTGCGGTTGATACTCGGTGATGGCGCTGACCGAAGTGCCGCTCTGATTGATGATATAGGCTTCGTTGGTGATGGAATTGATTGCGGCTGCGGCGGTAGTGTTGCCAACCTGGATGGAAAGTTCGCCGTTCGAAACACCGTCGATCACCGTGATGGTGTTGCTGCCGCTATTCACCACATAGATCTTGTTGGTTGTCGGATTTACCGCTATGGCGTGGGGATTATGCGCGAGGGAGTCGGTCACCGTGGCGAGGTAACTTGCCGGTGAGGTCGCAGTGGCGCCTTGAAATACGCTGACGTTGTTGCTGGTGCTGTTGGCGACGTAAACCAGGTTCGTGACTGGATTGACGGCGATGGCGATCGGACCCAAGGCGTTGGTATCCGAAACGGCGTTGGAGCTCAAGTCGCTGCCATTGACAACCAAAACGCCATCGGGGCTGGCGATGTAGGCGAAGTTGGTTACGGGATTGATTGCGATCGCCGTGAAGCCGCCGAGGGTTCCGCCGTTGGTGACGCTATTACTGGTAACGGCATCGAGCACAGTATAGGAATTATCGAAGTTGTCGAGAATGAAGAGCTGGCCATTGGAAGGATTAATGGCGATGGGGCCCGGATGCGACGCGAAGCCGGTAAGCGACTGATCGCCGGTCGATGTGCTGACTCCAAATATGGTGGTGAAGGAAGTCAATGTTTGCGAGGTGGCGCCGGTAAAGAATCCCGTGTTGGTGACGGGATTGAAGGTGAGGGAGGTCAGGCCGGAGGCGTTGCTGTCGGTGAGTTGCGCGGTGTTACCGGATGCGCCGTCAATATCGGTGACGAAATCGTCGCCGCTATTCAAGACATAAATTTGGTTGCGGATGGGGTCGACGGCGATAGCGGTCGGGTTGTTGCCGACGCCGATGGCGGAGCCCTGGATGGTGTTGGTGGCGCCGTTGATGACGGTGACGTCGTTGTCGCCAGAGTTGGCGACGTAGATGAGGTTGGTGACCGGATTCACGCCGATGGCCACGGGAGCGGAATCGGTGGGAGTGATGGTGGTGGGGATGAGAGCGGCGCCGTCGATGACGGTGAATGCGCCGTTGCTCAGATTGCACGCGGCATAAGCGCGATGAGTAGCCGGATTCACGGCGATGGCCTGGGTACTGCCGCCAGTAGCGAAGTTAAAGACCGTCGAGGGATTGCTGCCGTTGAATTCCGTGGCAGTGCCGTTGAAGTTGGCGACGTAAACGGTATTGGTGATGGAATCGACGGTGACCGCAATCCCGCCGGAAGCGTTCGGATCGTTGACAATCGCGGTGGAATTGCCGGGGCCATTGATGACCAGCGTGTTGCCGCTGTTAGCCGCCACGAAGATCTGGTTGGTCACGGGGTTTACAGCGATGCCTTGCAGGTTGATCGCGTTTCCATTGGATATCGGAGAGCCGGTGATCGCTTGCGTGCCGCCGTCAATCTGGATGACGTTGTTCGTGCCGTTGTTGGAGACGTAGATCTGGTCGGTGGCTTCGTTTACCGCGATGGCAAAAGGATTGGCGCCGCTGCCCATGCTGGCCGAGCCAGCGATGACGTTGGTGTTGCCGTTGAAAATCGCGACAGTGTTGTCGCCGGCGTTGGCGACGTAAAAGAATCCGGTAGCGGAGTTGACTGCGACGGCTGAGGGAGTAGTACCCGAGGCCCGGGTCGCCGTGATGGCATTTGTGGCGCCGTTGATGATCGTGATGTTGCCGCTGGTGCTGTTGGTGACGTACACCTGATTGAGGTGAGCATCGACGGCGATGGCTGAGGGGCCAAGCCCGTTGCCATTGGTGATGGTGGTGACATAGGCGGCCGGAGTGCTGCCAATGGCGCCGCTGAAGACGCTGACGTTGTTGCTGCCGCTGTTGGCCACATACACCATGTTGGTGAGGGAATTGACGGCGATTGCGACCGGAGTGGTGGCGTGAGTGTCGTTGATGGTGGTGAAGTTGTTTGTTGCGCCGTCAACGACAGTGACGTTGTTGCTGCCGGAATTCGCAATGTAAATTTTGTTGGTTACCGGGTTCACTGCCACGGCATTCGGAAATTGACCGGCGAAAATAGTCTTGGGCGGTATCTGCGCACTGGCCGTGGCGGCCAGCGAGAGTGCGATCAAGGCAAGAAACGCAGCGAGCGCCGATCGAGAGACCCTAACCCGCCCGGCCGAGGAGCGCGGAGAAGATGGAGCCACCGCTTGTCGTCGCGCGGCGTGCGCGAATCGCAGGAATTCCTTCAGGTCACCGGCTGCTAGGCTCATCCTTGCCTCCACTGCTTTCGCTCTCAGAGTGCTTCGCGCGAGCTTGAGACTGATGAATATCGACTGCGCGGTGGTTCGAGTTAACAAGCTTCCCGGCGGGCGGTTTTTGTTACGCCAATTCGACACATCATGGGCGCGAAAATGGCCGAAATCCCTTTAGGAACGGCACCAAAACCGCACATCGTCAAAAAAATCAGTTTCGGAAGACTACTCCGAGTGCATTTAGAAATCTACGGATATGAACGGTGCGACGTGTGAATATTTGCGTGCCAGAGTGATGCTGCCGGAGCGCCAAATTGCGTCACTCGGGACGCGTTTCCACACCCGTAGCCGCCGTTCGTCGAATGACAATGGCACATAGGATGCCATTGTTAATACATTGTATTAAAAAGACTTATGGGAACGTGTAGAGGGCGAATCCGAGGTTTTGCACAATCACGGAAATCGCGTTCTCAGAATACTGAAAACAAACGGGCAAAGCCGTCTCGGCCTTTGGAATCCAGCTGCGATGCTACTTTTCTTGCGGGAATAACGAATCGATAGGGGACCGCGTGGCGCGCAGTTAGAAGTGGGCGATCTGCGCCTGCAAGGTTTCGAGGTGCCGGCGTTCTAATCGTGTGCCGACTCGTGCGTTGTGGAAACGGCGTATGCGCCAGCGGGTTGCCTCATCGCGGCCGGCGGAGCTAGACTCCCAAACCGGGAGGACGATCATGATCCCAGCTGCTAAATTTTATAAGGTGGTGTTCGGCCGGGTTTTCATCGCAGCAGTTCTAATCGTTACATTCCTGATGCTAGCTCCGACGTCCGGTTTTGCTCAGACGCGCCGCGCGGTTCTCGCCGGAATTAATACCTACGTTCCCGAGGGCACGACGGCGAAGAAAATCGTCCTGGTCGAGAAAGCGGGAGTCGGCGGGCGCGGAAGCTGGACAAATCTCGAGGGTTCCCTCAATGACGTCGAGAGCATTCGCCAATTGCTGATTACACGCTATGGCTTCGAGGAGAAGAACATCCACGTTCTCACCGAAGCCGAAGCCACACATCAGAACATTCTCGACGCCATTCAGAAATATCTCGCTGATCCCGCCGCGCCCGGAGACATCAGCTTCTTCTATTACGCGGGGCACGGCTCGCAAATGCACAATTCGAAGAGCCCGGAAGAAGACAAGCAGGATGAAACGACCGTGCCATCGGATTCCTATAAGGGCACACCGGACATCCGCGACAAGGAATACGCACGTTCTTTCATGAAGGTGATCGAGAAGGGTGCTCTGCTCACTGCCGTGTTCGATAGTTGCCACAGTGGCTCGATTGCGCGCGGCTATTCCCGCTTCGACCGCATACGCGCTTTGCCGCCCGACCCGCGCGATGCCGCAGACGACTATGCTGGGCCGTTCCCCGAAAAGCGCGGCGCGCTGGTCATTGCCGCAGCTCAGGACATTGAGAGCGCGGCCGAGGGACGCGATGAAAATGGAAACGAACACGGTGCTTTCACCGCTGCATTGATGAAGGTCCTCAGCAGCGCCCCGCTCGACGAATCGGCGAACGATATTTTCCTGCAAACCTTCGCCACCATGCGGTCGGCCGGAGCCAGCCAGGTGCCGGTAATCTCTGGGCCAGCCGATCGGATTCGCGCACCTCTATTTGGCACCAGCAGCGGGAATCTCTCGGGCAAAATCACCCTGCCGGTGATTACCGCCGACGGGGACGGCACCGTGCAACTCCTCGGCGGATTCAGCCTGGGCTTCGGAATTGGCACGGAACTGGTGCCAGCGAAGAAGTCCGACGCGGAGGGGCCGGTGCGCTTGAAAGTCACCGCGCAAACACCGGGGAAATCCACCGCGAAGACTCTCGCCGGTGATGTCTCAAAGCTCAGCCCTGGGATGCTCTTTACCGTCGATCGCTGGGCGCCATCCGGGAAGGGCCTTCTTTCACTCTGGGTCCCTCCGGCGGATCTTACGACCGAGGAATTGAAGCACACGGCGGACGGCGTGAACGCACTGCGTGCCTTGCCGGGGATCACGGTGGTTGACGATCCCTACGAAGTGACGCCGACGCACATCGTCTCCTGGAACGGCACGGCTTGGGTCCTCACGGATCAAAATACTCAGGCTACGAAGATTCTAGGCCGCACACCGGATCTGGTGGCCGTGGCAAAGGGACTTCCGAGCGGTAAGACGAGAATCTTCGTAAATCTCCCCCTGCCGAAGGAAGCCAGTGCGGGAGTGGCGGGCCTTACGGGTGGGCCGTCGCCAGTGCGCGCGGTGAGTTCGATTCACGAGGCAAATTATCTCCTCGTCGGCCGCGCGACGTCGAAAGGAATCGAGTACGCGTGGTTGCTGCCGGGCGCTTCCAAGGACGCTCGCGAGGCGACGAAGAAGGCCGGTGGCGCCGAGTCCGCTACAGCACCGGCTCCTCCCGCCAGCTCGCTTCCCCCGGAAACTCGCTGGGTCGCCGCACAATCCGGCTCGAACACGTTCGAAACCGCCGTCACCGAGCTGACTGAGCTCGCCGGCAACCTCTCTCGCATCAATGGCTGGCTAATGCTCCCATCGCCTGCCGACGATGGAGGATTCCCGTATCATCTCGAGCTCTACGAAACGAAACATCCCGACTCCAAAGAACCAGTGACTACAACTTACGGCGACGGCCGCTCCTACGGCCTCGTCCTTCGCGCCGATCCGAAAGACTTGAAACGCTTCGTCGGTCCGCGCCGGATTTATGTCTTCGTGATCGATAGCGACGGCAACGGCGTTCCTGTCTTCCCCAGCCTTGATACCGGCGACGTCGAGAATGTCCACCCAACTCCTGCGGAAACCTCCGATGGAATTCCCACGGAGATCAAGCTCGGCGCAGAAGACTTGTTCACCGTGGGCAAGCCGTTCGGCACCGACACGTATTTTGTGCTTACGACCGCGCCGCAGGACTCCATCAATCTGGCGAGTCTCGCCTGGGAAGGAGTCCGCGGCGGACAGCGAGGCGCGGAAAGCCCGCTCGATCAATTGCTATCGAGTGTAGGCACGCGCTCGCCGAGACCCGCAACGCCTGCATCGTGGTCCATCACGAAAATTCCAATTCACAGCCAACCCGAGCCCTAGGAGATCGCACTGCTCGAGATCGAAAGTTCTTTTGACTGTGACGGCCATTGTTTGATATCGTCCGTGCAAATTCGCAATCTTATTCCGGAGGGAAAGATGAAGAACAGCCTCAGCACGTATATGAAGTTACTTTGTGCGCTAGTCCTCGTCCTGATGTTCGGCGCGAGCCAGGCAATCGCGCAGGACAAAAAAGACGACAAGATGGCGGGCCAGAAACCTACCAAGAACGCAGTGAAGACCCAAGCCCAGTCGAGCCGTGGCGGCGGGGCGGACACGAACATCAAGACCGACCGGGCACCAAACGATCCGAGCGGTCAGGCCGCCAAGCCTGCTGGTAAGGGCCGCGGTTGCTCGGTGGAAGTTAGCAACGAAACCGGTTGGTACGTGGATATTTATGTGAACGGCGTGTACACGGGCACTCTCGGCCCCTGGAGCAACGGCTGGGCTTATCCCCCGGTGGCGGGCTCCAACCTCTACGGCCGCGCGAATTTTACTGACGGCTCGTGGAAGTATTGGGGACCCCGGGAGTTCGGTTGCGGCCAGGGCAGCGTGAATACCTGGACGATCACTCCGTAATCCGGGCAGTTGGAAATAATTTCGCTTTAAGAATTGAATCGCCGCTGCGGACCAGCACATGGTCTGCAGCGGTGATTTTTTTTGGAGGGTATCGGCTGCTACTTAGCGGCGCGCGGCGACGGCTTCTGTGCGCCAGACGGGCTTTCCGCCCAGAAAATCGTGGATGTGGCGATTGATCAGATCGGGCTGCTCGTGAATCACCCAGTGTGAACCTTCGGGGATTCGTTCGATGCGCAGGTTCGGGACGTATTCCTCGAGGCCGTCGAGATTGCCGGGCAGCAGCGCAACATCCTTCATGCCCCATAGAACCAACGTCGGCACCTGCACCACCCACGATTTCGCACCGGGCAGCAGACTGGGCAAATCGTCGTTGCCTTCGCTGCCCGAGACAGGCGGAAGAGCGCGATAGTAATTGAGCCCGCCGGTGAGCGCCCCAGGCTGCGACCAGGCTTCGAGATACGCGCGGCGATCCGCTTCGGTGAAATATCCGCGTTCGAGGCCGGGCGCGAGAACAATCGAGGAAAGCGCCGCATAGTTGCCGGCGGAGAGCGCCGTCTCAGCCACCGGCGTGCGGAAAATTTGAATATATTCGCTCGCTTTTCGCTGCGCGGGATTTTGCGCCAGTTCGCGGCGGAACACCGCCAGATGCGGCGCATTGATGACGACCAAACGGTCGAGCCAATCGGGATAAACCAGCGCAAACGCCCAGGCGACAACGCCGCCCCAATCGTGGCCCACAAGCGTGAATTTCTTGTCTCCGCCGCAGCCAAGATGCGCGGCGAGCCCTCGTATGTCCTCTACCAGATGGCGCAGCTCGTAATCCTCCACTGACCCCGGCTTCGACGACAAATTGTAGCCGCGAAGATCGGGCGCGACGGCCAGGCGCGAGCGCCCAAATTCGGCGAGCTGCTTCTTCCACGCGTACCAAAATTCGGGAAAGCCGTGCGCGAACACGATTAAATCTCCGTCCTCGGGACCCTCAGCGGCGTAGTGCAAGCGGACGGATTCAAGCTCAGCGTAGGAATGACGAAGCATCGTTGGGCACTCCCTTACCCGGATGCTATAGGCATCTTAGCGCCCCGTCAACAGCCCACGCCCAATGCGCCGGCCAAGAATCCCCACGTTTTCACAAATTCCGGAACAAAGGCATCGTTGCTGTCATCCTGAGCGAAGCGAAGGATCTCAGTGTTCCGTTCCTTTCGAGATATGATGAAACTCTGCTGCGCTGCATGCCATCCAAGTAAACTGCGGCCCATCAGCGGAGGAATCGAATGAAGGTGCACAGTGCCATGCGCGCGTATCTGTCCTCATTAGTTGCGTGTTCGATGGCAGCCGCTCTATTCGCATTCGCCACGCCGCTCGCCGCGCAAATTCAGCCGAAGACTCCCGCGCCATCTTTGACGCCTCAAAATCCCGCCGCGCCAACTCAGCCCGCGGCAGCACCGCAGCCCGCCGCCCCGGCCAAACCGGTGCCCGCGCCAACGCCGGAATCACTCGCTAAAGGAAAGTCCATCGTGCTCGCAGCGGCGAAGGCATCCGGCGGCGACACTCTCAAAACGGTAAAGAGCCTCGAAGTTCGCGTTTCGGGCCAAGCCACCACGCAAAATGGCCCCATGGATCTCACGCTGAAGCTAACGATTGTGTTTCCCGATCATCTCCGAAACGATGCGCAGCTCCCGGTTGGAACAATTTCGCAGGGCTTCGACGGAAAGGCCGGTTGGATTCTCGCGCCACAAGGATTGATCGACCTGCCGCCGGATTTCATCGCCGAATTCTCGCGTGGCATCGCACTGACGGGCGGCTGGGGCCTATATCAGCAAGCGCTCGACGGAAAGATCGAGGCGCAATATCTCGACGATGAAGACTTCGACGGAAAAAAGACCAGCGCCGTTCAGTGGGCTGGGCCGAGCGGTCCCGTGAAATTGTATTTCGATGCCGCGACGCATTTGCTGATTGGCGCGCATTTCCGCGCCATCACGCCGCAGGGCGACACGCAGACCGATCAGCATTGGAGTGATTTCCGTGCGGTCGAGGGCTTGCAATATCCGTACCGCAATCAAGTGGATCACGATGGCCAGAAATTCACCGAAACTACGGTGTCGGACGTCAAGATCAACACCAATCCGGATCCCGCGATTTTTGCCCGGCCGGCCGAAGAGAAACCGTCGAGCTAGACATCCCCAATTTCGGCTTATGCGTCAACCCGCGCCGCCGATGAGTTTGGGAAAAGCGCGGCGCGTGCCTTACACTTATAGTTTCGACTCAACATGATGAAAACACCTGAGACAGTTGCAACGCAAAAGCTTTCAAAACGACTCGCCGCAATAACAGCCCTCACCGCCGGAATTGTTTGCCTCGGCGGCACTTCGCGAAGCTCGCCGCCGCCGGTTCTCGCGGCGATGAAGGCGGAACTCGATCGTTCGATCACCACGCTGGGCAAGGCCGAGCCGGCCGATTATTTCCTCAGCTACACGGTTTC
>DAITPO010000084.1:0-5408 GCA_036833535.1 Candidatus Acidiferrales bacterium | reverse complement strand
GCCTCCGCGCAGGCGCTCATCAAGATTCAGACCAGCCAGCAAGTGCAGGTGCAAACCGCCGAGGGCAACGCTCCCGATTTCTCCCACGAAACGCCGCATACTTACATTGGCACGCGCGCGGAAATCCACGTGGATCGCAAACCGTGGGAAGAGAAGCTGCGAAAATACACCGCGGCGTTCAGCACCTCGCCCGATGTTCTGAATTCCATCGCCACCTTTACCGCGCAGGCCGCGAATCAATACCAGCTCAATAGCGAAGGGACCGAACTGGCTTTCGGACAGCTCCACTACCGCCTCGAGCTTTTCGTTCAGAGCAAGGCCCCGGACGGAATGGACATCAACCGCTTCGCCAATTTCGACTGGATCGATCCGAAAGAAGCGCCGGACGACAAGGCCGTATTTGCGCGGATCAAAGTGCTAATCGCCGAACTCGAGGCACTCGATCGCGCCCCGCTCGTCGATCCTTATGCCGGACCGGCGATGCTCACCGGCCGCGCCACCGCCGTCTTCTTTCACGAAGTCCTGGGCCATCGCCTCGAGGGATTCCGGCAGAAGGACATCGCCGAAGGCCAAACCTTCACGAAGAAAATCGGCGAGCAGATTCTGCCCGATTTTATCTCCGTCAAGGACGATCCCACCGAGCAGCGCCTGAACGGCCAGATGCTACTCGGCTACTATCCGTATGACGATGAGGGAGTCCCATCGCAGAACGTCCATCTGGTTGACAATGGCGTGCTGAAGACCTTCATGATGGGCCGCTCGCCGCTCGTAGACGTGCCGCATTCGAACGGGCACGGCCGCCGCCAACTTGGCTATCAACCGATCGCGCGCATGGGCAACACCATTGTGACCAGCACGAAGACGGTCACCAACGCGGAGCTGCGACGCGAGCTCATCGAGCTCATCAAGAAACAGAACAAACCCTACGGCCTGCTGATTGACGACATCGCCGGCGGATTCACGTTCACCGGCCGCGGCCAGCCGCAGGCTTTTCAGGTTTTGCCTCTTGTCGTTTACAAAGTTTTTCCGGATGGGCAGCCGGATCAATTGGTGCGCGGAGTGGATATCGTGGGAACGCCTCTCGCCTCGCTCACGAAAATCGTGGCCACCGGCGACACGCAGGAAATCTTCAATGGCTACTGCGGCGCCGAATCGGGCTCCGTCCCGGTGGCAGCCGCGGCTCCCGCGATTCTGATTTCCGAACTCGAAGTTCAGAAGAAAGAAACTTCCACGGACAAGCCGCCGATCCTGCCGCCGCCAGCGCACGACCCCGAAGCGAAAGGAAACAATTGAGAATGATCCGCCTCCGAATTCCAGCTTCGTGTGCGCTGCTGCTCGCCTGCGCCGGCCTCGTGGTTCCGGCATCTGCTGCAGCGGCGGTGCGCATGCCCGGCGCGACCAAGTCACCAGCGCGCCACGCAAAAACTACGCCTCCGGCGCCAGAGGATAACGACCAGACGCTGCACGCTCTTCGCGACGAGTTGGCGCGCTCACAGGCGCGCCTCACCATACCCGGCGCCGAAAAACCGTTCCACATTCAGTACCAACTTCTGGACATCGACGCGCGCACCATCACCACATCCTTCGGCGCTCTGCTATCTTCCACCAACACTCGCAATCGCTTCATGCTTGCCACCATTCGCGTCGGCGACTACCACCTCGACAGCTCGAATTTCGTCAGTGATGAAGGCTTTCGCGGCTTCCTCGGATCCGCCGGACAGGTTGGCATCGATCGCGACTACAATTCTCTGCGCCAGGATCTCTGGCTTTCGACCGATCAGGCTTACAAAGAAGCCCTCACGCAGATGTCCGTCAAGCGCGCCTTCCTGCGCAGCTTGACGAAGCCGCCTGAGATCGACGATTTCTCGAAGGCTGCGCCGGTAGTTCAAGTCGAGCCGCGCCTCGAACCGGATTGGACCTCGCGCAATTGGGAAGACGAAGCGCGCGCGGCATCGAAAGCAGTGCGGGGCAACGCTGAGTTGAAAGATTCGCGCGTCACCTACTACCTCATTTACACCACGTATTACTTGCTGACCAGTGAAGGCACGGAGATTCGCGTCTCGCGCAGCTTCGCGGCCATCGAAGGCGGAATGGACGCGCTCGCCGAAGACGGCATGGAAGTCCAGAATTTCTACGCCAAGTACGTGGCGAAGCCCGCGGACCTTCCCTCCGCAGATGAAGCAGGCAAGTCACTCGATGACGCGGCGCGCGAACTCGTGGCGCTACGCTCGAGCCCGCTCGTGCCCGACTACACCGGTCCGATGCTCTTCGATGCGCCTGCCGCGGGTTCGCTGCTCGCGCAGGTCTTGACGCCGTCGCTCTCCGGCGCCCGCGGGCCGCTTTCCATGCTTCCGCGCTTCGACGAAATGATGCAGGGGCTGGGCGGCCGCAGCGAATGGACCGGACGCGAGGGTACGCGGGTGTTGCCCGCCGGCGTTTCTCTCGTAGATGACCCGTCGCTCGGCGCCTATCAAGGGAAGCCGGTGATCGGCGGCTACGATGTGGACGATGAAGGCGTGCGGCCGCAACGCGTTTCGATTGTGGAGAACGGAATCCTGAAGGATTTGCTGATGTCGCGGCGTCCGGGGCCCGAGTTCTACGCCTCAAATGGCCACGCCCGCTCTGCGCTGCTCTCCGACACTCATCCGCTTCCAAGCAATTTGATCTTCGAATCCAATTCGGGCGAGAGTCCTGCAGATTTGAAGAAGAAATTCCTATCCATTTGCAAAGACGATGGCCACGAATGGTGCATCGAGGTCCGTCGCATGGACAATCCTGCCATTTCCTCCGTCCGCCAGGATGATTTCAACGAGACGATTGGCGGGCTGGCTGCCGGTATTTCCAGCGGCGAGAAAATGCCGCTTCTGCTTTACCGCGTCTACGTCGCAGACGGCCACGAGGAACTGGTGCGCGGTGGAATACTGAACGGCCTGACGCTTCGCTCGATCCGAAATCTCGCGGGAATCGGCAACGACGTGAGCGTTTTCGATTATCTCGAAAATCCGGCGCAAGGATTTGCCGGCACGGCGCTCGGCGCTTTCGGCTCGGCGCAGTCCGGGATTGCCAGCTCGATTGCCGCCCCTTCCATTCTTTTGGAAGAAGGAGAAGTTCGCGGATTTCACGGAGAGCCGCGCCGCTTGCCTCTCGTCACCGAACCGCCTCTCAATTAGCCGAAGGTTTCGATTCAGGCTCGACTGTAAGGATCGTCACTTCCGGCCGGCTGTTGAATCGGATCGGCATCAGCGATGTGCCGATCCCGCGATTCACGTACATCTTCGATTTCGTCCCCTTGGCCTCGTACCATCCCGCGACGTAGGGCCAGCATCCTTTCGGCAGCCATAGTGGCGGCAAAAACGGCGGCCGCACCTGCCCGCCGTGCGTATGGCCTGCCAGGCATAGGTCCACGTGCCCCGCAACTCGATCGAAGTACGCCGGTGAGTGAAACAGCAGGATTTCGTAAACTCCGGGCGGAGCGCCGGTGAGCGCTCCTTCAATACTCGGTTTTCCGGTATAGGGATCGTCCACGCCGGCGAGCCAGACGTCGTTGCGCAACAGCGTTCCGGAATTCAGCAGCAGATGCACTCCTGCGTTTGCGTAGAAGGAATGTTCGTGCTGCATCTGCCGCCAGTTTTCGTAATTTCCACGCACCACCCAGACGCCCAGCGGCGCGTGCAATTGCTGAAACACTTCCGCCACCATCGCGTAAGTTCCGCCGTATCCGCCAAGCGAATCGCCGGTGACGACAATCACGTCGGGCTTTTCGTCGTCGAGAATATCGAGCACCTGCCTCTCGCGCGCTCCGACGCCATGAGTGTGCAGATCGCTAAGCTGCGCGATTTTCAGCGGCGTCGCCACATTTCCCTGCACCGACGTATGAACGACCTCGACGCGGAACGGCTCAATCCACAGCGAGTACGCGAAGAACAGCACCACCGCCGCCAGCACCAGCGCCACAACGATGCGTTTCCGGTTATCTCGCGCCGGAGCTTCGCGAACGGTCCGTCCAATTGTGCCAGCCGTCGTCATTTTTCGATCGCTTCAGTGTAAAGCAGTGAGTCCGCCCAGCCAAACTCAGGCCAGCGTATAATCCCCTGGGCTTTTTGCATGAATACGGTCGACCAAGGCGTTCGAGAAAAGAAGCTGGCCGCGCTGGGATCGGTCGGCTCGGCCGTGATACTCGTGTCCCTCAAGGCTTTCCTCGCCGTTGCCACCGGCAGCCTCGGCATTCTTTCCGAGATGATGCATTCGGTGCTCGACCTCGTCGCCGCCGTGATCACTTATCTCTCGGTGCGCGTCGCGGATAAGCCTGCCGACGCCGATCATCTTTATGGCCACGGCAAAGTGGAGAGCTTCTCGGCCTTCGTCGAGACCGGGCTGCTGCTCATCACGGCGCTCTACATCATCTATGAAGCGCTGCGGCGCTTGTTCCTGCACGAAATTCATCTTCATCCCAGCGTGACGGCAATCGTCGTTCTTCTGGCTGCAATGGGCATTGATGTGGTGCGCTCGCGCGCCCTCTCGCGCGTCGCCCGGAAATATCCCAGTGAAGCCCTGCAAGCTGATGCCCTTCACTTCTCCACCGACGTCTGGAGCACCTTCGTAGTAGTTATCGGCATCACCGCCGCCTGGCTTGGCCAGAAATTCGGTATCCCATGGCTCGGTTATACGGACGCGTTCGCGGCCCTTGCGGTTGCGGGAGTCATCATTTGGATTGGCGGGCGTCTAGGAAAGCAGACGCTGGACGCGCTGCTCGACGTCGCGCCGTCCGGCCTGCGCGAGCGGATCGAGGAAGCCGCAGGCGCAGTCGATGGCGTGTTGAGCATCGATCGCGTGCGCGTCCGCCGCGCCGGGCAGCGCCATTTCGTGGACGTCACCATCAGCGTGCCGCGAACTGCCACGCTCGAGCAGGCTCACGCCACCAGCGACGCCGTCGAGCAGCGCATCAGCCAGATCGTGCCCTCGGACGTCGTGGTGCACCTCGAGCCGCGCGCGCCCACCGGCGAAAATCTATTCGACACCATTCGCGCCGTCGCGCAGAAACACGGCTTGCCGGTTCACGAGCTTTCCGCGCACATGTTCGACGGCCATCTCTTCATCGAGCTGCATCTCGAAGTGGACGAAAAAGCGAGCCTCACCGAAGCCCACAGGAGCGCCACTGAGCTCGAAGACGATATTCGCCGCGCCACCGATCCGCATGCACTGATCAATATTCATATCGAGCCTCTTGGCGCGCAGATCGCCGGCGCCGAAGAAATGCGCGATCTCGGCCGCGCCGTGCAGCAATTCCTCGGCACGCTGCAATCGGAATACAACGAGATGGCGGATTGCCACGAAGTGCACGTCCGCAGCGTGGACCACAAGATTCTAGTCTCCTGCCACTGCGCCATGCCCGGCAATTTGCCGGTCAC
>DAITPO010000083.1:1476-15253 GCA_036833535.1 Candidatus Acidiferrales bacterium | reverse complement strand
TGCACGTAATCGCCGGAGGGCACAAAACAAATTTCCTGGCTCTCGGGCTTCTCCGCAACCGGAAGATTTGCGCCGCGCGCAATCTCACGCACCTCCGTCTTCGTCAATTCCCCCAGCGGAAAATCCGTCCGCGCCAACTGCTCCTGCGTCAACGCAAAAAGAAAATAGGATTGATCCTTCGATTCATCCACCGCCCGCCAAAGCTCCCATCGCCCAGTCTCCGCATTCCGCAGCACGCGCGCGTAATGTCCGGTAGCCAGCCGCGAGGCCCCGATTTGCCGCGCGGTCGTCAGCAGCTCATCGAATTTCACGTGACTGTTGCAACTCGTACAAGGAATCGGCGTCCGCCCGCCAAGATAATCTTCCACAAACGGCCGAATCACGCTCTCCTCGAACTGCCGCTCAAAATTCACCACGTAAAACGGAAACCCAAGGTGCGAAGCCACGCGCCGCGCATCGTAAACATCATCCAGCGAGCAGCAACGATGCGCCACCGGCCCCGCCCCGTGCAGCTCAGGCAAGCGCCGATGATTCCAAAGCTGCATAGTCAACCCAACGATTGAGTAGCCGTGCTGCTGCAAAATCGCCGCCGCCGCAGAGCTGTCCACGCCCCCGCTCATAGCCACAGCAATGCAATCCGCGGCAGCCGTTGGCACCGCCGGCTTGTCCTGAGCTTCGAAGGGCGTCGCGGCAGCGAGGGTAGGTACCGCCGGCGTCTCTGCCGGCATCCGACGACCTTCAATTTCGCCATCTGCACAGATCGCGCGCGGACTCGCATCGGTTCGGCTCATCGCCGCGCCGTCATGCGCGCGACCCGCCTCAATCAAAATTGTGTTTTCATCACTCATCGTCGTGTCGCAGGCACCGCCGTCGTTTTCCGGTAACTCGGCGAAATTCCGCGCAGATGCCCCACCGCCTCGCGCACCGCGTTCACCGCGAAATCAATCTCCGCATCCACCGTCGTTCGCCCCAAACTGAATCGCACGCTCGAGCGCCCCTCTTCCGGCGTCAATCCGATCGCCGTCAACACATGCGATGGCTCGACAGCCCCCGACGAGCAAGCCGACCCCGACGAGCAAGCCACGCCGCGCAAATCGAGCGCAATCACAAGCGATTCGCCCTCGGCCCCGGCGAAAGTCATGTTGGTCGTATTCGCCACGCGCCGCGAACGATCGCCGTTCACGCGGCTCTGCGGCACCATCTCCAGAATCGTCGATTCGAATCGATCGCGCATCGCGGCAATTCGCGAAGTGCTGTCCGCCGCGCTTTCGCCCAGCTCCGCGGACTTTCCTAGCAGCGCCCGCGCCGATTCCGCCGCCCGCCCCAACCCAACGATCCCCGCAACATTCTCCGTCCCCGGCCGCTTGTCGCGCTCGTGATGCCCGCCGTAAAACATCGGATGCAGCCGCGTCCCAGCCCTCAAGTAGAGCGCCCCCATTCCCTTTGGCCCATAAATTTTGTGTGCCGAAAGCGAAAGCAAGTCCACTCCCAGCCGCCCGACGTCCAGCGGCAATTTCCCCGCCGCCTGCACCGCGTCGGTATGAAACGCCACGCCAGACTCGCGCGCAATTTCGCCAATCGCCGAGATCGGCTGAATCGTCCCCAGCTCGTTATTCGCGTGCATGATGCTGATCAAAATCGTCGACGGCCGCAGCGCCCTCCGCACCTCCTCAGGATCGACAACGCCATCAGCCCCAACGCCAACGTAAGTAACCTCAACTCCATCGCGCTCCAACTTCTGGCAAGCATTCAAAACCGCAGAATGCTCAATCGCACTAGTAATCACGTGCCGCGCGCCATTTCCGCTCGCGCCACTTGCCGCGTCGCTCTCGCGCGCGCCACCTTCCGACGTGTCCGTAGGGGCGGGGCTTGCTCCGCCCGTCTTCGTGCGCGCAGTGCCGTCGGCCGCAACGACGCCAAAAATCGCCAAATTATCCGCCTCAGTCCCTCCGCTCGTAAAAACAATCTCCCCCGCCTTCGCCCCAATCAACCCCGCCACCGATTCCCGCGCGCCCTCCACGGCATACCGCGCCCTCTGCCCCTCCGAATGAATCGAGCTAGCATTCGCAAATCGCTCAGAAAAATAAGGCATCATGGCGTCCAAAACCTCAGGCGCCATCGGCGTAGTCGCGTTGTAATCCAAATAAACGCGCATGATTCAGCATAACCGCCGCGCGAACCAAGGGTCAAGAAGTCCCAATTTTCTCTGCGCTCTCAGCGTCTCTGCGGTATCCTCTTCGTCCTATGCTCACCTCACTTCGCCGTTGCACTCTAGCCATCGCGCTCGCCGCAGCTTTCCATTTCGCTCTGCTCGCCGCGCCCGCGCACGCGCAATCGCCCAAGCGCATCATCATCGACACCGATCCCGGCACCGACGACGCTCTCGCCATCCTCCTCGCGCTGAATTCCCCGGAAGTCAGCGTCGAGGGAATCAGCGTCGTCGCCGGCAACGTCACCGCCGACATGGGCTTCGACAACGCTCTCGGCATCACCGCGCTCGGCGGCCGCTGCGACATTCCCGTCGCCAAAGGCGCCGAGCGACCCATCAGCCGCAATCTGGTCATCGAGCCTTTCTGGAACGGCCCCGGCGGCCTCGGCGGCGCGCAGCTCCCTGCGCAACGCTGCAAGCCCGACGCCCGCTTCGGCCCCGACCTCATCATCGATCTCGTTCACAAATATCCGCATCAAATCACGCTCGTGCCCGTCGGCCCGGAAACCAACATCGCCCTCGCCGTGCTGAAAGATCCTTCCATCGTGCCGCTGGTGAAAGGCGTCATCCTGATGGGCGGCTCCATCACCGGCGGCAACGTCAGCGGCGCCGCCGAATTCAATATCTGGGGCGATCCCGAAGCCGCCAGCATCGTCTTCAACGCCGGCTGGCCCATCACCATGGTCGGCCTCGACGTCACTGAAATCACTCTGGTGCACGATCCCGACGTCGCCGAGTTGCTGAAAAATGCCGGGCCCGAAGCCAAATTCGCCGCGGCCGTCGCGAAATTTCAGATCGGCCTCTACCAAGGCAGCGGCTTCCCCGGCGGCGCCATCCACGACGCGCTGGCCGTAGGCGGCGCCATCGATCCCACGTTTCTACAAACGCGCTTCATGCACGTGGACGTCGAGACCGATGGCCGTTACGCCCGCGGCCAAACCATCGCCAACCGCCATGGCACGGTAGACAAAAACGTCCAGGTAGGCGATCACTGGGAAACAGTAGGCATGACCCAGGTCCAGCCAAACGTAAACGTAGCAGTAGGCATAGACGCCGACCGCTTCATCAAGTTTTTGATCTCGCGCCTGCAAGGCAAATGAATTCCAGTAGCGCAGGCACTCCTGCCTGTGGCCGCCTGCGAGCGACGAAACGTCGCAAGCAGGCGAAGATCACAGCCAGGAGTGGCTGTGCTTCCTGTGCCTCAGAGTGCTTTTCCTCCTTTGCGCCGCTTCGTTTGAGTTGCTATTCTGCGGCGGCTTTGAAATTCGCTTCCCTCGAGTTTGTATCGATTAGAAGTGTGCTCGGTGGTTTGTTTTGTTTGGGTTACGAGAGATTCTAATTTTGGAATTGTATCGATTAGATTTTCTCCGCGGGTCGCAAGATCGGCTGCTGCGGTGATCTCCTTGGCCGGGATGATTTCCGCTTTTGCGGGAGATTCGGCGGTTGGGGCCGGTGATGATGCTCTGCGGGCAGAGCTTCGCTTCTTGCTCATTTGTGTTGTTCGCTCATAGACGTTATCTGCGGGTCGGCCGACGGCCCTCAGCGGCTAAAGCCGCGGAGATCCTGCGCTGGTTTCGGCGCGGTTAAAACCGTGCCCTGACAAATCAGCTCCGATCCCCTAGAAATATCTACGGGATAGCTTCCTCTTAGTTTCTAAATTTGTACGGGGCCGAGTTGCCTGATTACAGAACTGCGGCTACTGCGTGGCGGCGGGGCCTTTGGAGAAGTGCAAGGGCGCCCGGTGACGCTGGCTGCTTTCACGGCTCTCGTACATAGCCGGGAGCAGGATTGCATAGGTTGGCGAGTTAGTCAACAGAAATCTGCTGGAAAGTTTGGGAGAAAAAGTCAAAGGCGGGGCCGAACGGCGGAAGACGAAGCGTGGGGAGCGAGGACGCTCGCGGGAGGGCTACACCGGTTCTCCCCTACAACGGCAACGGCGGGGCCGAACGGCGGGAGGTTCTTCAGATCCTCCCGCACGACGGCGATGGATTGGAAGATGGCGTGTCTTGTCGGGGGCCTTACTTGAGGGAAACGTTAAAAGGGGCTTGAGTTGCGATTCATTTAATTGACATGGGCATAACAACGGAGAATAATCCCGCCCGCAAGTAACACCGACCCCGCAATTCCCGACAAAGAAACTCAAAAGGAGAATACGAATGAAGAAACACGGCGACGCACGCGTGTATCATCAACCTATACCTCGTTCCCATGGTCCTCGCGGGATACATGGGATTGACGCATCTTCCATCGGCCACCACCTGCTGCGGGCAGTCCTCGTTGTACTAATCGCCGGTTTCTTCTGGGGAGAAGCGGCGAGAGCGCAGCATCCGACGCCATTCAAGAACATGGCGTCTTATGTCGCGTACGTAAATAAACACCACAAGGCGCCCTTTGACCGCGACGGAGCGGTGATTCCCCAGGGCGGAGCCAAGGCCCTGCTGGAGAGACAGGCGAAAGCGCGCGAGGAGGCGGCGGCGAAGCCCGTGCCGCAGACTACTTTTACAAACATACAGGTCAACCAGGACCGCAACCCCTGGCCGAAGGCAGAAGTGGGAGCGGCGATTGACCCTTCCAACCCAAACAACTGGGTGGTGATGACCAACGACTTCCGTCTGAATCTGGACCACGAGTTCTACCACGTCTCGACGAACGCGGGACTGAACTGGTCGGATGACGAGATGGTAGGAGGATCCGATCCGTTTACGGGGTTCGTTCCACTAACATTTCAGAGCGATCCGGGAGTTTCATTTGACGGCGCGGGGAACAGCTACATTTCAGCGATCACCGGCAACGAGATCATCGACTTCAACAATGGCTACGAGAACCTCGACCTCGAGATCGACGTAGCACAGGGTTTTGCCGGGGGCACCTACACTTCGCTCCTGCCAACGCCGATTGACGACCAGCCGTGCAACGGATTGTTCACCGGCGTGTTCAACTGCCCGGCCATTCTCGACAAGCCGTTGATCACTTCGGACAGCAATCCCAACAGCCCGAACAATGGAACCACGTACGTCTACTACACGATTTTCTGCAACGATGTGCCGTGCACGGATGGAAACGCCACAATTCCTCCATTCACCTCGGCGATTCTGGAATCGCATTCCGCCGGGGCCGGATTGCCGTTTTCGCCTCCGGCGCTGGTGAGCGGAGCGCTGCAGAACACGCAGTTCTCCGACATGGTGATCGACAACAATGGCACACCACACATGTTCTTCGACGATTTCACGAATTTCCCGGTGGTGAACATGTGGGAATCCACACTCTCAGGCGGTACGTGGGTGGTATTTGGCGGGCCGGTGGCCAGCTTCATTTATAACGGGTTGCTCAATTTGAATTGGGGCTTCCGGGATAGCGGAGCTGCGGCACCGGGATGCGGGATCCACAAGAATACGGCGTACTGCGCCTTTTCGGCGAATCAAGTGGCCGGGGGCAAGGCCGAGGGGAGCCCGAGCGTGTACCTTGCCGTGATCAACGCCGAGACGGCAGTGTCACACGTACATCGCGTGAACAACGATACATTCGGGGACCAGAAGCACCATTTCTTTGGATGGGCGACGGCTACGCCGAATGGAAACGTTTATGTCGGCTGGTACGACGACCGCAACGATCCGTTTAACGCGAGGGTGCAGTATTTTGTCGGGAAGTCTACCGATGGCGGCAAGACCTTCCCTAAACAGATTGCGGTGAGCGACACGGCTTTCAACCCCTGCACCGGGTTCCCCGGCTGCGGGTTCTTCGGCGACTACGTGCAGTTGGTCTCCGCATCCGACGGCACCGTCCGCGCGGCGTGGTCGGACACACGCGATGGCGCGACGATGCAGGTCTGGTCCGAGACTATTACCTGGTAAATGCGGCCCGCTTGATAGGGCTGTGGGGGCAAGATGCAGCTCCCACAGTCCTCTCGGGCGAGATTCCTGGGGGTGCGTCGGGTGAACACGTTGTTGCGGATTTCTTGACAACTGTGCTTGGGCTTCGTTACCGTGAATTCAGGGTTTTTTGCGTCGGCAGTTTGCGCCGATGCCTGGGAGACGCACTTGTCGCGGCAAATTATCACACTGACTACCGACTACGGCACGAATGACCACCTGGTGGGGTCCATGAAGGGGGTCATACTGGGGATTAATTCGGACGTGCAGGTGGTGGATATCACCCATGCCGTGGCGCCGCACGATATTTTGGACGCAGCGTTGATTGTGAACGATGCGTCGCGATATTTCCCGAGCCGGACGATTCACGTGGTGGTGGTGGATCCGGGAGTGGGGACGGAACGGCGGCCGCTGCTGGTTACGGCGGGATCGCAGTATTACATTGCGCCGGATAATGGCGTGCTGTCGTTGATTTACGAGCGCGAGAAAGATGCTTTGACGGTGCGGCACATCACCGCAGAGCATTATTTCCTGCAGCCGTTGAGCCGGACATTTCATGGGCGCGACGTGTTTGCGCCGGTGGCGGCGTGGTTCTGCAAGGCGTGGCAGAGCGCCAGCTTTGGCGAAGAGGTGGAAGATTACGTGCGGTTGTCGGTGCCGAAGCCGAAGGCGGATGGGAATGTGACGAAGGGCGTGGTTTTGCGCGTGGATTCGTTTGGGAATTTGCTGACGAATTTGACGCCGGATGAAATTCCTGCGTTGATCACCAACGACGCCAAGGTGCGGATTAGAGTTGGGAATAAAGAGATTAATCATTTGTCGCAGACATTTGCGGATGGTGCTGGGGCCGAGCCGATTGCATTGATTGGATCGAATGGGGCGCTGGAGATTTCGGTGAATAAGGGACACGCGGCGAAGGCGTTGGGCGTGAATCGCGGGTCGGAAGTTACGGTTGAGGTTGGGTAGTTACTGCCGGTAGTTCGTTTCAATTGAAAAATTAGGGATTGGGCTGCGCATGCTGCGTGGAATTGTGCGCGGGCGTGCGAGGACTGGACGGCGAGATCCTTAGCTTCGCTCAGGATGACAACGTTTTTTTGCGTGCGTCACGCGAGGAAAGGCTATTTCAAATTTGAAATTTCAGATTTCAGATGAGGCAAAAGCGACGGCAAGAGGGCCGAAGGGCGCGGCCGAAACCCGGGCGTGGGTGTCAGCCGGCTCCTGCGACGGCGGGGCCGAATGGCAGGACCGTGCGAGTTCGTGCGCGCAGGCAATTGGCCCACGTTTTTGCAGGGGTTACGTCCGCGGGCGGAGCAAGCCCCGCCCCTACGGCCACAAATAATGACGACGGATGCGGAGATTAGCGGGCTAGGTCTGCTACGGCTAGTTGGCTGCGCATTCTGGGGTCTAGCCAGTCGCGGAAGGCGTCGCCTAGGAGATTGAAGGCTAGGACTGCGGTCATTACTGCTAACGCTGGGAAGATTACGAGGTGCGGGGCGTCGAAGAGGTGGCCGCGGGCGTCATTCAGCATGGCGCCCCAGCTTGGCATTGGGGCTAGGACACCTAGACCGAGAAAGCTTAGCGTGGATTCGGCTAGGATTGCGCCGGCCATGGCTATTGTGGCTTGGATCAGGATTGGTTGCAGGATATTTGGGATTAGGTGGCGGATCAGAATTCTGGCGTGGCTGGCGCCTAGGGATTTTGCTGCTAGGACGTATTCCATTTCTTTGGCTTGCAGGACTTGGGCGCGGGCCAGGCGGGCGTAGCCGGCCCAGCCTGTGATGGTTAGGGCGAGGATTACTTTGCCCAGGCCGGGCCCTAGGAACGCGGCGAAGGCTATTGCTAATAGGATTCCTGGGAACGAGAGGAAGGCGTTGATTAGGACTATGTTGACTATGCGATCTAGCCAGCCGCCGAAATAGCCGGCGATTGCGCCTATGGCTAGGCCGGTGATGCCGCTGCCCAGGACTACGCAGATGCTTACTAGCATGGAGACTCTGGCGCCGAAGAGGATGCGCGAGAGGATGTCGCGACCTAGTTCGTCGGTGCCCATCCAGTGGGACGGGCTTGGCGGGGAGAGGCGGGCTGGGAGATTTTGGGCGATGGGGCTGTAGGGGGCGATCCACGGGGCTAGTAACGCGCCTAGGACTAGCAGGAGAGTAATTACGAGGCCCCATCTTGCTAGCGGGCTTTGGCGCCAGAATTGGCGAAGGGATTTCATTCGAAGCGCACCCTGGGATCTACTAGGACGTAGACGAAGTCGGTTAGCAGATTGACCGCTACGTAGGAGATGGCGATCAGGAGGATGCAGCCTTGGAGTAGCGGATAGTCGCGGGCTTCGATGGCGTTTACGGCTAAGCGGCCTATGCCTGGCCAGGAGAAGATTGTTTCGGTGACTATTGTGCCTGCTAGTAGTGTGCCGAATTGCAGGCCCAGGATTGTTAGTATCGGGATCAGCGCGTTGCGGAAGGCGTGGCGGAATAGGACGGCGGATTCGGAGAGGCCTTTGGCGCGGGCGGTGCGGACGTAGTCGCTGGAGAGTTCTTCGATCATGGAGCTGCGGACCATGCGCGTTAGGATCGCGGCTAGTGCGGCGCCTAGCGTTATTGCCGGAAGAATTAGATGAGAGATGCCGCCGCGGCCGCTGACTGGTAGCCAGCCGAAGATTACCGAGAACACCAAAATTAAGACTGGGCCTAGGGCGAAATTTGGGACGGAGAGGCCGAAGAGAGTTACTACGCTTACGGCGCGATCGGCTGGCTGGCCTCGCTTGTGGGCGGCGAGAATGCCGGCGGAAATGCCGATGGCGGCGCAGACTAGTAGCGCGATGAAAGCTAGCTCTAGCGTGGCTGGATAATGTTCGAGAATTACTTTTGTGACTGGGCGTTGATAGCGGAAGGATTCGCCTAGATTGCCGCGGAGAACGCCGGTTAGGTAGCGCTCGTATTGAACTGGGAGCGAGAGATCTAAGCCTAGTGCGTGGCGGAGTTGAGTTAGATCTTCGGCGCGGGCGCCTTCGCCCAGCATTTGTTGCACGGGATCGCCGGGGACGATGTGGGCTAGAAGAAAAACCATGGTGATGATTAGCCAGACGGCTGGTAACGCGAGAAGGATGCGAAGGGCTACGTGACGGAGGATTTTCACGAGCGGCTTCTGCGCGTCGCGCGGCGGGCGCGGGCCGGAGCTACGGTTTCCGGCGGCGCGGTTTCGGATGCGGCGGCTGCGACGGCGTTGGCTTCTTTGGCCGGTTTGGCGGGCTCGGTTGCGGATTTTGATTCCGGCGCGGGCGGAGCGGGTACTGCGACTTGCTTGATTTTAACGCGCGAGACACGGCGGCGCTCCATATCCATGACGGTGAAGAGATAACCATTGGCTTCGAAGCTTTCGCCGCCGCGGGGGAGGAAGCCTAGATGCGTTAGGACGAAGCCGCCTATGGTTTCGTAGGAGGAATCTTCCGGGACGGTGATGCCGTATTGCGAATCGAGATCGCGGACTTTTAGCGCGGCGTCGAAGATCAGCGAGCCATCGGGGAGACGCATGGGGCGCTCTACTACGTCGAACTCGTCGTGAAACTCGCCGACCATTTGCTCGAGGATATCTTCGAGAGTGACCACGCCTAGAATGCTGCCGAATTCATCTACTACCATGGCGATTTCGGTGCGGCGGGAGCGGAGTTCTACGAGGAGTTCGCTGGCTAGCTTGGTTTCCGGGACGATCAGAATTTCGCGCAAGTAACTCTGCAAATGAAAATCTGCCGGGGGCAGGCCTTCTTCGGCGCGGCGAGCGCGATCGAGTTGAATCCAGATTAAATCTTTGATGTGCACAAAGCCTTTGATGTGATCGAGTGTGCCTTCGTAGACGGGGATGCGCGAGCGTTGCGTGGTGGCGAAGGTGCGCATGGCGTCTTCGAGGCTGGCGTCCATGGGAAGAGCGTGAATATCGGGACGCGGAACCATGATTTCGCGGACTTGCAATTGGGCCAGGCCGATGGCGCCTTGCACGATTTGCATTTCGGTGGCGGGAAGGACGCCGCGCTCGCGGGCTTGCTCGATTAGGACTTGGAGTTCTTCGGGAGAGCGGACGAGAGTGTGGGATTGGGCTTCTTTTACGCCTAGGCTGCGGACGAATTTTTCGGCGATACCGTCGAGTAGATCGATCGCCCAACTGAAGGAATTTAGGAACCAGTGGAACGGGCGGGCGATGAGAAGAGCTACGCGTTCGGCGCGGGCCAGGCTGATGCTTTTGGGGACTAGTTCGCCGAGGACTACTTGAACGACGGTGAGTAGGCCGAAAGCGAGAACTAGTGCGATGCCGTGGGCGGCTACGGCGGCCCAGCGGCTGGGAATTTGGGCTACTAGCGGGCGAAGGATTTCGGAGAGAGTTAGTTCGCCGAGATAGCCGAGGGCCAGGCTGGCTAGAGTGATGCCCACTTGCACGCCGGAGATTACGCGGCTGAGATCGGCGAGGAGAATTTCTACGATGCGGGCGCGAGGGTCGCCGGCGCTGACTAATTGGCGGACGCGGGAGATGCGTACGGCGACGAGAGAGAATTCGGCGGCAGCGAAGAAAGCGTTCATGCCGACGAGGGCGAGGACTACGAATAGGTGGAGAGCCAGCATCTGAGGAAAATTCTAGCAAGATGGGGGGCGGAAGAGGGATTTAGTGTTGGTGGGAGGGCTTGGGCGGCAATTAGGATGGCGGGCGCTTCGTAAGTTCGGAGCGTAATGAATTAATGCCTGGGGCTCGCGGATGCGATACCAAAGGCAATTTCAAATTTGAAATTTCAGATTTCAGATGAAGGCCGGAGGAAATGAGGTGAGAACAGACACACACGGCGAAATCGTCATGGTGGGTGCCTCGATGGACATCGGCGGGCGCAGTCCGCCTAGGCGGACGCCCCTACGGGAGATTTAAACCATCGATTTCGAATTGTTGGTTGCTCCGCGCTCGATTCCCTCTTGATCGAGATACGTGGTCGTCGGATGCCGGCGGGGACGCCAGCGCTACCACGGCGGGTGCTGATGTGCGCGGCGGCGATTGATTGGGGGAAAAACGCCGACTCGCAGCCGTTCGAAGCTCAGGACGAGCCAGCGCTACGGGGTTGGCGTTGCGGCTCTTATCTTGCTGCGCTAGACTCGCGCGGGATTTCTTGATGAACTCACGCGGCGGAATGCATTGGGTGCGGTATGGCTTTGCTGGGCTCCTGCTGATTCTTGGCGGGGGCTTTTTGATTGGTTGGTGGATGATTTGGCGGCCTTTGCCTCAGGTGGATGGATCTTTGACTCTGCGTGGGTTGAAGCAGCCGGTTTTGGTGGATCGCGATGGATGGGGTGTGCCGTGGATACAGGCTTCATCTGTGGAGGATTTGGAGACGGCGCAGGGGTACGTGGTGGCGCAGGACCGGCTTTGGCAGATGGATCTTCTGCGGCGGGCGGCGGGCGGGGAGCTTTCGGAGATTTTTGGGGCGATTGCGCTGCCTGTGGATCGCGAGAATCGGACGCTGGGGTTGCGTGGTGCGGCTGAGGCTGCGGCGGAGCGGATGGATCCTGCTTCGCGGAAGATTTTGGAGGCTTACGCGGCGGGCGTGAATCGTTATATGCGCGAGAGGGCTGGGCGTTTGCCGATTGAGTTTACCGTGTTGCGATATAAGCCGCGTCCGTGGACTCCGGCGGATACTTTTTTGATTAGCGCTTACATGTGGAAGACCTTGACTACTACCTGGAAGGCGAAATTGAACCGGGGGCGGATTACGGAGATGGTGGGGCCCGAGAGGGCGCGGGAGTTGTTTGTGGAGGATTCGCCGCTGGATCATTTTATTGTTGGCGAGGTGGCCGGAAAAGGTGAGCGGCGCGGGCGGATCGCGCGGCCAGCTGAGAATCCCAATTCGACTGAGACAGCTGGCTTGGAGGGGGCGGCCGACGGGATTTCGCGGGCGGGTGTTCCGCGGTTGACGGGTGCTTCTGGCGAAGACGGCGGTCGTCAGATGCCGGCGGGGACGCCAGCGGTACCGGGATCCTGGGACGTTGCGCGGGATTTTCTTTCACAGTTCGAATCGCAGACTCGGGAGATTATTGGTAGCAATAATTTTGTTGTGAGCGGCGAGCATACGGCTTCCGGGAAACCGATTCTGGCTAATGATACGCATCTTGCGTTCAGCATTCCTGGGATTTGGTACGTCGTGCATTTGACTGCGCCTGGTTGGAATGTGGCGGGATTTACTTTTCCTGGGTCGCCGTTGGTGGTGATTGGGCATAACAACCGGATTGCCTGGGGATTTACGAACAGCAATGCGGAAGTGGAGGACCTTTACATCGAGACGTTCAATCCGGCGAATCCGCTGGAGTACAGAGTGAATGGGAAATGGATGAAGGCGGAGACGCGGCGGGAAGTGATTCACGTGCGGGGACAGGCGGATGAGACGCTGGATGTGGTTCTGACGCGGCATGGGCCGATCGTGCGTCGCGATACGACTGAAGAAGGCGGGCGGGCTTATGCGTTGCGGTGGACGGCTGTGGAGCCGGGAGCTTTGGATTTTTCTTATCCTTTGATTGGCAGCGCGCAGAATTGGAATGAGTTTTTGCAGGTGATGAGCAAGATTGCCGGGCCGGGGCAGAATGGAATTTATGCGGACGTCGAGGGAAATATTGGTTACGTGATGGCGGCGCGGATTCCGATTCGCAAGTCGGGGAATGGGGATTTCCCGGTGGCCGGGGATACGGATGATTTTGAGTGGACGGGATACATTCCCTTCGACAAATTGCCGCAGGCGTTCAATCCGCGAGGCGGGATCATTGCTACGGCGAATGCGCGGACTGTTGGGCCTGCTTATAAATATTTCATCAGCGATCGCTGGGCCGGGCCTTACCGGACGGACCGGATTTATGAGTTGCTGGGAGCGCGGAAGGATTTGCGGCCTGCCGATGCAAACTCCGTTCAGAACGACATTGTGAGCTGGCCGGATAAATTCCTGGCGCAGCAACTTTATGCCGCCGGCCAGAACGTGCAGCCGAAGGATTCGCGGACGAGGACACTGATTTACGAGTTGAAGGATTGGGATGGGAAGACGTCGGCGGATTCGGTGCAGACTTCGTTTCTGGAATACTCGCGGCACGCGTTGATGGTGATGCTGCTGCAGCCATACATCGACGACCAGATGGAGAATTACGAATTGTGGGAGCCGGAGAGCGAGTACGACAGCGTTTGGTGGCGCGATAAGGTATTTCTGGCGAATGTGCTGCGGGATCGTCCGGCGGCTTGGTTGCCGAAGGGGATTTCGGATTACGATACGTTGCTAATTGCGGCTGCTGATGCGGCGGTGGCGCGGCTTGCGGAGGTGGCGCGGCATGGCGATCCTTTGCACGCGGAGTGGGGAGAGTTGCATCCGTTGGAGATTTATCATCCTCTTGGGCGTTCGGGAATTTTGCGGCGGATTTTGAGCATTGGGCCGATCGAGCAGGGCGGGACGATTGATACGGTGCGGGCTATGGGATACCGGCATGGGCCTGCTATGCGCTTTGTGGCTGATCTTTCGAATTGGGATTTGTCTTTGATGGAGATTCCGGCTGGGGAATCGGGGCAGTACGCGAGCGGGCATTACCGGGATGAGTTTCCGGAGTGGTTTGCTGGGAGGGGGATACCGGCGCCTTTTAGTGCTGGGGCGGAGGGACGAGTGAGAGTGAATCGGTTGCAGCTTTTGCCGGCG
>DAITPO010000083.1:0-1376 GCA_036833535.1 Candidatus Acidiferrales bacterium | reverse complement strand
TTGAGCCCTGCTGCTAATAAACCTGTGGAGCCGCCTAAGAAGGGGGATTTTGAGAAGTCCTTGGGGCGGTTGGAGGAAGTTGTTAAGCGGTTGGAGAGTGCGGAGCTTTCTTTGGATGAGGCTATGAAATTGTTTGAGGAAGGCGTGACGCTTTCGCGGGAGTGCCAGAAGCAGTTGGAAGAGGCTGAGGGGCGGATTGAGATTTTGTTGAAGAAGGCGGATGGGAAGATTGCAGCGCAGCCGTTTGAGGCGGATGAGGATTCGAATTAGTGGCTGGCGCTGGAGAGTTCGTGAGGAAGTTCGAAAGAGAATTTCAAATTTGAAATTTGAAATTTCAAATAGAAGTGAAAACCCTGCCTTTGGTCCCGACCATCTTGAAATTTGCCGGATATTGCGGTTGCGTTGTGCTGGCTGCTTCGATTGCGCTTGTGGCGGCTGCTTAAATTCCCGATTCCCTTCTACGCATGAGTCTCTCTGAATTTTTTGAGTTGGACCGGGCTGCGGTTGACGCGGCGCTGAATAAGTTTTTGCCGCTGGGGCGGACTGCGCCTGCTTCGATTCATGAGGCTATGCGGTATTCGGTTTTTGCCGGGGGGAAACGATTGCGGCCGGTGCTTTGTTTGGAGGCGGCGCGATTGTTTTCGGATCCGCCGGATGCGGCGGTGCCTGCCGGTTGCGCGATCGAATTCATTCACACTTATTCTTTGATTCATGATGATTTGCCGGCCTTGGACAATGATGATTTGCGGCGCGGGAAACCTACCTGCCACAAGAAATATGGCGAGGCTATTGCGATTCTTGCCGGGGATGGATTGCTGACGCTGGCGTTTGAGACTTTGGCGCAGACGCCTGTTGAGGCTTCGCGAGGAGTACGGCTGATCGCGGAAGTGGCGCGGGCGGCGGGAACTGTGCGCGGGATGGTGGGCGGGCAGGTGGCGGATTTGGAGGCGGAGAAGACGCGGGCGGATTTGGCGACGCTCGAGTACATACATCGCTCGAAGACTGCGGCTTTGATTCGCGCGGCTTGCGTGGTGGGGGCGATTGCGGGGGGCGCGGCGGACGCGGACGTGGAGCGATTGCGGAATTTTGGCGAGAACATTGGCTGGGCGTTTCAGGTGGTGGACGACATTTTGGATGTGGAGGAATCGTCGGCGGCGTTGGGGAAGACGGCGGGAAAAGATCAGGCGCAGCAGAAGGCTACTTATCCGGCGTTGCTGGGATTGACGCAATCGCGGGAAGTGGCTACGGAATTGGCGGCGAAGGCGATTGCGGAATTGGAGCCGTTTGGGGCGCGCGGGGGGAATTTGCGGCAACTGGCGGAGTTTTTGGTCGAACGGCGATCGTGATGCGCTGATGAGTGGGCGGGTTGCGAAGCA
>DAITPO010000082.1:0-15297 GCA_036833535.1 Candidatus Acidiferrales bacterium | reverse complement strand
GGACCGCCGACAAAGATTCGCGCCATTGCGACGCGGCTTGCACAACACGGCCACCGAGTGACCGTGCTGACCGCAGACCTGGGTCTCCGGCGAAACGGTGATGGCCCTGCAGATCTCGAGCTGAATCGCTGGGGCTGGACGAGCGAGGAAGACGGCGTTGAAGCAATTTATCTGCAAACGCTGGCGCGATATCGGGCGCTCACGGTGAACCCGGGTGTGATAGGCTTCTGCAGAGAAGAACTTCGAGCCTTTGCCCTGGCCCACCTCTATGGCTTGTACGATCTCTTGGGACCGCGGGTTGCACGCTCCTGTTCGAGCAGAGGCACGCCTTATGTCGTTGAGCCGATGGGAATGTACCGGCCGATCGTGCGGAACTTGTTTCTGAAGAATTTGTACCACCGATTGCTCGGAGACCGATTGATGCGGGAGGCGCGATTCGTGATCGCGACTTCGGAGCAAGAGAGGCGGGAGCTTGCGGCGGACGGAATCGATGAAACTCGAATCGTAGTCCGCCGGAATGGGATTGAAGCGCCGGAGACAATGCCTGAGTTCCGTCGATTCCGCGAGCGATTCGGGATTCCGGTCGATGCGCGAATGATTCTGTTTCTCGGCCGCTTGGTGCCGAAAAAGAATCCGGACATCTTGATCTCGGCGTTTGCCCGCTGGCGCGCAAATGCCGGAACTGCAACGCGCGCAATTCTCGTGCTTGCGGGGCCACGCGAAGATGCGAACTATGCAAGGCAATTAGAGCAGCAGTCCACGGAACTACGGCTGGGAGATGACGTTCGATTCACCGGGCCGCTTTACGGCGAGGAAAAGTGGCGCGCCTATCGCGATGCGGATGTGTTCGTGCTGCCCTCGCAGAATGAAAATTTCGGCAATACAGCAGGCGAATCTGCGGCTTGCGGCACCCCAGTGATTGTTACGGATCAGTGCGGAATCGCTCCGTGGATTGACGGACGCGCAGGCGTGGTTGTGCCATGCGATGTTGACGCGATAGAGAATGCGTTGTCTTCGCTGCTCTCGAATCCGCGGCTGAGGGAACAATTTCAAGAAGGCTGCGCGAGAGTGACGCGAGAACTTTCGTGGGACGAGCCGGTCGCGCACTTAGAATCGCTCTATCGGCAATGTGTGGAGGAGACACCGGCACGATGACCGGCGGCAAAATCTTCGAAGGCACGTGGAAGGTTTTCAGCGTCCTGTTCGCAGCCTCCGTGGTGTTTTTCATCGTCGCGGCGTGCTGGGAATATTCAACCCGGCGGTATCTGCACGGATTCTCGGACGCGATCGTGCCGGCCACGGCCTCTCCGATTGAGAAGGCGGAAGCCATCCTGACTTGGATGGAGCACGGCCCCGCGCGCCGTGAAGCTCCGCAGCACGGCGACGACAATATCCGCGAACCCGAAGAATCGCTGAATTATGCGTCGCTCTTGCGCGTGTGCGGCTCAGCAACGAATGCATTTGTGAATCTCGCGAACGCCGGAGGTTTGCCGGCGCGGCGCCTGTTATTGATGGGCGACGAGAGATCGACGAATCACGTGGTCGCCGAAATTTGGACCGGAGATCGCTGGATCGTGGTGGACCCGTCGTTCCGTTTCATCCCGCGCGGCGCCGATGGCCAGCCTTTGACCCGCGAAGAATTGAGCGATCCGGAGGTGTTCGAACGGGTGGTCCAGAGCGTGCCGCATTACGATCCGCGATACAACTACGAGCATACCTCTCATCTGCGTCTCGCGCGCGTGCCCATCGTCGGTCCCATATTGCGGAGCGCGCTTGAGTCAATCGCTCCCCAGTGGAGCGACTCGATCTATATCACGCTACTGGCGGAACGCCGTTCATTTGCGGCAGTGATCATTTCGGGGCTTTTGTGTCTGTTCTTTTTAGTGGCGCGGATGATTCTTCGTCGAATCAGTGAATCGCGGCTGGGAATTCATCGGATCAGATTCCGGGAGCGACTATGGCGGGCATGTCGGACGTTTCTTCGCGAAGTGAATTGAACGATCGCGATTAGAGCTTGGCGGAATGAGTTCTTACATACTCGCGAGCGCAAGCTCCCAAGACCCGGTGCCGGATGAGTGCCGCACCAGAGCCAAAAAACACTGCCAACTGGCTCTTTTGATTTTCGCCCTCAACCTGATCTCCGCAATCTTATTCATTGCCTTTGTCAACCGTCCGGTCTACGACGATGAATATAACATCGTCGACGTCCATTCATATGCCACGAATGGAGCGACCTCGGCCGCCATCCGAGAGCAGAGGAACGCTCCCGGCCCGGCAAGCTACATTTGGATGGCTACGGCGGTGCGCGTTCTGCGCGGCGGCGAACTGCGTGATGCACGAATCGGAGCTGCTTTGAGTTGGGTGCTGCTGGCCGGCGGCACGCTCGCCTTCGTTCGCTACGGCGCTTATGCACAGGAATGGTGTGGAGCGATGCTGGTTCTTTGTGTATTTCCACATGCCGTGGAGGCGACCGCTACGGTCCTGACGGAAGGGCCGGCGCTGCTTTTTGCGATATTAGGGGCACTCGCCTGGATCGAATTTTCAGCGCGGGAAAAAACCACGGCCGGTAGCGTGGCGCTCGGAATCATCGGCGGCCTTTCGATGGGGATTGCGGTGACTTCGCGGCAATACTTTCTGGCGCTGCTGCCGGCGGCGGCATTTTTCGCGGTGTGGAACTTCCGGCTTGGCGATCATCGGCGAAGCTCGCTCTGGAAGACTTGCGCGGCACTTTCACTGGCCTTGGCCGCACTCCCAGTCATTGTGCTCGCGATGATATGGAAAGGCGCGACGAGCCCTTCAATGGCGGCGGGCGCGACGTATGCCAACTGGCAGATAAAGGCGGGCGCGAATTTCTTTCGCCCGGGCGCTGCGCTTCTTTATACCGCCGTTTATCTCTTGCCGTTGAGCTTTCCCGTGATGCTTCGCTTGAGACGGGCTTGGCATTGGCGCGCGACCCCGGTTGCGATTCTCGCGGGCCTGGGCGCCGCGCGATTTCATTCGCAACTATTGCAACCTGGCCCGCTACGATCTGGGCTTTACGGGATCGCACGCGGTCCCGTGGTCGTAGCTGTGTCGTTCGGAGTACTCGTCGCGATTGCGATGTTCAACACGTTCGCGCTCGCCCAAACGTTGTGGGAATCGAAGGTGGTGTCGCTTTCGCGGCCTGCGGTGACCTTCGCGCTGCTTGCGGTCGCCATCTTCATCGCCGAACAAGTTGGCGTCGGAGGAAACGCTCCGTTCTACGATCGCTACATGCTGCAAATTGCGCCGTTCCTCGGGATCATTTCGTTCGCGGCTGTTCAACGGCTCGGCTACGGACGCCTAGCCGTATTGGCCGGAATGTCGGTATTGAGCCACGCGATTCTCTGGCGCTATGCTTTTGGTCCTTGAATTTCGCGCTTGGTGGGCAACTTCGAGTGTTCGACGGGACGCATTGAGCTGATGTGCGGAATCTGCGGCATCATTGGATTTGAGAATCGGACCGAAGCTGAGCCGGCCGTGCGGCGGATGATGGCGAGGCTTGTCCATCGGGGGCCGGATGAAGAGGGAATGCTGGCCGCGCCCTGGGCCGTGCTCGGCATGCGGCGATTGAGCATTATTGATTTGCCAGGCGGCGGTCAGCCCGTTTGGAATGAGGACGGGACACACGCGGTCATATACAACGGCGAAATTTATAATTTCGGCGAGTTGCGAGCGGAGCTTGAGGCGCTCGGACACCGGTTTCGCACGCGATCGGATACGGAGGTAATCGTTCACGCATACGAGGCTTGGGGCGCGGATTGCGTGCAGCACTTGCGCGGAATGTTTTCGTTTGCTGTAGCGGAGATGCCCGGCGGCCGGGATGGCGCCGTGACGCGCGTTTTTCTGGCGCGCGATCGATTTGGAATCAAGCCGCTGTACTACGCATTTGCCGGCTCAAAGTTCGTATTCGCTTCCGAAGTGCGCGCGTTGCTCGCCTCGGAGCTCGTCCCGCGCGAGATTTCAGCGGGGGCCGTGGCGAGTTATGTTTTGTTCGGCTCGGTGGGCGAGCCAATGAGTTTGATCGATGGCGTGGCGTCTTTACCTCCGGCACATCGAATGACCGTGGATCCGGCTCGTCCGGCAGAAGCGAGTAGGCCTGAGGCGTATTGGGGAGCGGACTCGGTTCGCAGCGCCGTAAACCACGCAGGGGATGGTGAACGCGATCGGCCCGAAGCCAGCGTGCGCGCGCTGCTCGAAGATTCCGTGCGGAAGCATCTGATCGCGGATGTGCCGATCGGCGTTTTTTTGAGCAGCGGGATTGATTCGACAGCGTTAACCGCACTCGCGAGCCGCGATCGCGCAGGCTTGCACACGTTCACACTGATTTTTCCGGAGTTGGAATTCAGCGAGGCGGAGATTGCCCGGCGGACGGCGAGGCAATTCGGCACCGAGCACGCGGACATCGAGTTGAGCGGCGAGGAAATGCTGGCGCGCACGGATGAGGCGATCGCGGCATTCGATTCGCCCAGCATGGACGGGATCAACACCTACTTCGTTTCCTGGGCGGCGCGGCAGGCGGGATTGAAGGTGGCGCTTTCGGGCTTGGGCAGCGACGAAATCTTTGGCGGATACTCGACGTTCCGGACCGCTCCGCGACTGGCACGATTGGCGAAGATTGCGCTGGCGACACCGGCGAGATTACGTCAGGCGCTTGCACCGGCAATCGATTTTTTTGGCGGCCGAATCAGCCATGGCGACGCGGGGCGCAAGTTGTCGGCGGCCTGGGCTGAGCCTGATTCCTTGCCGGATACTTATTTCCTCGCGCGCGCGCTATTCGCGCCGGCTCAGGCTGCGGAATTGCTCGGCCGGCATTCAGATTCATGGAGCGGCGCCGCAGCGGGGCGCTGGCTCGAAGAGACCGTGCGGCAAGCTGGAACCTTGCAAGGCGCGGCGCGGATTTCGTGGCTCGAGCTGCGGACATACATGGCGAGCACGCTGCTGCGCGATACCGATGGAATGAGCATGCGCCATTCGCTCGAAGTGCGCGTGCCGTTTCTCGATCATCCGCTGGTGGAATGTGCGCTGGCCTCGGCAGAGACGAACGCGACTGACGGAGACGAGCGGCCGAAGGCTTTGCTTCTCGCGGCGCTGGGAGATTTGCTGCCCGCGGAAGTTGTCGAACAACGGAAACGTACGTTTACGCTGCCGTGGGAAGAATGGATGCGCGGAGCGCTGCGCGGGCGCGTGGGGAAGTCCTTTGCAGAGTGGTCGCCGCGGCTCGATGCGCATGTTCCCGGAGCAGCAGCGCGCGGAGTTTGGGATGCATTTCTTGTTGGGCGGACAAGCTGGTCGCGGCCCTGGGCGCTTTACGTGTTGAACGAATGGGTGAAGCAGAATCTCGAAAGCATCGGCGCACCGGCGCAGATTTCCAAAGCAACATCCGTAATCCCCGCAGTGACGTAACGGCCCGAACGTCTCTATAATCATTTCCGCACGAATCCGATGATCATTCTTGGGATCAACGCGTATCACGCAAATGCTTCGGCGGCGATTGTCGTCGATGGGCAGCTCATCGCCGCGGCGGAAGAGGAACGCTTCAATCGCGTGAAGTATGCGGCGGGATTGCCGGTGCAGGCGATTCGATATTGCCTCGTCGAGGCTGGAGCGACTCTGGCGCAAGTGGACCACATTGCGATTCCGCGGAATCCCTGGGCGCGGATGGGAACGAAGTTGCGCTACGCATTGCGCATGCCGCGATTTGCGATCGAGCGCGCGCGAGTGATGGCGCGATTTTCGGGAATCAAGGAAGAGCTCGCAACGGCGTTCGAGATGGATCCCGCGGCGATTCGCGGCGCATTTCATCGCATCGAGCATCACGTGGCGCATTTGGCCAGTGCGTATTTTGTTTCGCCATTCGATCGCGCCGCGGTCCTTTCGGTTGATGGGCTTGGCGATTTTGCCAGCGCCATGTGGGCGGATGGCGAGGGCTCCTCGCTTTCGCCGCACGGGGCGACTTCGTTTCCTCACTCGCTGGGAATGTATTACACCGCGCTGACGCAGTATCTCGGTTTCTGGAAATTCGGCGATGAATACAAAGTGATGGGCCTGGCCGCGTATGGCACGCCGCAATTTCTCGATGCGTTTCGAACAATAGTGCGCGCCGATGCAGGCATGAAGCTCCGATTGAACCTCGATTATTTCACGCATCAGCGGCAGGGGCCGGAAATGACCTGGCGCGATGCGGGAACGACTCCAGTGCTCGGGCGACTATATTCGGAGCGGCTGGAGAAATTGCTAGGGCCGGCGCGGCGCGCGGATGAACCGCTCGGGCAGCGGCATCGCGATCTCGCAGCGAGCATGCAGGCGCGCCTGGAAGAAGTGTTGCTCGAGCACGTGGTGGAATTGGCCGCGCGGACGAAGCAAAAGGCGTTGTGCCTGGCCGGCGGCGTTGCGTTCAATTGCGTGGCGAATGGAAAAATGCTGGAGCGAACGCCGTTTGAGCGAATTTACGTGCAGCCGGCGGCAGGCGATGCTGGATTGTCGGTGGGCGCTGCGTTTGCTGTGGAGCACACAGTTCTCGGTCGGCCAAGGGCGTTTGTGATGGAGCACGCCGGCTGGGGGCCGGGATTTTCACAAACGCAGATCAAGCGTGCGATTGACGAGCGCGTTGCGGGGAACGATAGCGTTGAAATTCAGGAGCTGGATGAAGACGCTTTGGTGGACGCGGCGGCTCACGAATTGGCCGACGGGAAAATTCTGGGCTGGTTTCAGGGCCGCGCCGAATGGGGACCCCGGGCACTGGGCAATCGCAGCATTCTTGCCGATCCGCGGTGCGCTGAGATGAAAGACGTCTTGAATCAGCGGATCAAGCATCGCGAAATGTTTCGGCCCTTCGCGCCTTCAATTCTGGAAGAAGCCACCGGCGAATACTTCGAGCGCACACAACCCTCGCCGTTCATGACCTTTGCTTATAGTGTGCGCCCGGAAAAACGCGCCGCCATCCCAGCACCGACGCATGTGGATGGCACGGCGCGCCTCCAGACGGTCAGCCGCCGTACGAATCCTTTGTACTGGAAACTGATCCGCGCGTTCGGCGACCGCACGGGCGTGCCCGTCGTGGTGAACACCTCGTTCAACGACAACGAGCCAATCGTCTGCCGGCCCGAAGAGGCGCTCGATTGTTTCCTGCGCACGCGAATGGACGTCCTGGTCATGGGCAATTTCGTTCTGCGGAAATCCGCGGTGATGAACGCGGGTGATGCGCCCGTGCAAGCCCCCGCGCGCCGGCTGGCATGAGTTCTCGCGCTTTCGAAATGCAACCGCTGTCGCTCCAACTCGAAAATCAGCCGTGCACATTCTGATCCTCAACGAGTACTACCCGCCCGATACCTCCGCGACCGCGAAGATGGCGGCGTTGGTTGCCGAAGCCCTGGCGCAAAAGCACCGCGTCACAGTCGTTGCGGGCCGCCCGTCGTACGATCCCGACGAAACTTATCCATATGCCTTATTGCGCAGGGATGTACGGAATGGCGTGACGGTCGAGCGCGTCGGCTCCACGGCATTTCTCCGGCACAAGATGCGGCGGCGCGTGTCGAATTACCTCACCTACCTCGCACTTGCCATGCCGCGAGCGTTGGCGATTCGAGCTGACCTAATTTTGGCGATGACGGATCCGCCGGTAGCTGGTATCGCCGGAGCTTTTGTGGCGTGGCTCAAGAGCCGGCCTTTCGTCTACAACATCCGCGACATGTATCCGGATATGGCGCTCGGCGGCGGGATCGTCGGCGATAGCGGCTGGGCGCGCCTATGGGAAAAAATGCACCGGCGCGCGCTGCGGCGAGCGGAGCGCGTAATCGTCCTCGGCGATGATATGCGCGAGCGCATCCTGCGCAAAGGCGTCGAACCCGATCGCGTGGTGGTCATTCGCGATGGAACAATGATTCCGGAAACTCTCGCGGAGCAGAGCCATCCGGCCGCTCAGGAAATTCGCAGCGGATATCCCTTTGTCGCGATTCACGCAGGCAATCTCGGCTTCTACGGAGCTTGGGACACGCTGCTACAAGCGGCGAAGCTGCTCGAACGCGAAAATATCGGGCTTGTCTTTGTCGGCGAAGGCGCCAATCGCGAGCGCCTGCAGCAAGCAGCACGAGGCTCCGCCAATGTTCGCTTCCTTCCATTCCGACCCGCAGAAGAAATTCCTCTGGTGATGGCGGCGGGAGATGTACATATCATTTCCGTTCGACGCGGTCTCGAAGGCGTCGTCGTTCCGAGCAAGCTATATTCAGTTCTCGCAGCAGGCCGGCCGGTGTTGGCCGTGGCTCCCGAAGAATCCGACGTCGTGCGCATCGTGCGCGAGGCGCGCTGCGGCTTGGCAGCCGATCCGGACGACCCGGCTGCGGCAGCAGCGGCGTTGCGGATGCTGCGCGACAATCCCCGCGAGTTAACCGATATGGGTCAGCGCGCCAGAGATGCTGCGAAGAAATATGTTAGAGTGAACGAGCTGAAACGATTCGTCGGGGTCATCGAAGAGGCGGCCAATCGTAGCATCCCGTAGTCTAACGAACGGAATTCAGCATCTTGGCGCGGAGTTAAATTGGCGTTATTCAGGCGCGCTTTCCGAATGCCTGGCGGCGCACAAACACTTGGGAAGCTCTGATGTACGGTGATCTGCTGGCGTTTTTCATCGCGCTTTTCGCCACCGCTGGACTGACCGTGCCCGTGCGCGGCCTTGCCTTGCGCACCGGCCTTGTGGACAAGCCCGGGCCGCGCAAAGTGCATCTGAAACCGATTCCCCTGCTTGGCGGGGTGGCCATTTACTTCGGCTTCGCGCTGGCGGTGCTGGTCACGTCGCACACGACGGCGCGCGAGCAAACCGTTAGCATTCTGGCGGGCGCGGCGCTTCTTGCGGTGATTGGCTTCCTCGACGACGGCGGCATGCTGCATCACCAAGTGAAATTGTTCGTGGGCATGCCGGCGGCAGCGCTTCTTCTGATCGCGTCAGGAATCCGCTCGCACATCATCTCCGCGTTCGTTCCGGGTGAGACGGGAATCATTCTCGACGCATGCCTGACGGTTCTGTGGGTTGTCGGAATCACCGCGGCATTCAGCATTTTCGATCACATGGACGGGCTCTGCGCCGGAATCGCCGCGATTGCCGCCTTGTTTTTTACTATCGCGGCAAATCAGGGCGGCCAGGTGATGGTGAGGACGCTCGGCGCAGCGGCGCTGGGCGCGGCGCTCGGATTTCTCGGCTGGAATTTCAAGCCCGCGAAGATTTTCATGGGCGACGGCGGCGCAATGTTCCTCGGCTTCCTTATGGCCACGCTGGGATTGAAGCTGCGCCCTGAAACGGGCGATTCGCAAGCCGGCTGGCTGATTCCTATTTTGATTCTGGGAGTGCCCATCTTCGATACGACGCTGGTATCCATCTCCCGCGCGCGCCGCGGATTGATTCCCTTCACCTCTCCCGGCAAAGATCACACCGCCCACCGGCTCTCAAATCTTGGTTTGGGACAAAGAGGCGCGGTGCTGGTTCTCTATGCGCTCGGAGGCTTCTTCGGCAGCATCGCAATCCTGATTCCGCTGCTATCGCCCGCCAAGGCCTTCGGACTCGCCGCCGTCGTCGGCCTCTGCGCGCTCGTGGCCATCTTTTTCCTCGAAAGCGCGCCGTACGAGCGGCAGCAAAAGTTTCAGAAACCTACAGCCATTCCCTAAATTCTACTCGGCGCGAATTCGTTTGTGGAATCCACCGCGTAGGATATACTTCCTTTCCCGACGCACGAGCCGCACGTCGATTTGTAAGTACGCAAGCGAGCGCACCTGCAAATCCCGAAGTCATCGTGAAATTTTTTGCTCGCAAGAGGGCATTTGCGGTCGCCTGACATGCAAAAATTCGAGAGCTAACACAAACGGTGAACTCGTTGTCAGGCCAGAACTCACACACCAAATCGCAGTCTCACGCCACATCCCAGAAATTGTTTGTAGCTGTCGTCGGAGGCTCTGCAGCGGGCTTTTTCACGGCTTCATTGCTCGCCCAGCGCGGCGTCCCGGTGCAAGTTTTCGAGAGAGCCGAGACGCTCGAGCCGATCTCGCGCACGCTCATCGTGACGCATAAGTTGCGCACTTTGCTCGGCCGCGCCGCCGCAGGCAGCGTGGTGAACGAAATCCGTCGCTTCGAGCTATTCACCGATGGCCGCGCCGCGAAAATTCAGCTCAATGAACCCGACCTGATCATCGAGCGCTCCACACTGATCCGCGGCCTCGCCGACGAGGCCCGGCGCGCCGGAGCCGAGATCACTCTAGGACGCCGCTTTCATGGCCTGCACAGCAATGGTGCAAGTCTGGTGCTGGATGTCGAGCGCAGTGCCGATGGCGCGCGCGAGGAAGTGCGCACGCAGACGGTCGTCGGCAGCGATGGCGCGGCAAGCCGCGTGGCGCAATCGGCCGGATGGCCGCGCCAGGAAACCGTGCCGCTCGTCCAGGCCATCGTCGAGCTGCCGAAAGACATGCCCGCCGAAACCGTGCGCGTCTGGTTCGTTCCCGACGACACTCCTTATTTCTATTGGCTGATTCCGGATTCCGCGAATCGCGGCGTGCTCGGATTGATCGGCGAATCGGGCCAGGAAACGCGCAAACATCTCGAGCGCTTTCTCGAGAAGCGCCATCTCGAACCCATCAGCTTTCAAGGCGCGCGCATCCCGGTTTACAACCGCTGGGTGCCAGTAAAGCGAAAAGTTGGCGCAGGTGATGTCTATCTAGTCGGCGATGCGGCGGCGCAGGTGAAGGTCACCACAGTCGGCGGAATTGTCACCGGATTCCGCGGCGCTCTCGGCGTTGCGGAATCAATCGTAAATCGCGGCGCGAGCCCCGAATTGCGGCGCCTGCGCCGCGAGCTGGACATGCACCTGCTCCTCCGCCGATCGCTTCATCATTTCCAGCAAAGCGACTATAGCCGCCTCGTCGATTTGCTCAACGATTCGGCGCGCCGCTCGCTCAGCGATTATTCGCGCGATGAAGCGCTAAAAGTAATCTGGCACATCTGCCTGAGCCAGCCCCGGCTGCTCCTCATGGGCCTGCGCGGATTATTGACGGGCGGGCGCATGTTCGCTCCGCCGCCGCGCACCTAGCTGCCTGCGACTTCCCTTTTCCTGCGAATCTTTCTCCACGTATAGTGTTGTGCGGTATGGCTTCTGAGGGCTACATTCTCGGGCTTTCCGCGCTGGCGCATGATCCGGCCGCAGCGTTACTCGATCCGAGCGGCAAGCTTGTCGCAATCGAAGAAGCCAAGCTGGCGCGCACGCGCGAAGCGACGGGGATTCCGCGCGAAGCCATCCGCTATTGCTTCGAGCGCGCCGGAATCACTTGGCGCGATGTTTCGAGCATCGCCGTAGCAAGCGAGCCGCGCAAAGCCTGGCGCCGTTCCACCGGCCTGCGCCTGCGGCAAGCTCCGCGCGCCCCGGTCGCCAGCGGCTATTACCTCAGCAAGTCGGTCGGCGAGCTAGGACGCGAACTAAATAATTTCCGCATCCTCGACGGAATGGCGGGCGATCCAGCGGGCCGCGTTATCGCCAACAGCCATCACGTTTGCCATGCCGCAAGCGCCTTCTTCGCCTCGCCTTTCGATCGCGCTCTCGTTCTCGTTATGGATGAACAGGGCGACGGCCGCTCGGCGCTCGCAGCAATCGGCGAAGGCACCAACCTCCGCGTCATAAATCAACTCTCGTTTCCTCATTCACTCGCCTGGGTCTATTCGCAGATCACCGAATTGCTGAGCTTCACTCCGCACAAGGACGAGCAGAAGATTCAATGGCTCAGCCTCTTCGGCGTGCCGGCCTACGAAGACATGTTTCTCGAAATGCTGCGCCGTGAATCCTCCCCGTGGCCAAATCTGAATCGGCGTTACTTCACGCGCGGATTTACAGGCCGTTTGGCGTTTTCAGATCTCTTTTACCATCAGCTCGGCATTTCGAAACCAGCAGAAAAGCTCACGAACGAGACGCTGCGCGCGAATCTCGCGGCAAGCATTCAGGCCGCGTGCGCCAAAGTCGCGATCGATCTTCTAGAATCACTTCGCAAGGAGGACGAGCTCGAGCACCTATGCCTCGCGGGCGGCCTGTTCCTGAATCCGCTTCTCGTTTCCGCAATCGAGCGCAGCACGAAGTTCAAAGATGTATTCGTGCAACCTGCCGCCGGAAATGAAGGCACCGCCCCGGGCGCGGCGTGGAACGAATGGCATGGGCGGTTAGGCCGAAAACGAGTCGCGCCGATGACTCACCTGTATTGGGGTCCGGCGTACTCAAATGATGACGTCAAGCAAGTGCTCGACAATTGCAAGGCCTCATACCGCTGGGCGAATTCCGACGCGGAGAAAATTCAAGCGGCGCTCCGGCTGCTGAGCGCGGGAAAAATCGTAGCGTGGTGCCAGGGCGCCGCGGAATTCGGCCCGCGCGCTCTAGGAAATCGCAGCCTGTTGGCGTCTCCCTGGGCGGCTTTCGTGAAAGAAAACCTGAACGACTACGTAAAGCACCGCGAATCATTCCGGCCTTTTGCGCTGGCCGTGCCGGCAGAAGACGCAGCGCGCTTCTTCGAATCTACTCGCGCAGCGCGATTTATGGCCTCCATGGGCGTCGTGAAACCGGAAGCGCGCGAATTACTTAAGGATTTTATTCTGCCGGGGAATTTGGTGCGCCTGCATGTAGTCGAACGCACCGCGAATCCGCTCTTCTGGCAATTGCTGAAGCAGTCGGCCGAGAATGCGCCAGCCCCGCTGCTGGTAAACACATCCTTCAATCTTTTCGGCGAGCCGCTCGTAATCACGCCGCGCGATGCCGTACGCAGCTACTTCTGCTCAGGCACCGATGCTCTAGTAATCGGCAATTTCATTCTCTCCAAGTCGTAACACCATCGCCCCGCTCTAGTGCAACGCGTATTTCTCAATCCACTTCAATTCTTCGCGCACCTTGATCTTCCCATGCCACGGATTTTTCTCCAGCGAATGTCCCTCCCCCGGAAAGATCAAAAGGGTAGTCGGAATTCCGCGCGTAAAAAGAGCACGTTCCAGCAAATATTGCTCCCCCACATAAACGCGCACATCGTCCTCGCCACCGACAACCAGCGTGGGCGTCGTCACCTTGTCGATCTGCCAAATGGCCGCTTCCGCCTCGTAATTCGCCTTCGCCTCCCATGGCTTTCCGCCCAAAAAATAAGCGTCGTCCATCGTCGTGTCGTCGTTCCCCCAGTTGATCACGTTCTCGACCGCGCCCGCGCCCGTAACCGCCGCCTTGAATCGCGTCGTCTGCGTGATGAGCCAATTCGTCATGTAACCGCCGTAACTGTAGCCGCCCACCGCCAGATGATTCGGATCGGCAATCCCTTCCTTCACCAGCGCGTCCACGCCTTCCAAAATATCTTTCCCCGGCCGCGATACGATGTGCGGAATAATTCCCAGCGCGAACGCGTCGCCGTATCCCACCGATCCTCGATAATTCGGCTCGAAAACCAGCCATCCGTTCGTCGCCGCCAATATTCCCCATTTATACCAATCCGCCTCGAAATAATTCGCGTCGGATTCCTCCGGGCCGCCGTGAATAAACGTGAATGTCGGAAGATTCTTCGCGTCCATTTTTCCCGGCGGGTACACGAGCATTCCTTCCACGGTCGTGCCGTCGTCCGCCGTCCAGCGATACGGCTTCCCCTGCGGCAAAGCGCGCTCGGCGAACAGCCGGTTAAAAGAAGTCAGAGGGCGCGCCTTGGCGATTTCCGCCGCGCTCTCTGCGAGGTAAACCTCGGAAGGCCGGTCCAGCGCGGAATAAACGAACGCGACGCGCGAAGTATGTGCCGCAGCCGAGAGTTTCTCGTACACGCCGGGCCATCCCGCACACTTCGAGAAATTCTGTCCGAGCGCAGGCTGCGTATACGCCTGCACCTCGGTACCAAGTTGCCCGGCCGCAAAAAGTTCCCCAGTAGATAAAACAGCGAAATCAAGAATGGCGCCGCTGAAGTCTGCGGCCCAGCGTGCGTGCGCACCCGGCGCGCCTTCCGCATGACCCGCGCTCGCCGCATCCGCATCCACCCAGTAAACCCTTTGCTGCGCATCCTCATAAGGGCCTTCCACCGAGCCGTACAGATACGAGAAGAATATGTGGCGGTTGTCCTTTGCCCAGTGAACATGCTCATAAACCGCCGCAGTGTGGCTCACCAGACGCGGAGTCGCAGCCCCGGTCGCCCCGAACTCAATCACATAAATCGCGTAAGGATCGAGCGACTCTTCGCGCTCTGATCGCGGCTCAGTGAAAAACGCGAGCCGCTCTCCGTTCGGAGAAATATCAAGTTGCGAGACGCGCTCGGAAACCGCCGCGATTTCATGCGTGGCCGGCGCGAGGTCACTCGCGGGCGCGCCTTTCGCCCGCGCAGACTCCACCGCCGCGACGTCCACGCGGAAAATCTCATCGCCGCGCTCCGATTCGCGGTACCGGATCACGTCTTTCCATTCCTTTTTGTGCGCCGCCTTCTCCTCCTTCGATCGCGGATGCTTCGTCGCGAAGAAGATCGATCGCGAATCCGCCGACCACGCGAACGCGTGCACGCTCTCGTCTCCCTCGCTGGCCGGAAATGCTTCGCCGCCGAAAGTCGAGATCACATAGAGGTGTTCCGGCGGCTCGGATTTCTCGGAACTCTCCGATTCGTCTTCCTCATCCCCATCGCCCTTCGATTTTTCTGCAGCCCGATCCGAGAAAAATGCGATCCAGCGGCTATCCGGCGACCATTGCGGTGAATGATCGTGGCCGGACTGTGTCAGCGGCGCGAGCGCGCCGTCGCCCGCGCCCGCGCGATAAAGCCAAAGATCGTCGCGATACCGGTTGGCCTCCCAATCGGTGCGCTCCGTGGCGATGGCCACAGCGCTGCCATCGGGTGAAACTCGCACCGTTGTGAAATCCACCGAATTGAAGAATTCATCCAGCGTGATAGGCGGCTTTTGCTGCGCCTCCGCGGGACGGCGCAGCGCGAAGCCGCATACCAACAGTGACCCTGCGATGGCGAGAACGAATGAAGGTCTGCGCATGGTTTCTCCTGAGGCGCGAGAAGATATACTCTGGGCGCGAATGAAGGTCAAGAAATCGAACGCAAATCTGACAGTTCTCACACGGAGCCGGTTTGACTGGCGTTCATAACTCGCAGCATCGCGGATCGCGCAAGCGCCGCTACTGGATTGCCGCCGTAGTCCTTCTAATCCTCGCGCTCGCGGGCGTCGTCGTGTTTCGCGGCATCGGGCGTTGGCTCGTGGTGCAGGACCCGCTCGAACATTCCGATGCGATCGTCGTACTCAGCGGCGGTATG
>DAITPO010000081.1:14355-15541 GCA_036833535.1 Candidatus Acidiferrales bacterium | reverse complement strand
CCGCCATTGCCACCAATCTCACCGACTGGTTTTTCTTCGGCGTCCTTTTCCACAAAAAATATCTCGTCTATCCCGAAGTCTGGTGGCGCCCGCGAGGCGGCGCCGGCGAAACGAAAGCCATCGTCTGGAGCTCGCTTCTGAGCCTTCTCTCCATCGCCGGTTTCATCGTCGCCTGCAGCATCTTCTCCATTCGCGGCTACAAGCCCGCGCTCGAACTCGCCGCGCTGATTTGGCTGATGGCGCCGCTGCCCATGACCATCACCAACGCGCTGTTCGTGAAAATGCATCCGCTGATCGTTCTTACGCATTGTCTCGGCTGGTTCGCGCGCTTCACCATCGCCGCCCTCGCCGTGGGCTGGCTCCTCGGCTAGCTCATTTTTCTCATGGGTCGTGCCGGGAGCCTCCTCCCATTGACTGCAACCCTAAGTTGGAGCAAGATTCCCGCGAGCCGCTGAAGCGCTCGCCTCAGCCCAAGTGGTCCGTTGGCTCCCGACGGCCCGTGGTCATGATCCTGTCCCTTCAGCCTCGCATACCCGCCCTCTGGGCGAAGGAGACTCAAGTGAAGAAACTGTATGTGGGGAATCTCCCTTTTCAAGCAAACGAGGAAGAGGTGCAAGCGCTCTTCAGCGAAGCCGGGATCAAGGCCGATTCAGTTGCATTGATCCGCGATCGTTTCTCGGGACAGCCTCGCGGATTCGGTTTCGTCGAGATCGGTGACGACGGGGAAGCTGAAAAAGCCGTTGCCGCTCTCAACGGAAAAGATTTCAAAGGCCGCAAGATCGTAGTCAATGAAGCCCGCCCGCAACGCGAAGGCGGCGGTGGTGGTGGCGGCGGACGCGGTGGCCGCGGCGGTGGTGGCGGAGGCGGCGGCTATGGCGGCGGTGGTGGTCGCGGCGGTGGTGGCGGCCGAGGCGGCGGTGGTGGCGGTGGCGGACGCCGCGACTGGTAGCACCCTGGTTCGTTTAAATTTCTGGCGTCTTGCGGCTTCTCCTGTAGGGGAGGGTCTTCAGACCCTCCCGCATTTCGGCCTTCTTCTATCCGCGTCGCGCCGCCAGCAAATACTCGCGATTTCTCTTTCCGCACGGAGCATCTAATTTCCGTCGAATTGTTCGCGGCAGTTTAGTTTTTCGTTTTCATTGTAGGAGCCACTGATGCCCCGCGAAATCCAAACTCTCCTCTCCGCTCT
>DAITPO010000081.1:0-14255 GCA_036833535.1 Candidatus Acidiferrales bacterium | reverse complement strand
CCGCTCTGGAAGAAGCCTACAAAGGCCCGGCCTGGCACGGCCCAAGCCTGCGCGCTTCGCTCTCGCGAGTAACTGCCAAACAAGCCGCGCAACGCCCCGCTCCCGGCCGTCACAACATCTGGGAACTTACGGTTCACGCCGCCTACTGGAAATACGCTGTCCGCCGCCAGCTCCTCGGCGGGCCCCGCGGCAGCTTCAACGAAGAAGGCAGCAACTGGTTCCAGCGCGCCGCCGAAAATCTCAATCCAGCCACAAAGGAAGCACTCTGGCGCCAGGATCTAGCCGCGCTAAACCGCGAACACCAATCGCTGCTCCGAGCCGTCCGAAAAGTCCGCGAATCCCAACTCGATCAACGCGTCCCAAAAAGCAAATACACCCGCCGCCAAATGATCGCCGGCGTAGCCTTCCACGACGTCTACCACGCCGGCCAAATCCAACTCCTCAAACGCCTTATGTCCAAGAAATAATCGCGGCACCGCATTTCATCCCGCCGACTTCCCCCGCGCAAAATCCAGCTCCACCTCATCGATATAACACCAACCCCAATTCTCTCCGGGCTCGATCGACCGCATAATCGGGTGCTTTACAACGTGAAAGTGCTTGGTAGCATGCTTGTTCTTCGAAGAATCGCAGCAACCAACATGCCCGCAGCTCAAACACAGCCGCAAATGCACCCACGTGTCGCCCATCTTCAAACATTCCTCGCACCCATTGGTACGCGGCTTCACGTTCTTGATTTGATCCATGTGCGTGCATACGCTCATATTCTCTCCTCCTAAATTTCAGCCAGTGCCCGGTGCACAAGATGAATCGCAATCGCTCCTTCGCCCACCGCCGACGCTACGCGCTTCACGTTTCCCGAGCGCACATCGCCTACCGCAAATACGCCCGGCAAGCTCGTCTCCAGCATCAATGGCGGCCGCGCCGTCGATTTCCATGTGGGCCCGCCGCCGTTCGCATGATCCAAATCCCGCCCGGTCAGAATGAATCCCTTATCATCCATCGCCACGCAGCCTTGCAGCCACTCCGTCCGCGGCGAAGCTCCCGCCATGATAAATACGTGGCGAATGTCGCGCACCGAAGTCTCGCCGGTCGCCTTGTCCTGCCAAGTCACACGCTCGAGATGCGCGTCTCCCTCAACGCCGATGATTTCCGTCTTGTAGTGCATCTCGATCAGCGGATTCTCTTCAACCCGCTGGATCAAATACCGCGACATGCTCTCCGACAATCCGCCCGACCTCACCAGCATGTGCACTTTCCTCGCCGACTGCGAGAGAAACACCGCCGCCTGGCCCGCGGAATTCGCGCCGCCCACAACAACGACCTCCTCCTGCGCGCAAAGCTGCGCTTCCATGTGAGTCGCGCCGTAATAAATTCCCTGGCACTGAAATTTATCGAGGCTGGTGATCCGCGGCTTGTTGTATTGTGCCCCGCTGGCAATCACCACCGCGCGCGCCGGCAGCCGGTGGCCGTTGTCCAGCACAAGTTCGTACGGACGCTTCCCGCAATCCAACCGCGTGACGCTGTGCCCCACCATCATCTTCGCGCCGAATTTTTCCGCCTGCGCAATCGCCCGCGCCGCCAATTCCTGCCCCGAGACTCCTGTCGGAAATCCCAGATAATTCTCGATCTTCGAACTCGATCCCGCCTGTCCTCCGGGCATCGACGACTCGATCATCAACGCGTCCAGCCCTTCCGAAGCCGCATAAACCGCCGCCGCCAATCCCGCGGGCCCAGCGCCCACAATGATCAGGTCGCGCACTTGCGCCTGATCGATCGCGCTGTTCAATCCCAAACAATCCGCCAATTGCGCGATCGACGGATTCCGCAACACGGTGCGCGCGTTGCATATCACCACCGGAATTTCATCCAGCTTCACTTCGAATCGATCGAGCAGCCCCTGCGAAGCCTTGTCCGTGTCGAGATCCACGTACGTGAAAGGATGCTCGTTGCGCGTCAAAAACTCCCGCAGCCGCAGCGTATTCGCCGAGTGCAGCGAACCCAGAATGATCACGTCACCCATGCCCAGGCGTACAAGTTCCAGCCGCCGCAGGATGAACGCGCGCATGAAAATCTCGCTGAGCTCCGCATCCCTGGCAACGATCGACCGCAATCCTTCAGGCTGAAGCTCGAGAAAATCACCTGCCTCCGTCACGCGCCCGCGCACCAGGCATCTCTGCCCGGAAATCATCGCGAACTCGCCGGTGAATTGTCCCGGACCGTAGGTCACGATCAAGTGTTCGCCCGTTAAATCCGGCTGCACAATCTCCATCGCCCCGGAGAGCAAAACAAAAAACGGCACGCCGGTATCTCCAGGCTCAAATAAAATCTCGCCCTTCGACACCTGTCGCACCTTGCTGACTGAACGTACCCGCTCAACATGCGCAGCACTCAACACAGGAAAAGCCTGCGTGCGAACATCCAACGCGCTAGGCAAAGGCGCAGAAGCCATGCGACCTCCTAATGCCAGATAAAAGCAATAATCATTTGACGACGCCCAGCCTTATGAAGATTCAAAAGCAGCCAATCGCGGCGCCGTTGGTAGCGCCGGCGTCCCCGCCGGCATCTTACGACTACTTGTGGCGGCCAGGGCAGCAATCGTGCGCGGCGTGCAGTGGAAAATTAGCAGCGCAGATTCGGTTGTGAGCTCCGCGCGTGAGCGATGCCTATGGTGGAATCGCGGCCGTCAGATGCCGGCAGAGACGCCGGCGCTACTTTTCTGCCCCGCTATCGTGCAGCAGCACCGCATCCGATTCGACATGATTCCGCAACATCCCGATCGTCTTCCCATCTGGCGAATAATCGAATATCTGGATCGTATCCGCCGGAAAATTCGTAATCTGCCGGCCCTTCGACCCATCCAACGGCTGCAACCAGAGGTTCTCGGTACCATTCTCGCGAATGTTATAAACGAGGGCCTTTTCATCTGGCGTGAATCCTGGCGCTCCGGAAATCCGCGGATCGGGATTCAACATTCGTACCGGCGGCTTCGCTCCCGCATCCAAATCCACCACAGCGACCACAGGCACCGGAGCAGTCTCCACGGTCTTGACAAACATCACCGTCAGCATCTTTCCATCGCGGGAAATGTCGAATCCGATTGTGCCAATGAAGGCGTCGGCGAGACTCGTGCCCGGAACAAACTCCGGCTTACCACCTTCGATAGACACGCGCTTGAGCTGGTTTTCGTTGAAGTCCTGGTAATAGGCCCACTTCCCGTCGGGCGAGCACAACGGCGCTATGTCGTTCGACCCATCGGTCAGCTTCTTGGGATCTGAGCCGTCGGCGCCCACCCGCCAGATATTCGTCTTGTTGATTCCGGCATGACCGGACCATGAGAATAGAATGTAGCGCCCGCCATTGCATCCGACCGGCCGCACAATCTGCGAAGCAGGATCGCTCAGCAGCGTCGTCTTGTTGCTCCCATCCACCGACATGTGCACGATATCGCCGCCGGAATCGAAGTAGAGATCCCCGTTGCTGGCCCATCCGAAAACAAACGCATTCTTATTCTGTGCCGCCGCCGGACTCGGCGGAGTTCCGCTAAAACCGCCCACCGGCAAGTAGTACATCGTTCGTGTCATTTTCTGTTGGATCGCCGCAAGCGTCTTCCCATCCGATGAAAGCGACAAAGTTTGATAGTTGTTCGTATCCTTCGTCACCGGCCGCAGTTTGCCGCTGGGATACGAAATGAATCCGATCTGGTTTCGTACGTCGGGGGTAATTTTCTTCTGATAGGCCGCCAGGAAACCGCGCCCATCGGGCGTCCACAAGAATCCGTTCAGAATTACTTGCCCGAATCCGGAGAACGTCTGTCGCTTACCCGAAGTCGGGTCCCTGAGTTGAATCTGGGTGAAGGCGTCGGATCCATCGGCAAGCGGCGCCGCGACCTGCTTGCCGTCCGGCGACCAACTGATCGGCGGAACGGCCGCGGCATCAATCATCGATTCCACGGTGACTACTGTTTCGTCGGTGCCATCCGCGTTCGCGGTGAGAAATTGATCCTTGCCAGCCTCCGGGCTGTTTCCTCTCATGTATGCGATGCGCTTGGCGTCCGGCGAAAATGTTACGTCGGTGTCAATGTTGCGCACCACCACTTGCGGCGTGCCGCCCAGCACCGGCGCCCGGTACAAATTGAATCCCGTATGCAAGCGATCCATCGCCTTGCGGAAATAAATGGAATTGCCGTCCGGTGAGAATTTGAGGCTGGTGTAAAATTCATCCGCCGGCGGAATCACTTGCGTGTCGCTGTTGGTCGGCACGTTGCGCAGCCACAAGCTTTCCTTGCCGTTGTCCTCCAACACGCTCAAAAGATACTTGGAGTCCGGCGAAATCGCCGCCGCAATCGTTTTTCCGTTGTCCGTCACCTGCGTCATGGTGAAATTCTCGAACGGCGTCGCGCCCTTGCCGCTGAGAAGCGCGTAAATGCCGTAAGCCGCCGCAGCTACGAGCAGCAGCACAATAATCACGCCCGCGGTCAGCCCCAACTTGTGCTGCTTCGCCGCTTCGACGATCACCGTGCTGCCCGATTGGCGCACCGAGGATGAATCGCTCAGCGCAGCAGGCATCGCGCTGATTCGCGAAGAGGATCCGCCGGTCGTCACCGCGCCCTGTTCGGCCAGATCCGCCATCGGCGAAACGACGCTCCCCGAATGTGAATCACGCAGAAGCCGCTGCAAATCTGTCCGCAAATCGGAAGCGTGCTGGTAACGCATCTTGCGGTCTTTCTCCAGCGCCTTATTGATGATGCGCTCGAGATCCGCCGGCATCTCCGGATTAAGCCGCGACACCGGCGCTGGCACTCTGTGGAGGATCGCGTCGAAGATGGCCGCTGACGTAGTGCCCTTGAACGGCAGCGCCCCCGTCGCCATTTCGTAAAGCACCGCGCCGAAAGAGAAAAGATCGGTGCGCGCGTCCAGCTCTTCTCCCATGGCCTGCTCCGGCGACATGTACATCACCGTGCCGATCGCCGAGCCGGGGCTGCTCAAGATCTGATCGTCAGGCGAAGTGGGCATCGCCGTCGCGTCCACATCCGTAAACGCCTGCTGCTGCGTGATAATCTTTGCCAGGCCGAAATCGAGCACTTTTGCCTGGCCGCTGCGCGTGCAGAAGATGTTGGCGGGCTTGATGTCGCGGTGGACGATGCCTTTCGCATGCGCCGCATCCAGCGCGCCGGCCACTTCAACACCGATCTGCAGCAACTCGTCCATGTGCACCGCACCGCGCGCGATGCGGTGCTTCAACGTCTGCCCTTCGAGGTACTCCATGACGAGGAACGCGTGGCCCTGCTCCTCGCCGATATCATGGATGGTGCAAATGTTCGGGTGATTCAGCGCGGAAGCAGCGCGCGCCTCGCGGCGGAAGCGCTCGAGCGCCTGGGGATCTCGCGCCGTCTCGTCGGGCAGAAACTTCAGCGCCACAGCCCGGCCAAGCCGCACGTCCTCAGCCTTGTAGACGATTCCCATCCCGCCGCCTCCGAGTTTTTCGAGGATGCGGTAATGGGAAATCGTACGGCCGATCATGGATGTGGATTCAGCCACAGGCGATGCATCTTACGCCCAGCCCCGAATCCAATCAATCGCAGCGCAGCGTCGCGTGTCTTCGGCGCGGAATGTCATGCCAGAGTCATGCGAATTGCGACGAATTGCGGCAAATGGCAAGTGAGAACTGAACAGAGAAGGTAAGTCTGACCCGGTCGGTCTTATCAGAACTTGCTAATTCCCTTCAATTTGTCTCGGTTCCGGCAAGTTGTGATGAATTTGGCTTCAAGGCTGTTAGCCGAAGGGTTTCTCGATCGAATCCAGCCCGGGGCGCCAAACTTCATTTGATATAGCGATGGAGGATTTCCACCAGGCTCTCGGCAGCCTTGGTTTCGCGCGAGCCCGCTTTCGCATCTTTGCTCAGCACGTGGAACTTAATCTCACCCTCAACAATCTCCACCAGCAAACCATTAACGGCGCCCCGGCAGGCGGCAATTTGCTGCAGCACATCAGCGCACTCCTTCTCCTCCTCAATTGCGTCCCGAATGCTCTGCAACTGCCCCTGAATCCGATTCACTCGAACGAGAAGTTTTTTCTTCTCCTCGATGGTATGCGCCATGGACAATCCCCCTTCGACATACTATGCTGGGTATAGTATCACAAGTCTGCTGTCACAGACGGTTCATACTCCTGGGTTCTAATCCACGCGGGGAACTCATCCGGGAACCGGGCAGCTCAACGCATTATTACCGTGGCACGTGAGGTCATCGTATGAACGGCCGGATCTTTGCAATCTTTGCCTCATGTCTGGGCCTGCTGGCAGGAGGTTGTGGTTCCAAACCCGACCTGCAAGCGGAGGCGCCCCCACCTCTGAGAGTCCAGAAGGTCGAGGACCGCAATCTGTTCAAAGTAGATCATCCCGACCAGTTCGAACTGGCAGACGCGATTGCTCATGCCACAACCTCGCAACTAAGAGTGACAGGCGCCGTTAGTCCGGATATTTCACGCACCGTTCCTGTGATTTCACTCGCCGCCGGGCGCGTGGTGGAAATCAAGGCTCGTCTGGGAGATACAGTCCAAAAAGGCCAGGTGCTGCTGCGCGTGCAAAGCGCAGATCTCTCCGGCGCCTACTCGGATTATCAGAAGGCTGTCGCGGACGAGCAACTTACTCGAACTCAGTTGGAGCGCGCGCAGCTTCTTTACGACAAAGGCGCCATCTCCCTGAACGATCTGCAGGTCGCGCAGGATTCGGACACAAAAGCCAAAGTCGATGTGAAAACTACCGCGGATAAGCTTCGAGTCCTGGGCAGCACGAATTTGGATCAACCCACCGGCATCGTCGACATTCGCGCGCCCGTGTCCGGCGTCATCACCGATCAGCAGGTCACGAATGCTGCGGGTGTCGCGGGCTTGGGCTCTCCGAATCCATTTACGATCTCCGACCTGAGTTTTGTCTGGATTCTCTGCGATGTGTATGAGAACGATCTCGCCAACGTGCACCTCGGGGAAAAAGCCGATATCTCGCTGAAAGCATATCCGGACAAGAAGCTCACCGGGACCATCAGCAACATTGGCCCGGTATTGGATCCAAACATGCGCACAGCCAAGGTGCGCCTCGAGGTGCGCAATCCCGGCTTGATGCGTCCAGGCATGTTCGTGACCGCTACGTTTCACGGGCAAAAGAAGGAGACACGCGCCGCTCTTCCCGCGACTGCAATCTTGCACCTTCACGACCGCGATTGGGTCTATGTGCCCGAGAAAGACAACCAGTTTCGACGAGTGGAAGTCACAGCAGGTGACATGCTTCCCGGCGGCATGCAGGAAATCATTTCCGGAGTCGAGCCCGGCCAGCATGTCGTACTGAACGCATTGCAATTCCAAAATACGGCGGAACAGTAATGATTCGCAAGCTCGTCGATTTCTCTCTCAACAACCGGTTCATCGTCTTGAGCCTCGCCCTGCTTCTGTTTGTTTGGGGTGTCATTTCATTCAAGGCATTGCCCGTCGAGGCGTACCCCGATGTTGCCAACACCTGGGTTCAAGTGATCACCCAGTGGCCCGGCCGCGCTGCAGAAGAAGTGGAACAACAGGTGACCGTCCCAATCGAAATCCAGATGAATGGAATTCCCGACCTTCAACACGTGCGTTCCGCTTCGTTGTCGGGACTTTCGGTGGTCAATCTGATCTTCGATGACAATTCCGACAACGATAAGGACCGCCAAAAGGTTATCGAGCGCCTCGCGCAAGTCCCGCTGCCACCGAACGTCAGCGCAAGTATTGGTCCCGATTTCAGCCCCATCGGTTCGATCTACTGGTACACCATCGAGAGCAGCAATCCGGCTTACGACGTGATGGAGCTGAAGTCGATTCAGGATTGGGTCATCAGCAAGTACATGAAATCCGTGCCGGATGTTGTGGACGATTCCTCATTCGGTGGAATCACTCGCGAATACCAGGTCCGTGTCGACCCCGACAAATTGATTTCCTACGGCTTGAGTTTGGCTCAGGTCGAGCAGCAACTCACCAACGGCAACGCGAATGCAGGCGGAAGTTTCATCGAACAAGGGTCGCAACAGATCAATGTGCGTGCCGTGGGATTGGTCCGCAATGTCGCGGATATCGAGAAGACCGTAATCAAAACGCAAAACGGAACGGCCCTGCGAATCAAAGACATCGCTGTCGTTACGCAAGGCGCCAAAATTCGTCTCGGCCAAATTGGCAAAGCCATCCATCGGGCAGACGGCGTGGTGGTTGATGATAACGATGTCGTCGAAGGAATCGTATTTCTCCGCAAAAGCGCGGACACCGCGACGACTTTGGAAAGCATTCACGCCACGGTTCGCCGGCTCAACGATCAAATTCTTCCAGCCGGCGTCAAGATTGTTCCCTACTTGGACCGCGATGACCTGGTCCATTACACCACTCATACGGTGCTGGACAACCTCGCCGAGGGGATGATTCTCGTCGTCATCATTCTGTTCATTTTTCTCGGCAATGTTCGAGGCGCAATCATCGTCGCTCTGACCATTCCCTTCGCCCTGCTATTTGCCTCTATTTGCCTGGACCTGCGGCATATTTCCGCGAACTTGCTCTCGCTGGGCGCGCTGGATTTCGGCATGGTCGTGGATGGCTCGGTAGTGATGGTCGAGAACATCGTCCGCCACCTGAACCGGCGTGAGGAAGGAACACGCACGCTGTTGGACACCATTCGCACGGCCGCGCATGAAGTGCAGCGGCCCGTTTTCTATGCCATCGCCATTATCATCACCGCCTATCTGCCCATCTTCACGCTGCAGAGAGTCGAAGGAAAGCTGTTCCGGCCGATGGCCTGGACCGTCGCGTTTGCTTTGCTCGGCGCATTGCTCTTTTCGATGCTTTTCGCGCCGGCACTGGCGAGCTTCTTATTTCGCAGAGACGAAAAGCAGTGGCAAAACCCCGCCATGAAATTCTTGACCACGCGCTACCGCAAGGACGTCACCTGGGCAGTTCGTCATCGCGGGGTGACGGTCGCGGTCGCTGTGGCCGCTTTTCTATGCGCAATCTACTTGGCCTTCAGCGGCGTGATTGGATCCGAATTTTTACCGCATCTCGACGAAGGCGCGATCTGGGTACGCGGAACCCTGGCTCCCAGCACAGGACCAACCGAAAGCGCGCGAATCGCCGATAGAACCCGGGAAGTTCTTGCTTCTTTCCCCGAGGTCCCCCAAGTTGTTGACCAGATCGGGCGTCCGGATGATGGCACGGACACCACCGGATTTTTCGATACCGAATACTTCGTCGACCTTCTCCCCAAGGAAAAATGGCGGCCTGTCTTCCACCAGGACAAGGAGCGCCTCATCGCGGCTATGAGTCGCGAATTGGATAAAATTCCAGGCGTGATCTGGAATTTCTCCCAGCCTATTTCCGACAACCTCGAAGAAGCCGTGAGCGGCGTCAAAGGCGCCCTCGCGGTAAAAATCTATGGTGACGATCTGAAAACCTTGGAAGCCAAGGGCGATGAGATCGTCAACGTGATGAAAGACATTCGAGGTGTCGAAGATCTTGGCTTGTTCCGCGTTCTCGGTCAGCCCAACCTCGATTTTTCCGTTGACCGCGATGAAGCATCGCGCTACGGAATTAATGTCTCAGACGTTCAAGATGCCATTCAGACCGCCGTCGGCGGCAATGCGCTCACTCAAGTGCTGGTTGGCGAGCAGCGCTACGATCTTGTTCTGCGCTACTTGCCCGAATATCGCGATACCAAAGAAGCAATCGAAAAGATTCGCTTGCTGGCGCCCACTGGCGAGCGTGTCTCTCTGGCCCAACTGACCAAGGTCAGCGTCTCCGACGGAGGTTCCGAAATCTACCGCGAGGCAAACTCGCGGTACGTCGCCATTAAGTACAGCGTGCGAGGAAGAGATTTGGGAAGCACCGTAGAAGAGGCCATTAAGAAAGTCCACGCGGCCACGAAATTGCCGCCCGGCTACACCATCGATTGGGCCGGCGAATACGAGAGCCAGAAGCGCTCCGAGCGCCGTTTGCTGCTCGTTCTGCCCCTCACCATCCTGCTGATTTTTATCATTCTCTACGCCATGTTTCGATCGATGAAATGGGCGTTCCTCATCCTCACAAACGTGGCGATGGCTCGAATCGGCGGTCTACTCGCGCTGCTCCTCACCCACACAAACTTCAGTGTTTCATCCGGCGTGGGTTTTCTCGCGCTCTTCGGCGTTTCGGTTCAGACCGGCGTCATCATGGTCGAGTACATCAACCAGCTCCGAGCCAGCGGCTATGCCATCGAAGAAGCGGCGGTGGAAGGCGCCGTCCTGCGGCTCCGGCCCATCATGATGACGATGTTAGTGGCCACTCTGGGACTTCTTCCCGCTGCGCTATCACATGGGATCGGCTCCGATTCGCAGCGCCCCTTCGCCATCGTGATCGTCGGTGGATTGATCTCCGATCTGGTCATGAGCATCATTCTATTACCTACGCTTTATGTTTGGTTCGCACGGCCTGGCGATCAGCTTCCCATGCCCGAAAATGAGGGAGCTTGATGAAATTGTCGCCCTCCCTTTAGTTGATTTTCTCGCGCTCATCCCAAGATAGAATGGCAACACGGAGCGGCTGGCATGGGTTTGCCTGCCGCACTGGGAAGGAAACCTGCACATGAACAAAGCCGAGGTCTGCGCTCTTATCAGCGAAATCGCCATCATCCCCGCGATTCGAGTATCTTCCTCTGAGGAAGCGCACTTCGCGGCTGAAGCGGTCACTCGCGGCGGAATTCCCATCGTGGAAATCACCATGACCGTGCCGGGAGCTGTCGACTTGATCTCTCACCTCGTTCATTTTCATCCCAAGATGATGGTCGGCGCAGGGACCGTACTCGACCTCCAGACCGCGCGGCAATGCGTCGATGCTGGTGCGCACTTCTTGACTGCTCCGGGTTTCGATCCTGCGATTGTCGAATTCGCAGTCAAACAGAACATCGCCGTCCTGCCAGGCGCGCTGACGCCCACAGAAGTAATCGCCGCGTGGCGCGCCGGCGGCGACTTCGTCAAAGTCTTTCCTTGCGCGCAAGTTGGCGGGGACAAGTACATCAAGGCGTTGAAACTGTCCTTGCCCCAAATTCCATTGATTGCCGCCGGAGGCGTGAACCAGCAGACCGCTTTAGATTTTATGTTGGCGGGCGCCGCGGCCATCGGAGTCGGAACGGACTTGATTCCCATCGAAGCCCTTGAACGCCGTCAGGGAGACCGCATTCGAGAATTAGCCTTTCGCTTCGCAGGCTACGTCAAAGAAGCACGCGCTCGAATGCAGCCGGCAAAACGAACCGCCTCCAAAGGTCAGAATTTCACAGGAACCGAAAACTGTGACGTCCCTTGAGACGCCGGTCGTCCCCGCTCCTAAGCATTTGCATTCAGCCCCCGCCGTTTCTTCCTAGCGGCGGGTGGGCCAGCCTTTTCCAAAGGTTTGCGGTTTTAGGTGCCCCTTTCTTTCCGGTTTTGCAGTATGGGAAGGGTGGGGTCCCCCTTTGACTTTTTCCGAAAGTTCGACTCCCCGCGTGGTTCCCGATCTGCTTTGCGCCGGATCAACTTCCACTAGTACCCCTCACCAAACTGTTGACAACTTGGTACTCTTGTGATACAAGGGTTCGAGTAGTGCGCAGTCCCTAAGCGCGGGGCTGGCTCTTCTGAGCTTGCTGTACGTGTGCGCCGAAAATCTGGAATATAGGAGCACGACGCAATGGTTGGTTTCAGCGCCGGCGGCGGCAGCATTTCCCATCGTAGGGGGCTGGTTCACTACGCCCCAGGGGTGGCCGTGGGTTTGGGTTTGGCGTCTCGGGAAAAAACCCGAATCCACGCCGGGCCGGTGGTTAACCCCGGCCCCTACAACCGAATCGGCACCTTTGATTTTTGTTTCGGTTAGAAAAAATTCCGTCGTTTGTTTTGTTCAAGTTACGGAAAATTTAAATAAACCCTTGTTTCGGTTAGAAAAATGGCGAAGCGAATAAGAACCGAAAGGAGGAGCCGGATGTAGCTCACCTCTTCAGAGGTGAGGCAGTTGGCTGTTGAATTCGGTTTCGGCGCCTGGGTTGATTTTAGCGCTGATTCAACAACGACGAACGACACATGGCCGACAACCAAAGTCAAAAGGCCTCAGGTCTGAAGACCTGAGCTACATCGGAGCCGAGCCGCAGGTCGCGCGGATCCTACCTCTGCTTGTTGATCAGCTTTTTCAACGCTTCCTGATCCGGCGCCAGGAGCTCGGCGATCCGCTGGTGGTCGACGTCGGCGACGATGATTTGGCCGACCTCGGTGTTGACCTGCCGGAAAATGCCGTGCGACTTCATCTTCGCGGCCTGGTACTGATTGTCCTCGGTGGGAGTGACGTAGTGCACTGAGTCGGCCTTGAAGCGGTGCACCAGGAAGAGGTGAACGAGCGTCATCAGGCGCTTCCTGCGCAGCGATTCTGCAAAAGTATTCTGGTCGCGCACTGAGAGAATGCTGCGGCCGTGCCGGTCGTGAATGGGGGCGAAGACAACGTTGGCCACTTTCTCCTCGCCCTTGTCGTAGACTCCGAGCTCGAGCAGCTCTGAGCCCGCGCGATGCGGCCGCAACTGCACGTGCAGCGTCGCGGGTAGCTCGTAATGCCGCGTCCATATTGCGAGCCATTCCTCGAGCAGCTTCTTGGGCACTTCGGTCTGCACCAAGTGCTGGTGCTGCGTCGAGCCTTTGCCCATCGCCATGGTCGTCGCGGTGCGCCCCGACGTCGCGACCAGCGCGGCGTCTGCGCGCGGTCCGCCGACGAGCGTCTGCGGCGTGCGGTACGGCGATTCGACCATGCGCAGTTTTCGTTGCAGGCGCGCGAGCGAGAGCATGCCGTCTTGCTTGAGCGCGGTGGCGAATTCTTCGGCGGCGAGTCCGTCGATCTGGTGACCGCCGTAGGTGATGAAGTTGAAGACGAAGCCCAGCTTGCCCAATTCCTCGGGGAAACGCCGCATTTCCTCTTCGCTCATGCCGGTGGTGTCCCAACTGAACGACGGCGAGAGGTTGTAAGCGAGCATCTTGTCGGGGAATTCGGCGTGGATCGCCTCGGCAAATTCGCGGGCGTCGGCGAGGTCGGCGGTCTTGGTCTCCATCCACAGCAGGTCGGCGAAAGGCGCCGCTGCCAGCGACTTCGCGATGGCGTACGCAATTCCGCCGCGCACCTGGTAGTAGCCTTCGGGCGTTTTCGACGCTTCGCAGTCCCACTCGACTTCGGCGCCGAGCGCGCGCATCTTCTCGCGGGCGGCGTAGAGCGAGGCGCGCGCGGCGAAGCGCCGCCATTGATCGGCGCTCATCTCGAGCTGCTCGCCCTCGCTTTTGCGGAACTCGAGCACTTCGGCGACGGCGTCTCCGAAGGTCCGGAGGCGGGCCTCATCCTCCCACGCGTCGAGGAAACGCGCGGCAATGCGATCGAACATGGCGTCGATCGAGGACTCTTTTCCTGCGCGCAACGACGCCGCCGCCTCAGCAGCGAGCGCCAATATTCCTTTCTTCTCGAGCCACTCGCGCGCGACGGCGTGCTCTCCGGGCGCGATGGCGTAGAGAAGATGTCCGTTGAGCTCAGCGACTCCCAACTCGTAGAAATGCTGAATCAGCGCCAAGAAGCAGGGCTTGTAGGCGGGGACGTCGGGGTTCGTCGCGCCCAGCAAGAAGGGTTGATCGCGCTCGTCGCCGCGACCGTCGATCAAGTTGGCGGCTTCGGCGTCGGTGCGCGCGACGATCAGGCCCGGAACGCCCATGACGTCGAGCTGAAAGCGCGCCGCGTTCAATCGCTTGTTCTGCTCGTCTTGTGCCACAAGCACTTTGCCGCCCTGATGGCCGCACTTCTTCGTGCCCGGGCGCTGGTCTTCGATGTGATAGCCCGGCACGCCGACCTCCACGAAGCGGCGGATCAGATTGCGAACGTGCGGGTCGCCGCCGTGGCCGGTGTCGGCATCGGCGATGATGAACGGCCGGAAATCATGAGCGGGCGTCGCAGTGCGCTGCGCCTCGGTCATCCGCGAACGCAGATATTGCTGATTGCGATCCGCGGTGAGCAGAGCGCGCACGAGAGTCGCTGCTTCGTCGGGCACCTGGCTGAGCGGATAGCTGGCGAGATCTGGTCCGGGTTCCTCACTCGTGCCGCCTTTGGCGGACGTCGCCCAGCCGCCGAGATAAATTCCTTCGATGCCCATGCGCTTCATCGTCACCGCTTGCCCCGGCGAGTACGGACCGAAGGTAGTGATGGACTTGTGTTCGGCGAACAGATGTC
>DAITPO010000080.1:0-15867 GCA_036833535.1 Candidatus Acidiferrales bacterium | reverse complement strand
CCCATCTGGAAAAAGGAATTCTTCGCCGACGGCGCCATTTGGGCCGAGGGCGAAGTTCCTCCCGCGACAGCCAATTCCGCCCCGGGTGAATCTATCTCTTAGATGAACCCACAAAAGAACCTACCCGCGAAGTCGCTCGCAAGGGCGTTAGTCTGCGTCGCGCTGCTCGGCACCGCTGCGCTGGCACTTCGCGCCCCAGCCGCTGCACAATCCAGCAAGCCCCCGCAAAGAAATCCCGGCGCCATCCGCGTGCAAACCAATCTCGTCAATGTCCTCACCAGTGTCTTCGACGCGGACGGCCACCCGCTCCTCGATCTCCCGAAAGAAAGCTTTCAGATTCTGGAAGAAGGCGTCCCTCAGGACATCTCCCGCTTCGAAGCCGAGACCAGCCAGCCGCTCGATCTCGCTCTCATGCTCGATACCAGCCTCAGCACCACCAAGGAATTGAAATTTGAATCCGAAACCGCCGCGCATTTCATCCGTCAAGTCGTTCGCCCCACCGATCACCTCGCCGTCTTCGAATTCTCCGACGAAGTCACGCAGCTCTCCACTTTCTCCGCCGACGTCAACTATCTCGAATCCGCCGCGCATCGCATGACCGCCGGCGCAGGCACAGTGATGTACGACGCTTTAGTTCTCGGCTCGCACGCCCTCGAGCGCATGCCGCGCGATCGCCGCCGTGTCATCGTGCTGGTCACCGATGCCGGCGAAACCACCAGCTCCTCCAAGTTTGAAGACGCCCGCCGCGAAGCCATCGCTTCCAGCGCGCTCCTCTATTCCATCGTCGTCCGCCCAATTCCGACGGAAAGCGGACGCAATACCGCCGGAGAACACGCGCTAATCACCATCACCGACAGCACCGGCGGCGCTCTCTTCTATCTCGATAATTTCGATCAGCTGGAAGGATTGTTCGACCGGATCAATCGCGAGCTTCGCACGCAGTATCTTCTGAGCTACTATCCCAAGCCGGAGCCGCCACCCAACGCCTATCGCCACATCGAACTTCGCGTAAAAGGCGGCACGCCGCTCCACTATCGCAAGGAGTATCTCTCGGTGGGCTTCGCAAAATGACCGAATCCAATTCCGACGCCGCGCACTTTCTTGAAACCGCCGTAGAAGCCGCTCGCGAAGCAGGCGCGATTCTGCTTCAGGAATTCGATCGCCCCAAGAAAATTTCCTACAAGGGCGAAGTGGACATCGTCACCGAATCCGACAAGCGCTCCGAAGCTACAATCGTCGCGCGCTTACAGAATCGCTTCCCGCAGCACTCCATCATCGCCGAAGAAGGCGGAGGTGGCGACGAAAAATCCGCGCGCTACCGCTGGTATGTCGATCCGCTCGACGGCACGACGAATTTCGCGCACGGCTATCCCGTCTTTGCCGTTTCCATCGGGCTGCTCGACGATGGCGAGCCGCTGGTCGGCGCAGTCTTCAATCCCATTGCGGATGAGCTCTTCACCGCCGTCCGAAATCAGGGCGCGCAGCTCAATCACAAACCGATTCGCGTCTCCGACATCGCCACGCTCTCGAAGAGCCTGCTCTCGACAGGCTTTCCCGCGCACAAGCGAACGTCCAATCCGAATATCCACTACTATTGGGAATTTACTCTGCGTTCGCACGGCGTCCGCCGCGCCGGCTCCGCCGCGATCGATCTCTGCAGCGTGGCCGCCGGGCGCTTCGATGGCTTCTGGGAATTCGGCTTGAAATCCTGGGACACCGCCGCAGGCATGCTAGTCGTGCGCGAGGCAGGCGGCATCGTCACCGATTTCGCCGGGCGCCCCTATCACGCAGGCGACCGGGAGCTCTTCGCCTCGAACGGCACAATTCACCAAGAGATGCTGACAATAGCGGCCGAAATCGCCGCCCGTCCAGCCACGCTTCCGTAACGCCGCGCTGCTAAACGCGCGCCCCTCCGTTGCCATTCTTGGAAGCCTTCACGCCCAGATGCACGAGAAACTGCGTGCTCGCTCGCGTCAACGATCTCCCCTTCAACGTAACCGCTCCGATCGTTCTCTCAGCTCGCTGATCCATCAGAGGAATGAAACAGCACCCGGCCCGCTTTTCCACCGCCATCTCCGGAACTACTGAAACGCCCAGCCCCGCGCACACCATGCTCAATATGCTGCTGAACTGGCCACTCTCAAAGACGATCTGCGGATTCAACCGCGCCCGTTTGCACGCTTCGACCGCCGTCTCGCGGAAGCAATGGCCATCGCGGAGCAACAAGAATGGCTGGCCGTGGAGCTCGCTGAGCGAAACCTCGCGCCGGCTCGAGAGTTCATGCCGCTTCGGCAGCACTGCGTACATTTTCTCCGTCATCAATGGAAACGATTCGAATTCCTGATTGCGAACCAGCACTGGCAGCGCCACGATCGCCACGTCCACCGCGCCCGCGCGCAGCTTCTCAAGTAGCAACGGCGTGATTTCTTCCACTACAGCCACCTGCGCCTTTGTCCATTTCCGCGAAAATGTCGCCAGAATTTGGGGCAGAAAATAGGGCGCGATTGTCGGGATCGCCCCCACAGAAATCAGACCTGTAATAGATGTTTTTTTCTCCGCTATGTCGCTCCTCGCGGATTCCAGATCGCGCAGCACTGCTCGCGCACGCGGCAGAAATGACCGCCCCAGCTCTGTTAGCCTCACCGAGCGGCCCAATCGATCGAAGAGCTGCGTTCCCAGCTCATCTTCGAGCTTTCCAATCTGCTGCGAGAGCGATGGCTGCGACACGTGCGCCTGCTCTGCCGCGCGGCTGAAGCTGCCTGTTTCGGCAATCGCGCAAAAGTACCTGAGTTGGTGGAGTTCCATAAGTTTTGCCTATGCGTGAGATGAGAAACAAATATTGGATGCCGGAATTCGCTCACCGTACCCTACAATTCGAAGGAAAATTTCAGGTTTCTCTGATTTTCGGCGCGGCCTGAACTTGTTTCCTCAAATACCGAGGGTACAGAGTCACTCAACTGTAATCCTCCAAAAAATAGGAGATATACAATGGACCGTCCCGAATCTACGTTGAAAGGGAAGTCGAACCGGCGATCATTCTTGAAGAACGGCGCGTTTGCGGCAGGAGCGGCGACACTGGCCGGTGGGTTGATGGCCAGTAAGTTGTCCGCGTTCAGTCGAACGATTGAGGCAGAAGGAGATGGCGGCGATATCACGAGAGGAGACATCGCTATTCTCAGGTTTCTAAACGCCTTAGAGCAGATCGAAGCAGATCTCTGGCTGCAGTACTCGGAACTCGGAGGAATCCAGGACAACGAAGTATCGGTAGTCGGTGGCGGTAATGCGCTCTACACCGGTGCTCTTCAAATTCTGGACGGCGACATGGCTCAGTACATCCACGACAACACCGATGATGAGTTCAGCCATGCTGCCTTCCTGAAAGCGTACTTGGAGTCCAGGGGCGCAGAGGCGGTTGACCTCAGTCACTTTGCCAATTTGCCCAGCAGTCAGGCCGACGGAGCAAACAAGACCGCCGGGCGGCTTACGAACCTCACGCAGCTCACCATCGACACAAGTTTTTGGTCCAGGTACCGCAGTATTACCAACCCCGATTTCGATCCGGGAGCGCCGTTCGCTCAAGCAGTCCCGAGTCTGAATATCGGTCAGCACACGGCGATTCCACGAGACAACAACGACACCGCCGGCAGCAGCTTGAGCAGCGACAACACAACTAGCATCACGGCACATTTACAAGCGATCGCCTTCACCGCAGGTTTCCATTTCGCTTTTATCGAGCAAGGCGGCACGAGCCTCTATCCCACGCTGGCCCAGAAGGTCACGAATCTCGAAGTGCTGCGAATCTTGTTGAGCATCGGCCCCAGCGAGACCATGCACTTTCAGACTTGGCAGGACAAGGCCGGCAACGCTCTTCCGTTGACCGACTTCGATAAGGTCAACAACTCGTCGGTTACATTTACGGTTCTCGCGAACGCGCAGGGCGAGACCGATCCGGAATCTCTAAACGGGGATACATTACAGGCCAACCTGATCATGCCCGAGCCTACTCATTTCCTCACCAATCACAATCGAAAGTTTCCGCCCGTGGCGATCATTCGTCCGACGTCCACAAAACTTTCAGGAGCGGTTGCCGCCGTGAATTCTCTCGTCGCTGACGGGCTTTTCATCGGCCAAACGCCGCTCAAGAAGCCCGCGCTCGTGCAAAAGCTGCTCAGTCTGGCAGAGGAAGCAGACGAGGCGCAGCGCCAATCCTAGGAAGCTGGATCCGGTCCAGACGCTGCGAAACTCAGTGCAGCGAAATGTAGTAGCCGATTGACAGTACCGGGGACGCACGACAAAGGCGTCCCTGGTCCGTCCAGTCCCGTAGCGCCGGTTTACCCTGATCTTCGAAGGGCTGCTAGCCGGCGTTTTTGTCGTACTCCCGGCAGCGTAGGACTTCCGCTTCGGCCTCTCACTCCGTATTAAAGTCTTTTCTCCGCTCCCACAAACAAGAGCCGCAAAGCCCGCCACACAAACCGAATCGTCACCACCACGATGACAAGCCCCACCAGCACAATCGCCGCCGCCGCGTAAGGATGCTTCGTCGCAAACCAAACCAGGAATATCGCGAGAACATCCTCGCCGAGACTCAACCCAATATTCGAAAGCGGCTCAGGCGAAGGCGTCACCGCAATTCGCGCCGCCGTCTTCCCGCCATGCGCCGCCAGCGCAATCACGCCTCCGGCCAGCGCGCAAAGCGCCTGCTCCCCCGGCGAAAGCTGCGCCGTAGCCAAATACGCAATCAGCGCCGCCACCGGCACGCGCACGAAGGTATGCAATGCATTCCAAATCAAATCGAACGCCGGAATCTTGTCTCCGAAAAACTCCACCAGAAACAAGACGACACTAGCCCCAATGATCCACCAACTTTCCAACCCATGCAGCGGCGCCGGCAGCACAATCGCCCCAGCCCGCGCCAACAATCCCAGTGACGCAACGGTTGCGTAGACGTTTAATCCCGCCGCAAAGCAAACCGCCGCAAGAATCGCAAAGTATTGTCCGCCGATCGGACGCATCAACTTTTACCCACAGCGATTCTATTATCATTCGGGTTTGCAGCGAATGAGCAACGTGCTGAATCGGAATGTGGCTTACTGCACGGCTGTAAGGCCCGACGGCTGCTTGTCCGGCCGCGGAAACGCGAAGATGCCGAACGGATCTGCGGCGATGACGAGCCGGTCAGGCTCGACGAGAATAATGTTGGGCTTAATGAAGGCCTGTTCGGTGGAATAGAGCGAATAGGCGGCCATGCGATTGCCGTCTTTGTCGAAATGAAAAAGCAGATTGCCGACAGCCGCCCAAACTTCCTGCGTAGCGGGATCAACGCCGACGGCGCTGAACTCCGGCTTCAACTCGGCCTGGCGATTACGCACCTGAATCTTGACGCTGGCCCGAACGCCGGTAGTGTCCCGATGTGCGTACTGGCCTCCTGCATGCTCGCCTCCGCCGTAGCCGCCTCCACCTTCGCCTTCTCCTCCGCCGCCCTCATGATGCATACCGCCGCCAAATCCGCCCATCTCGCGCCCAATCCCGGCGCCGCCGTACGCTCCGATCCCCTGATCGGTTGAATTCGCCTGGCGCTCGCCCGGACCGGAGGGCCGCAATCCGAACTTGATCGTATTGCCCTCATCCTGCGCGATGAATTGATCCGCGGGAATCGCAATCTCATACGCCGCGTAGCCGTACTCATCGTATTTGCGTATGGTCGGGTCGGCGAGATACGTCAGCGAATAATAGAAGTGTCCTGCGTCGTCATCGGTGAAATATCCGCGGCTCAGAATGGCGCTGGCCGTCGAGATGTCGGTCGAATCGGAAACTCCTCCGATGCTGCGAATGCGCCGCCCGTTCGCATCGAACACATCCACGAATCGCTTCGAAGCCAGACTTGCGACCGCTATTTCGCCGCCCGGTAGCGCCGCGACGGAAACCGGCGCGGTCACCGGAATTCTTCCGGTCAGTGTTCCATTCGCGGCGTAAATCTTGATTTCATTCGCGCCGCGATCGGCCACGTACAAGCGCCCTGTAGGATCGAGATAGAAATCCTCGCCGAACGCGATTTCGGAATCCGGCGTCGGCTTGGCCGGCACCTGACCGACTCTTACGCCCGCCGGTGAATAAATATCGATCGTAGCGCCCGGCGCCGAGAGCACGTAATAGCGGCCGGCCGCGTCGCGGCGGATTGCGCGGATGCCGGGGCCTGCGTTCGGCAGCAGCCGCATCCGCGCGATCAGATGTTCGGCGTTTTCAGTGGCGTGTACGGTAACAGCCTCGCGCTGCGAGGGGATGCGCAGTTGCACGTTCAGCGTCGAAGCGCTGCCGGCCGAAAATGAAATGTCGCTTTGCTCGAAAGTGTCGAAGCCGTTGACCGTCACGCGAAGCCGGTACGATCCGGGCGCAACTCCCTCGAACACATACTGCCCTTTGTCATCCGTCGTCGCGATTCGCTCCGCGGCGCTCGCGTCAATCAGATGAACGCTCGCCTTTGCGACCACCGCCCCGCTCGGATCAGTGACAATCCCGCGAAGCGATGACGCAGCCTGACCCCATGCGAGCGACGCACCGGCCAAGCAAGCCACTAGAGCTATCGCGCAGAAACGTACCCAGCGAGCGATCTTCAAACCTCGGCCTCCGTACTCTGATGGGCAGCGGATGTTTCAGGAAGTTAAGGGCAGTCTGCGCCCGCACCGGCTCGCAACTGCCTCATCAGCAGGAACTTGGACGATCAGCAGGGACTTCCACCCACACTCCCGATTGTTCTTCGGCGCCGGCAAGAAAAAGTTCCAAAATTCCGCTCCGTGCCAGCTTAGAGATCCAGAGCCCGAATGGCGTTGCCTGAATCTAATGATATAGAGCGGCACGGGAACGCGGCTGTTTCACATCGGAGTACCAGCCCAAGATGCAATCGAGGAAACTCTGGTACTTCGGTCGCGTTGACGCCGTCGTCTTCGGTTGTTACGGTGAAATGAGAGTTCAGCGAAGCGATGAAAAAGCGCCAAAGCCCCGAACGCCGTCGCCGGCCGCGTCTGGCCGATCCCATCCATCGTCTGACCACTCGCTGGCGCAGCGGCGGCGTCGAAAAGTATCCGCTCGGCAAAGACGGGACGAATCGCGCGCTGCAGCGCATGGGCAGCGGCTTCGAGATTACGCATCACCACATTCGTCTCGAGGTGCTGCCTGAAGCATTTCGCGGCTTCCGCATCATTCAGCTCTCCGATATCCATCACGGAGTGTTTCTGCCCGGCGAAATGCTGCGGCACGTGGTCGAAACGGTGAACGAGCTCGAGCCCGACCTTGTCGCAGTGACGGGCGATTTCGTCACGTATTCGCGCGCGTACATCGATCCGGTTGCGGAAATTTTGGCGCATGTGCGGGCGAAACACGGAGTCTTCGCGGTGCTCGGGAATCACGATTTCCGCGTGGGCGCGGAGGAAATTTCCCATTCGCTCGAGGGCGCCGGAATCGAAGTCTTGCGGAACACTCATACGAGGCTGCGGCGCCGCGGCCAGTCACTCTATCTTGCGGGAATCGACGATTGGCATTACCGGCCGGATTTAGCGCGCGCGATTCGCGGAATTCCAAAAGACGCTTCGACTATTCTTCTCTCGCACAATCCGGCGATCATCCGCGCCGCGGCGAAGGAGAATATCGGCCTCGTGCTTTCGGGGCATACTCACGGCGGGCAAGTGAATCTGCCGTTCCTCGGCACGATCTGGGGACGCTCGCCCGAGCAGCTACGATTCAAGGTCGGCTGGGCGAAGCTGGGACACACGCAAATTTACGTCAGCCGCGGAATTGGCACGATTGTCTTGCCGCTGAGGTTTCGCTGCCCGGCCGAGATTCCCTACCTGGCGCTGGATTCGTTGCACCCTGCAGCGTAATCGAAAGTCGTCGCCGCCGGCCTAACCTCCCGTTTTAAATCCCTCGTAAAGCTTCATCATCGTGGGCGTAATGCAGATGCCCCAGGCATAAATGGGGAAATTCTTGAATTTTTCCGGCGGCGTGTAGCGCTTTGAAGCTTCCTCCACGCTGACTCCGGCTTTGTACATCTTTGCGGCATGATCGGCCAAATCGTCGAAAACGGCGCGCAAGCCGGCGACTCCTCGCTGGCCGCAGAGCTGCCCGTGCCCGGGAACGAAAAGCGTGTCCTTATCATAGGCCGCAAATTTTTCCAGCGTCGCGCGCCAGCCGCTGATGTCGGCGTCAAATGTAACCGGATACCACGCATCGAATAGCAGATCACCCGCGAAGACGATGTTTTGATCGGGGATGCGGGCGATCACGTCGGTGGGAGTGTGGCCGGGATGATGCTCGAGAACGACCTTGGTGCCACCGAGGTCAATCGTCTTCGGGAAATCGGCGTCGTGCAGCGGCTGGTTCGGCAACGCGAGGACGGTGCTCAGCGCCGACTGAGCCATTCCCGTGAAAGCGTTCAAATCACCCTGGGCGTGTTGCTTGTCGGTCTCGTCGGCGGCGGTCTCGACGCGACGCTTGAATGGCGCGAGGAGCCCATCGAGATCGAGCCCCTGCATCGAGCCGTAATTTTTCTGCATCATCGGAGCGGTGTCGGCGTGAGCCCAGATGGGAATATCGTGCGCGCCATAAACGGCGTTGCCCATGGAATGATCGAAGTGATAGTGCGTGTCGAGCGCGGCGCTGACGGGCACCTTGCTGACGGAGTGGAACGCCTCGAGCTGCAGGATCGCTCCGTGCGGCGTGTGGAAGCCTTCGATCATAAGCGCGGAATCGCGGCCGATGATGAAGCCGCCGTTCGAGAGCGTGTCGTAGCCCTTGGATGGATCGGAGATGGTGGCGTAGACGCCGTCGCCGATTTTGCGGATCGAGGCGTAGCCCTTATCCACAATCGGGGTGGCGGCGATGCGTTTGTCTTGCAGGATGGTCTCCGCCAGGGCCGGTTGCGGCAGATAGCGCAGGAAGGCGGCAGCGGCGCCGAAGCAGGATGTAGCGGCCAGAAAGTGCCGGCGGCTCAGGGGTGATTTCAGGTTTGCCGCGGGATGGTAGAGCGTCATGGTTCCTCCTGGAGATGCTTCGGCGGCGTGGTGCATATAGCGCCGCGGAATCGGGAGGAAATGTATGACGCGCCATGGCGGTTGTCAATTTGTGGCCCGGCGCTAAGGCGCATTGCTATGGGCGAGGTTTTTTTCGGAGCGCTTCCCGATACAAACCATCGGGACGCAAAAGGCCCGGAAGCCCTCCTTCCCCTGCATGAATGCAGCCTTTTCCGGGGTCTTGCCGTGGATGCCCGACTCTTCCCGACTTGTGGGAAGCGTCGGGGTTCCGGCCATGCTTTCGGCCCTGCCTCTGACTTTTCTTTCTTTCCGATTTTGGCTCTTCTCCCCTCGCACCCGCAGGCGGCAAACTAGTTCACTGTCTCCGTTTTTCCGCGCCTGGTTCTAGTCCATCTGTACCATTGCCCAAACTTCAACATACCCTCACAATAATCGCGCGTCGGCGCAGCGCGTTACCAAAATTCCCGCGCCGCCCGCCGCTTAACGGGCGGTTGCGCACGGTCAAGGGAGCCCGCGCGCTAAGGAGCCGGTGAACATAACAATCGGGACACTCAAATATTGTTGCAGAGGCTAAGTTATTGAATACAAAGGAGGGACACGACAAACAATCGGGACACTCAGGGGGTGGCGTGCAACCCGAAATCCGCGCACATCTGAGTATGATTTCGCACTGCGGAGAGGGGGATGGGGTTCTTCCCGGAGCGCTTCCGGATACAAACCATCGGGACGCAAAAGGCACGGAAGCGCTCCTTCCCTCTGCTGAAGCACGGGGCTTCCTCCTACGCCAAGGCTTCGGCGGGCCGGTCCTCCAACGTCACGGCTTCGGCGGGCAGGTCCACCGAACTACTGTGCCAATGGGTTCGGGCTGCTCAAACTCGAAATTCACGGCCGGGGGCCTGCGATTTATCGCTTTGGACGTTGAGAAGAACCTTCATCACGCCAGGGCGCTCTGCATAGACGATTGCGGCTTGCGCTTCGGCCAGCGGGAATCTGCGCGTGATTAGCGGGCGCGGATCGATCCGGCCTGCGCGAAGCAGCGCGAGCGCTTTCGCGAAGGGGCCGCAGCGCGAGCCGATTACGTTGATTTCCTTCACGACGATCGGCCAGGTTTCGACCGGGGCTGCGCCATGAAACGTCGATTTCAGTACCAGCGTTCCGCGAGGCTCGGTCATTTGTTGCGCCATGGCGAGGCCGCTGGGCGAGCCAGTCGCTTCGATCAGCAGCGGGTAATTGTCGCGCACGCGTTGCAGATCGCCGGCGTCTCCGCGAACTTTCTTAGTCGCGATTCCCGCAGGCCGCGCGAGCGCCAGTTTGTCTTCATGTTTGCCGTACATGACTACGCGAGGAATCGCGGTGTGCAGCACTCGCGCGATCAACTGAGCGAGTTTCCCATCGCCCAAAACAGCAGCGACGCGAAACTTACGCGCGGGCAGTTGTTCGAGAATCTCGCATGCCGCAGCCAGCGGTTCGACGAACACGGCTTGTTCGTCGTCCACGTTGTCCGGCACGAGGTGCAGATTCTCGAGCGGCAGCGCCAGATGCTCGGCGAAAGCGCCGTCGTGCGCGACAATGCCCAGCACGGTGCGTCGCGCGCAGTGGGACTTGAGTCCGCGGCGGCAGAATTGGCAGGGGCGGAAGCCGTAGGCCGAGCAGGTGACGTTGATCTCGCCGCACACGCGGCGGCCCAGCCACTTGCGGCGCGCGGCCGGCGACACGCCACGAACTGCGGCGACTTCGGCGACGAACTCGTGTCCTGGCGTGCCGCGAAACTGGTGGTAACCGCGGAGAATCTCGACGTCGGTGTTGCAAATGCCGGCCAGCCGCACGCGAAGGAGCGCCCAGCCGGGCCGCAGCCGTGGCGCCCGCTTCTCGAGCGAGAGCAATTTCCCGCGTTCAACTTGAAATGCGAGCAATGCAGGTGCGCCCTTCTTGCGGCTGCGTGAACTTAACGTGACGCGCCATCGTACGGATATTGCCACACGGCGTCGAGTCAAAAACGCCGGGCTGGAATGAGTAACCTGGGTGGAAGAGGCAAAGTCAAAGATGCCGGCAGGCTGCCGGCGCTACGGGATTCGATTACTTTTTTTCGGTGGGGATCAGATTATCTTCTGGGTTGCGGTCTATTAGTTTGTTGTAGGGGTCTATGCCTGCGTAGGTTGGGAGCTCGCTTACTTCTACCTCAATTGTGGAGGTGTTTTGGGTGAAATGCTGCTTGGCTAGATAGAGGGGCTTTAGGTGTTCTTTAGTGCCGCTGAAGACGCCTACATCTATGCGGTCGTCTGTGGGCATGGGGGATTCGTTGCCGGAGCCATCGGCTTTGCGCTTTTGGGTGTTTACGACCAGCGTGACTTTGTATTTGCCATCGGGAGTGGGGGCATACGTGGCGGAGACGGCCTTGTCGTCGTAGAGGACAATGGATTCGAACATGTCGGTGATGGTGTATTGGAGTTCGGGGGGCGTTACGGCGCGCAGGGCGGCTACGAAGCCGCGCGTGTCGGGGTAGGGGCCGGTGGCGTAGCGATTGGCCATGAGGAAATTGCGCAGGCCGGTGTTGAGCTGATCTTCGCCTATGTAATCGGCCAGGGCGTACATTACCAGCGAGCCCTTGTTGTACCAGACGTAGGGCTCGCGCTGGACCAGAACGATGGGCGGCTCGTGGCGGATTTCGCCGGCGCGGCCGCGGAGATAGCGGTCGAGCTCGCGGCGCAGGGCTTTCCTCACCATATCCATTCCGTACTTCTTTTCAACGACTTTGAGCGCGGAATACTGAGCCAGGGTTTCGGACATCATGTTGGAGCCCTGGGTATCGCTGCCGATGAGCTGATGGCCCCACCATTGATGGGCGAGTTCGTGCGCGGTGACGTAATAGATCAGATCGAGGTCGTCGGGCTTTTTCAGGCGTTCGATGAAGCCGATGGCTTCGGAGTAGGGAACTGTGTTGGGGAAAGATTGCGCGAAAGTGCGATAGCGCGGAAATTCCAGCACGCGGAATTGTTGGAATTGGTAGGGGCTGAAGTTTTTATCGTAATAGGCCAGGCCGGACTTGGAGGATTCGAGCATCCGGTCGAGGTTGTACTCGTGGCCGGGCTGGTAATAGATCTCGAGCTTGACGCCATTCGTTTCATCGTGCTTAACGCGGAAGCGGCCGGAGAGGAAGGAGTAGAAATCGTTGATGCGCGTGTCGCCCATGCTGTATTCGAAATAATGGCGGCCATTCTCGGTCCATTCGCGCTGGAGGTAGCCCGGAGCGATGGCGATTTGATCGGGCGAAGTGCTGACGATGGAATGGAAAGTGACCCATTCGGAATCGGTGGTGAAGAGATTGACGTTGCTGTAGTAGGGATCGCCGGGCGGGGCCAATTCCTCGAGCGCGCCGAGATGTTCTTCGCGGCGGCGTGCGGGATCGTCGAGCTCGAGGCCGCTGTTGTAGCCGATGGCGGGAAAATAGCCGCGGTCGAAGAAGGTGCCGTTGTAGGCGAACTCGGGACGCTCGTGGCCGTCGCGGAACCCGTGCGCGGTGTAGGAGGCGCGGAAATCGCAGCGGATGGTCTCGCCGGGTTGGAGCGGCTGATCGAGAGTGTAGATGGTGTAGTAGTGCTTTTTGTCGGACATCGAGAGATGGAACGGGCGATCGAAACGGACTTCGTCGATGGATTCGCTGCCGTCGGTGATGTGGATGGCTTCGATGGGCTGGCCGGAGTGATTGACGAGCATGTAGTGGCCCGTGGCGGTGAAGGCGCGGCGATCGGGGAAAATGTCCACGTTGACATCCACGGCCGTAATTTTGGGCTGCGGCAGACGCTCATATTTTTTGTAGAGCTTTTCGTAATCGGCCAGGCGATGGCGATTTTCCTGGTCGGTGCGAAATTTATTGAGGCGGTGCGTGTTGTAGTAGAACCAGCCGCCGCTGGCTACTGCGAGCGCGAGGAAACAAATCGCAGCAGGGATCAAGCCGCGCAGGCGCGGGCCCGCGAGACGCAGGCGCGCGGCCCAGGATAGATCGGTGCCGCGGCGGGAAAGAGCTACGGCGAAAACGCCGAGAAACGCGCAGACGAAGAACCAGTAGGAAATGATCCAGGCGAGAGCGGGTACGAAGTGGCCGTAGCCGTTCATGTCCGAGTAGGTGTAGGGCGTGATTTCGCCGACGAGATAGAGGCGATTTTCGATGCCGTAGCGATAAAGGATCGGAATGAGCAGGACGAATCCGATGACCAGCGCATGGCCCACAAATTTGTTGCTGACCAGAGTGTGTACGAACAACGCGAGAAGGATAAACGTGAGGACTTGCGGGAATGCGATCAGGTACATCTCTTTGAGATAGACGGGAATTTCGTAGTGGTAATAGCCGAGGAAGGTTTGCACGCCGATGCCGCAAAGTAAGACGACGGATATGAGGACAAACTGGACGAGCGAAATGGCGAAGAATTTGCTGAGCCAGTCAACCCAATCGGGGACGGGCAGGGAATCGTGGATTTGCTCGAAGTGGGTATCGCGCTCGCGCCAGATCGCTTCACCGGAATAGATGATGGCGATGATGTAGAGGAAGAGAAACGAAGCGCCCTGGAGCGTCTGGACCATTAGATAGGTGACCGGCCAAACGTAAACGTCATTGGCCTCGCCGGCGAAGTACGCGCTGAGGACGGTGTTGACGATCATTATGACCACGATGGCCCAGAAGACGAGTTCGCGGGAGATGTTGGAAAAGCGCAACCGCGTGAGGGACCAGAGCTGGGCGAGCGTGGTGGAGAAATTGAATACCTGAGTGGACTGGGGCAGCGCGACGCCGTGGGGACGGACCTTTTGCTCCGCTTCGTCATCGGCGCGGGCTGCTTTGGCGCGGCGGCTGGTGCTACGCGAGCCGAGAACTTCGGCGGACATGGGGAAGAAGATGTAGGTGACGAGCAAGGCGAGCAGGCCGACGCCGATCCACACGAGGCGATTAGCGAGAAACGTCCCGGACCAGTGGAGGAATTGGGAATTGCGTTCGGCGACGGTCCAGTAGCGCGTGATGCCGTCCATGAGAACGATGCCGAGCGGATCGGAAATGGAGGGCCAGGTGCGGTCAAGCTTATTGGTGGTGACCACCGAAACAAGAAGAATGAGGTAGAGCGCGAAGAGAACTACGCCCTGGAGGTAGACAACGATGATGCGGCGGGTGAGCGCGGCCACGCAGAAGAACAGGCTGCCGAGAAAAAAGATTTGGGCGACGGTGATGGAGAAGAACGGTTGCAAGTAATTCCAAAGATGGAAGGGAGCGATGCGCGTCTTATCGGCCCAGGGCATCAGCGCGCCGGCCATGGCGCCGAACATGAGCCCCGAAAAAACGAGGACCGAGATTACGAACGAAGCGGCCCAGCGTCCGCCGAGATAATCGAATTTGGAGATGGGCTTGGTGAAAAGCAGTTGGTAAGTGTCCTGCTGGAAATCGCGCAGTATGGACGGGCCGAAGATGGCGGAAATGAGAATGGCGCCGAAAGCGGTGAGCTGGACGAAGCAGAAAGTGAGCGCCCACGGGCCGTTGAGATTGACCTTGCCATTGGGGACGGGGCTGAAATCGCGCGCACATTCGGTGAAGAACATCATGGCGAAGGGCATGAGGAAGAAGACGTAGGTGGAGACGCTCTTGAAGCGCTGTTTTAATTCGAGCCAGAAGAAGTCTAAGAACATTCGCGGCGCTCCGGGAGTCTCATGTTAATTGCGCTGATGGCGCGAAAGTGTGAGGAAATAGACATCTTCGAGTTCGGCGTCCACCGGGGTGAAGTCTGAGCCGGGAGATGATTCCGAATAGACGCGGACTTCGTGCTGGCCGCCGATGAGATGCGTGGAGACGACCTGCATGGATTTTTCTAGGGCTTCGCGCTCGGAATCCGTGGCGACGATTTTGGTCCAGATGCGGCCTTTGATGGCGTCGAGAGTTTGCGCGGGTGCGCCTTCGATGAGCAGTTCGCCGTTGCTGATCATGGCCATGCGGGAGCAGAGCTCGCGGACGTCGTCCACGATGTGAGTGGAGAGGATTACGACTACGTTGCGGCCGATGGAGCTTAGGAGATTGAGGAAGCGATTGCGCTCGGCGGGATCGAGGCCGGCGGTGGGTTCGTCGACGATGATTAGCTTGGGATTGGCTAGGAGGGCTTGGGCGATGCCGAAGCGCTGCTTCATGCCGCCGGAATAGCCGCCGAGAGCTTTCTTGCGAAAATCCCAGAGATTGGTTTGCTGCAGGAGTCCTTCGACTAGCTGCTTGCGTTCGCCGCGATGGGTGATGCCTTTCATGATGGCCAGATGATTGAGGAGATCGAGCGCGGACATTTTGGGATAGACGCCGAATTCCTGGGGGAGATAGCCGAGGAGGCGCCGCGTGGCGTCTTTGTCGGCGATAAGATCGAGCGAATCGAGATGAGCGCTGCCGGAATCGGGTTCGAGCAAGGTGGCGAGAATTTTCATGAGCGTGGATTTGCCGGCGCCATTGGGGCCGAGCAGGCCGAACATGCCGGGAGGGATTTCGAGACTCACGCCGCGGAGGGCGCGAACGCCGCCGGGGTAGGTCTTCGTGAGATTTTGAATTGAGAGCACGGCTTGCCTCCTGGGAAATGCGAGGGCTCCGGATGGATGGCGCGGGCGATGGAGCCGCTGCAGCGGGGGGATTGTAACTAAAACGCGGCGAGGCGGAAAGCGAATGAGTGCGGCGGGCGGGGCGCGTTGACTTGATTTGCGGAGCGGCATACCATTGGCGCGCTCATGCCTGATTCCTCCTCATTTTCTGGGCGAACCATTTCCCACTATCGCGTGCTTGAAAAGCTTGGTGGCGGCGGCATGGGCGTGGTGTTCAAGGCCCAGGACATCAAGC
>DAITPO010000079.1:12732-16107 GCA_036833535.1 Candidatus Acidiferrales bacterium | reverse complement strand
GTCTGTCCTTCGCGAATAAAATTCCGTCGCCGCAATTCCTCAGGCGCCAATCCCACCGCCTTCGCCACCTGATCCAGATGCCTCTCCAGCGCAAACACGCTCTGCGGCGCACCAAATCCGCGAAACGCTCCATGCGGCGGAAAATTCGTAGCCACCGCCCGGCTGCGAATGCGCACGTTCGGACAATCGTATGGTCCAGCCGCATGAATCGTCCCGCGCGAAAGCACCACGGGCGAAAGCGTCATGTAAGCTCCGCCGTCCAAAGTGAAATCAATATCCATCGCCACCAGCTTGCCCTCGCGCGTCACTCCCGTGCGATGCCGCGTCCGCGAAGGATGCCGCTTCGTAGTCGCCGCCATATCTTCCGCGCGATCGTAAATAATCCGCACCGGCCGCCCCGATTTCCAAGCCAGCAGCGCCGCGTGCGCCGCAATCATCGACGGATATTCTTCCTTCCCCCCAAATCCGCCGCCCGTCTCCATCTGCACCACGCGAATTTTCTCCGCCGGCAAAGCAAATAGCGACGCCAGCGCCTTGTGAATGTAATAAGGACACTGCAGCGAGCCCCACACGGTCACGCCCTCGCGCGCATTCGCCACCGCAATCATCCCCTGCGGCTCGATATAAAGCTGCTCCTGCGCCCCAGTTTGATATTCGCCCTCAACAATGATCTCCGCCGCGCTCCACCCCGCATCCACGTCGCCTTTATCCACGCGCAGCGATTTGAAAATGTTGTCGCTGCCCCAAATAATCTCCTTCCGCGCGAGCGAATCATCCATCGAAAAAATCGCCGGCAGCGGCTCGATCTCCAGCCGCACGGCCCGCCGCGCCTCTTCGATCAAATATTTATCAGCATGCGCCAGAAGAACGACCGCCTCCTCAGCGTGATTCACAAACTCCGCCGCAAGGCACGGCTGATCGTCCTCAAGAAGCAGAATGGAATTTTTCCCAGGAATATCTTTCGCGGTAACAACGGTAATTTCATTCCAAGGCACGCCGTCGCCAAAGTGAATCCCGCGCAATCGCCCCCGCGCAATCGGGCTGCGCACCGTCACGCCGTGCAGCATCCCGGGCAAGGTCATGTCCGCCACGTAGCGCGCCCGCCCGGTAACTTTCTCGCGCCCTTCTTTGCGCGGAACCGACCGCCCGATGATGGGATCCGCCATCGCGTCCCTCAGTAAGTCGCCTTGTCCGTCTTAGCCTGCCAAGCGCGAAACGCCTCCAGCGCCTTCTCGCGCAGAATCTGAATCATCGGAACCTTGCGATCACCCAGCGGGCGTTTCAATTCCGCATAAATAAACGCGTCATCAAATCCAATCGCCGCAGCATCCGTTTCCGTATTTGCATAAAAAACCCGCGCCGGCCGCGCCCAATAAATCGCCCCCAGGCACATCGGGCAAGGCTCGCAAGTCGTATAAAGGTCGCACCCGGTCAATTCGAAATGCCCAATCTTCCGGCAAGCCTCGCGAATCGCCACAATTTCCGCATGCGCCGTAGGATCATTCGTCGCCGTAACGCAATTCGCCGCCTCCGCGATAATCTCGCCGCTTCGAGCCACCACCGCCGCAAAAGGCCCGCCGCGCCCCGACCGCACATTCTCGATCGAAAGCGCGATCGCCCGTTCCATGCACCGCAAATCCACATTCTCAGTCAAGCGTCGCAGCCTCTTCGCAAAAATCAATTTGAAAGCGCGAAACCCAACGTCATGCACAACTCGCGCAGAACCCAGGCAGATTGTAGCGCAGCAAATCGCGTCCGCGCGCAATCCAGACGCGAACGCCAGCATTCTCCCGTAGGGGCGCGGCTTGCTGCGCCCTCTTACGAACTCAGCCCACGCCACATCCACGCACGACGGCGTACCGCAATCCCCGCTCAAGCAATCATCCCCGAAAACGATTCCACCTTCCTCCTCCAAAACAACAAGAGCGCCACTCCAATCAAAATCAGCGCCAAACTCAACCCAATCCACAATCCAGCCGCGCCCCATCCAACCGCAAAGCACAAGTGATATCCCAACGGCAGCCCGATGAGCCAATACGCAATCAAATGACACAGAAAAGGCGTCCGCGTATCTCCCGCTCCGCGCATCGCTCCCGTCACCGTGGCCTGAATTCCGTCAAAGAGCTGAAAGAACGCCGCAATAAAAAGCAAATTGGAAGCTGCAACGATGATCCCCGGATCGGGTGTAAAAATTCGCACAATAAATCGCGGCGCGACCCAAAACAATATCGCCATGCAGAACATGAAACTCCCGCCCAGCGCAATCCCAGTCCATCCCGCATGTCGCGCCCCCGCCGGATCGCGCCGCCCCAGCGCCTGCCCCACGCGCACCGCGGCCGCCGAGCCAATCCCCAGCGGCACCATGTACGTAACGCTCGCCGTATTCAGCGCAATCTGATGGCTCGCCAACGGCACCGCGCCAAGCCGCCCGATCAACGAAGTCGCCACCGCAAACACTCCGACCTCCACCGTCATCTGCGCCGCCGCCGGTATTCCCAATTTCACCAATCGCCACACTCGCGCAAAATCCGGCCGCACCTCCGCAGCGTGCAGCCCCGTACGGTGGCGCCGCTCATAAAAATAAATGGAAAGCAGCAGCACCGCCGACATGTAAACCCGCGAAATACACGTAGCCCAACCGGATCCCACCGGCCCCATCGCGCGAAACCCAAAATGCCCGTAAACCAGCACCCAATTTCCGCATAGGTTCACCAAGTTGGCGCTAATCAGCGCAAACATCACCGGCGCCACGCGATTCATGCCCTGCAAGTAGCGCCGTAGCGCGAAGTACAGAAACAAAGGAAACATGCTCCAGTTCAGCGCATGAACGTAAGGAATCGCATATTGCAGCACTTCGGGCGCAACGCCAAAACGATGAAGATATCCGCTGACCAGCCACACCAGCCCCATCAGAACGGGAGCCGCGCCGATACTCAGGTAAATGCTGTTGATCAGCGAGTGATGGCAATCCGGGACGTCGCCCGCGCCAAACGCGTGCGACACCAGCGTATCCAGGCCCAGCATCAACCCGGTGCCGAAAATTCCGATGGCATAAAACAAAATTCCGCCCAGGCTCACAGCCCCGATCGCGTCGGCGCTGTAAGGCAGCCGCCCGACCATCATCGTGTCGACGATGGGCATGCCCATCCAGCCAAGCTCGGCCAGCACAATCGGCCCAGCCAGCCGCAGCATCGGCCGCAGTTCTGCACGCAAAAAATTCACCCAGATGCTCCAAACAAGGGCGGGACTAAATTCGAGCAAGGAATCGTATCACGAGGAACTTTCGCAGCAGTGAATTACCGAAATACCGCCGATTCACCCTGAGTGTCGAAGGGCGACCCAGGTCTTTGTACCGCCGGCGTCCCCGCCGGCCTC
>DAITPO010000079.1:10262-12632 GCA_036833535.1 Candidatus Acidiferrales bacterium | reverse complement strand
GGCGTCCCCGCCGGCCTCTTATGACCCCAATCGTCTTCGACATCCACCCAGCGACCGCGGCCCCCGGGATCTCGCTCGTAGGGGCGCGGCTTGCTGCGCCCGCCGACGTGACCCCTTCGAAATGTTCGCGACGACCGCTATTAAATTCGATCCCACGCTCACGGTGCGCAATTGAAGCACATATCTGAAACTGAAAAACCGCGCGCCCTACTAATTTCCCCCTGCCGCACTCTTCTCCACCGGCAAATCCGGCCGCTCCCCCCACTCCTCATACGATCCATCGTAAAGCCGCGCATCGTGGCCGAGGAGTCGCGACACCATGTACACCAGGCTAGCCCTCTGCCCAACATGGCAGTAAGCGATAACTTCATCCCCCGGTCTCACCCCGGCACTTTGAAATATCTTCCGCAATTCATCCACGCTCTTCAATTTGAGATCGTCGCCGACCAAAACCTCCCAAGGAATATTCACAGCCCCAGGAATATGCCCGGGCCGCTCGCCATAGCAACTCCCTGCGCTCCCATAGCACTTAGCCTCGCGCACATCCACAATCGCCACCCCCGCCTTGCGCAAATCCTGCTGCACGACGTCCACTTTCACCACCACATCATTCCGCGGATGCGCCGTCAACGTTCCCTTAGCAAATTTCGGCTTTTCGGTCGAAACAACACGCCCTTCCTTCCGCCAAGCGGCCATCCCTCCATCAAGATAAGAAACTCGCTCGCGCACCCCAAGATAATCAAGCGTGAGGTAAACCCGCGCCGTAGGCGTAACCCATTCGCTGCTGAAATAAACCACCACCCGCGAAGAATCGCTCACGCCCACATCCTCAAAAACTTTCACAAGCTCCTCGACCGGCGGCAACTCCAACATCAACCCACTCCCATGCGGCGTAGACACGCGGTCGTAGTCAAAACTCCGCGCCCCAGGAATATGCCCGCCGTCGTAGTCGCTTTTCTCCCCCACCGCCAGCAACACCAGCGACGGATCCTTCAAATGATCCGCTACCCATTGCGTAGAAACAAAATAAGGCGCCGCATTCTTCGCGGCACCAGCTTGCGCTCCCGCCACAGAAGAAAGAATCAACACACACGCACTCGCCACGAAGAATTGCAGAATAAATTGCGCCAATCGCTTCATGATTTTTGGCTCCATCCGTTTGTCACGTTCGACTCCGACGGTTTGTCAGGGCACGGCTTCAGCCGTGCCGCAACTGCCCCGAATTCGACACGGCTTTAGCCGCTGAGGTTCGTCTTTTCTCGTCCTCACATACACTCGTGTGTCCCTGCACTCTCACTCTGCGTTTGTCCCAACGAAAATCCCGCCTCACTCAAATCTCAACGCCACCAACGGATCCGTCTTCGCCGCCCGCCGCGCCGGAACCCAACACGAAATCACCGCCGCAGACACCAACAAGAATCCCACCGCCGCCAAAGTAATCGGATCCGTCGGCGACACCTCAAACAGCAAAGTCTGCAAAAGCCGCGTCAATCCCACCGCCGCCAGCAACCCAAGAAAAATCCCAGTCACTCCCAGCCCAAGCCCCTGCCGCAAAACCATCCGTAGAATGTCCCGCGGCCCAGCCCCCAGCGCCATGCGAATCCCGATTTCATGCAGCCTCTGGCTCACCGTCAGCGCCATGATTCCGCCAATGCCCGTAGCCGCCATCACCAAAGCCAGCCCCGCAAACACGCCCAGCAGATCGGTCGTCAACCTCGGCGAAACCAACGTCGCGCTCCGCGCCGCCTCCAGCGAGATCATGTTCGTCAGCGCCGTGTCCGGATCAACGTCGTACACGCTCTGCCGCACATCGCGCGCCACGCTCATCGGATCGCCGTTCGTCCGCACCAGCAGGCTCCCCCACTGCGGATACTGTTCGAGCGACAGATACACTTGATCGCTCGTGGGACGATCCAGCGCCAGTTCCTTCGTGTCACCCACAATCCCGATGATCTTCAACCATGTCTTTCCCATGTCGAACGAAATACGATGTCCCACCGGATCGTCTCCCGGCCACTTGTGCCGCGCGAGCGCCTGGTTGATCACCACCACCTGCGGCGCTTCCGATGTGTCGGCTTCGGTGATCGTTCGTCCCTCGATGAGCGGAATTCCCAGCAACTTGAAATAATCCGGGCTTGCGACTCGCGCTACAGCCATCGGCTGCATTTCCCCGTCTTTCAGCGGGCGTCCCTCGATGTCGTAGGTATTGGTGTTCGTTCCGAAAACTTCCGAATCGGGATCGAACGGAAAACTCGAAGAGAGCGCCACGGACATCACTCCCGGCCGCATCTTCGTGCTTTCGAGCACGCGATTCGCGAGTTCACGGTACTGCTCGGGTTTCGTGTACTTCGTAAAATCCGGATTCACTCC
>DAITPO010000079.1:8645-10162 GCA_036833535.1 Candidatus Acidiferrales bacterium | reverse complement strand
AGCGCCGAGCGCACCGCCAATTCGCGCTCGCGCTGCGTCATGCGCGCCAGCGTCAGGTTCGCCACGTTCGCACACGCAATCAGCAGCACGAATCCGGTCGCGCCCAGCAAAATCAAAAGAGTCGGCCGCGCGCCCTTGATCAGTTCGCCTTTCAGCGGAATCGAAATCGTCCGGTAGCCCATCGCCGCGGGATAAAAGCTCGGATATTCCTGCGCCAGCCGCCCCGCAATCGTCTCCACGTCCGCGCCCGAAGAACTCAGCTTGACGCCGTCCTTCATCCGCGCAAACACGCTCATCATGCGGTGGTCGCGATGCTCCAGCATGTTTGGCGAGCCGCGGAAAGGGCACGCCACAGTGGGCATGTACACATCATTCTCATTCGGATATTGCGGCACAGGCGGCAGCACGCCGATCACCGTATGCGTTTTGTCGTTCATCCGGAAAGTTTTGCCGACGATATTCGGATCGCCATGCAAACTGTTTTTCCAGAACTCGTAACTCACCAGCAAAACCGCCGGCGCGCCCAGCTTGTCGTCGTCATCGCGAAACGTGCGTCCCTGAATCGGCCGGATTCCGAACATGTCGAAGAAATTGGCTGACACGACGCCCGTCTGCACTCGCAGCGGCTCTTCACCGCCCAGCAACGTAAATGTCATCGAGTGGTATTCCGCCACTCCCGAGAAAGTCTCGTTCTGCTTGCGATAGTCCTCCACCTCCTTCACCGAAAACGAAATATCATCCAATCCCTGCTTCTGCGCCTGCTGCCGCAGAATCACCAACTCTCCGCCCTTCGGATAGGGAAGCGGGCTGAGCAGCACCGCGTTCACCACGCTGAATATCGCGGTATTCGCTCCGATGCCGAGCCCCAGCGTGAGCACCGCGACCAGCGTGAATCCATAATTCTTACGCATCATCCGCAGCGCGTACGCCATGTCCTGCTTCAACATCTCCCAATGCTCGTGCGGCCCGATCTTCAGCAGCCCAGTCAGCGTTTCCCACCAAAGCTTCATCAATCCGCCGAATCCTTCTTTTTCACCCGCCTCGCGCTGCTGCTCGTGGAAGACGCGCTGCATTTCACCCCCATAGTTGCTGCGAAAATCGGCAGGCAGCACGGCCAGCGCCATGCGGAAAATGCGATCGGAGAATTTGGGTTTTTCATTCGCCGTCTTTTCATCAGGCATTTTCGTCTCCTAAGCCAGCCGCGGCCGGCGCACCAGCCGCTTCGCCCGCGCCATCTCCACCATTTCTTCGAGCCGCGCCGCCTCAGCCACCGCGACGCGCCGCCCCAGTTCCGTGAGCTGATAGTAGCGGCGCCGCTCGTCATCGAAACCAATCTCCGGCCGCCGCACCTTCTCGAGAATCAATCCCGATTCGTCCAGCCGCTTGATAATTCCGTAAAGCGTCCCCGCGCTAAGCTGCACTTTCCCGCCAGTCCGCTCCGCAACTTCCTTCAAAATCGCGTACCCATGCTTCTCCCCGTCAGCCAGCGCCAGCAAAATATGAAACATCGCCGGCGT
>DAITPO010000079.1:0-8545 GCA_036833535.1 Candidatus Acidiferrales bacterium | reverse complement strand
ACAACCGGTCAATCTTCGCCGCAAGAATAAAATCACTCTCCGTAAGCCCATTAATCTTATGCGTCCAAGTCGTAACTTCCGCCTTCCCCCAAGTCAAAAAAATATCCGGGTGATGCCCCTGCTCCTCGGCAATCTCCCCCACCTTGTTCACAAACGCCAGCGCCTGCCGGAAATCCGGAAACGCAAAGCTGCGCACAATGTGATGCCCATCCACAATCTTCCATTGCGGCACTTCGCGCGACAATTTCGCCAATTCTTCCCCGGCAAGAGGAGGAACGCCTCCGCGGCACGGCACGCAAGTCTTGCTAGCCAGATCACTCATCGCCAATCCTCCTCATTCACTCGCTCGCAATCAGCGCCGCACAAATCTTAGCGCAACTCTCCAAGCGAAGGAAACGCGCCGCGGACTGCCCGCCGCAGCGTTTTTTTGCTATCCTTTCGCGCGCAACCCGGCACGCCCAAACGATGCGCATCTCCAGGAGAATCCCAATGCCCGAAGATCCTCAAGAGTTAGCCGAACACGCCGAACACGGCGCCCACGACGCAGCACTCGCGCGCGTCACCATCACCATGGCCATCCTCGCCGTGCTCGTCGCCGCCGCGGGCCTTCTCGGTCATCGCGCCGTCACCGAGGAGCTTCTTGCCCAGACTCGCGCCACCGATCAATGGGCCTACTATCAGGCCAAAGACATTCGCCGCCGCAGCTACGAACTGTTCCTCGACGAAATCGGCGTTTTCACGGTTCAGAATTCGCCGCAGGTCGAGGCCATCAAGTCCAAGTACGAAAAAGAAGTGGACCGCTACAAAGATCAGCAGAAGGACGCCGAAGCCGAGGCCCGCAAAACCGAAGAGGAAGTGAAAGTCTGGCAGAAACGCGAGGACCGCTTCGATCTCGCCGAAGTGATGCTCGAGGCAGCGCTGGTAATCTGCTCGATCACGCTGCTGACCAAGAAGAAAATCTTCTGGCTATTCGGCATGTTCATCGGCGCGTGCGCCATCGTCATCGCCGTCGCCGGTTTGCTCATCCGCTGATGCGGCTGGGCGCGGTGGCGTGCGCCGCATCGCTGGCGTGCTTCGCCACATAGTCGGCGATGTATTTCGCGAAAACGTGGCTCAGCTTCGCCGTCACCGGCCCCGGCGCCGCAAACGAGTGCCCGGCAACTTCTCCGACGCCAAGCAATCCGCGATTCGTCGAGGAAATGAACACTTCCTCGGCGGCGTACAAATCTTCCGGCCGCAGCGTGCGCTCTTCCACTGCCACGCCCGCTTCCTTGCCGATTTCGAGCAGCACCGAGCGCGTGATTCCTTCGAGGCACCCGGAATCAAGCGGCGGCGTCTCGACGCGCCCGCCGCGCACGCAAAAAATATTCGCTGCCGTACACTCCGAAACTTCGCCGCGCTCATTCAGCAGCACCACTTCGTTGAATCCGCCCTGCTGCGCTTCGTACAAATTCCACACGTTGTTCAGCCACGAAGTGACCTTCACTCCCGCGAGCGGCGATGCCGCGTGCCGCCCGTGCTCGCGCAGCGTCAACCGCGCCGGCTCGTGGTGCACCGGCAGCCCCGCGGAATAAATCACCAGGTCCGCAGCCCGAAATTTTTCTTCGCTGGCCCAAAAATTCGGCTCGTTGTTCACCACGTAAATCCGCGCGCTGCCTTCGGCCACGCCGTTCGCGTGCAGCACCTCGTAAAGCTGCCCGCGAACTTTCTCCGCCTCAAACGGAAACGGGCAATGCGTGCGCCCCGCGTCTTTCTCCAGTCGTTTCCAGTGCCGCTCGTAAGCAAAAGGCACGCCGCCCGCAATCCGCAGCGTAGTGAAAAGCCCCCAGCCGCTCAGCAATCCAGCCTGCCCCGGCGAAAGCCGCACCGACTCGATAGGCAAAAGCCGATCGTTGTGAAACACAAACCGATGAACCATCCGGGCCTCCTCGGGACGCGCTCAAATTCTAGCGCAGTTCCCGCCATTCGGCCGCCGCGCGAAAATATTTTCGCTCGCCGCGCTCCACGCGGCGTCACGCTTTGGGCACTCGCTTCGCTGAATCATTTGGGCTGAATCCGCAAAAGTAGTATTTACGCTCCAGGATCCGGCCTCTCAGCTTGGGCACGGGCTCACATCGCGCCGCGCAAACGCTCGCTCCGATTCGCGCGCGCAGCAAAATCGCACGCTTGCACGCGACTCTTCTCCGAGGGCATCCGAAAGGGAGGGAGAATCAGCCATGCGACACGCGATCCCCTGGACCGTCTTGAGTCTCATCCTCGCCGCGTCCGCGCCCGGCACCACGGAAGCCCCCGCCGGCTTCGATAACAAAACCAACGGCGTCGTCGATGACGCCACGCATCTCACCGATCAAACCACCTTTGAAGAAGTCGAGCAGCTCAAAGACGGCCTCGGCCCGCTCTACAACGCGCAATCTTGCCGCGAGTGTCACCAGAGCCCGGTTTCGGGCGCCGCCTCGCAGGTCTCGGAACTGCGCGTCGGCCACAATGCGCCCGACGGCCACTTCCGCAATCCCGACATTCCCATCGCTCACGGCGCAGAAGTAATTTCCGGCCGCTCTCTCGTAAATGATCGCGCCATCTGCCCCAACGCCGCCTTTCCCGCCAACGAAATTCAAGAGCGCGTTCCCGACACGGAAACGATTCGCGCCTTCCGCCTCTCGCTGAATCTGCTGGGCGATGGCTTCGTCGAAGCGCTCGCCGATCAAACTCTAATCAATCTGGCCCAGCAGCAGTGCAAAACGTCGCACAAAAAAATCTGCGGCCAAATTCTCCAGGTCCCCATCGTCGAAGCACCCGGACAGATGGGTGTCGGCCGCTTTGGCTGGAAAGATCAGCACGCCAGCCTGCTCTCATTCTCCGGCGACGCGTACCTCAACGAAATGGGCATCACCAATCGCCTGCAACCCGATGAAGTCACCAATCTTTGCAACACCGCAACCGAGCCGAACGACACCCCCGGCCCCGACGGCCTCTCGGACATCGATCACTTCGCGCGTTTCATTCGCGCCACCAAAGCCCCCGCCCGCGATGCGCAGCTCGCGAGCACTCCGGCCGCTCAGCAAGGCGCCGCGCTTTTCGCCAAAGTCGGCTGCGCCACCTGCCACGTCGAATCGCTCACCACCGCTCCTGCCGGCACCAAAATCAACGGCGGCACTTTCATCATTCCCGCCGCGCTCGGTTCCGTCACCTTTCATCCCTACGGCGATTTCCTGATGCACGACGTCGGCACCGGCGACGGCATCCTGCAGGCCACCCGCGAGCACTACGGCAACAAAGTCTTCCAACAGATGTCGTCCTATCTTTCGCACCAGGACTTCGAGGGCAGCCGGAACAAAATTCGCACCGCCCCGCTCTGGGGCGTCCGCCTGCGCCCGCGCCTGATGCACGACGGCGAATCCGCGACGTTCCGCGAAGCCATAATGCGCCACGCCGGCGAAGCCCGCCACGTAACCCAGCAATTCGAAAAGCTAAACAAAGAGGAGCAAGAATCCCTAATAACGTTCCTGAAGTCGCTGTAACGCCTCGCCGTCTGCCTCTGCCGAGGCGGACGCCGAAGTCGCGCGTGGAATCTTTCGCGGTTCGATTTACGCCGTTGTAGGGGAGGGCCGGTGTAGCCCTCCCGCGACCGGCGAAGTAAGCCGGTCCCCGCCGTCCGCGGTGATGTGCCCCATACGCGCCGTCGCCCGTGGGTCTTGGGGTCGCCAATCGGTTTGCTCCGTCGTAGGGGCGGGGCTTGCTCCGACCGGCCGTTCGGCCCCGTCCCCTCGTTGTCATCCTGACGCAGGAAGAGCCTGTCCCGAGTCCTTCGAGGGAATCTGCATCTCGCCCCCGCCTCAATGCCGCTGCCGTCTTTCAAATCTCAAATTTCAAATTTTAAATTGCATCGCCTCAGCGTTGAGTAAGGCTCTTGAACAGGGTCGCAGGACCGGGCAGGTGGCGCAATTGGTCACTCATGAGGATGACCGCCTCTCGCTCTCCGTGCTGCGAGAGGAATTCGAGAAGAGAGCGCAGCCGATCTTGATAGTCGTAGTCGGGTACATGGGCCGCGATCATCGACTGGAGGAACCCAGCGATTGCAGCGGGGTCTTCTGGAGCGAGCCGAATGAGTTCCGCGATAAACTCGTAGGCTTCGTGTCCGAGATGCACGTGCGGAGCGACGGCCTGCAAAAGGCGCCGCTCTTCCGATCCGAGCGTCGTGATGTGAGTCGCAAGCAAGCTCAAGCTTGAAAGTAAGAGGGCCGGCACCTGTGTCTGGTGCCGCGTCCATTCTAAGGTGCGACTCCAAAATGCGAGTATTCGCTGCCTTTGGTCAGGGGCGAGATTCCCATTTCGGATCATCCAGAAGACCCGGATCATTACCTCAAGGTCCGCCGTTGTCGCAGTGTCGAAGAGCCTACTGAAGAGGGGGCCTTCGAGAAGTTCGAGTCCCCACAAATATCCTGCCGCGATCCGTTCCAAAAGTTTTCCGCGTGCATCTCGCCCTTTCAATTCGAGGCTGAGTGCCCTGTCGATTATTCCGTGCTTAGCTAGGAGCTCGTAAACAGGGCGAGTGAACGATGCATAGGAAAGTCCATCGATTGCGCAAACTGCGTTCACTTGGTATGCCGATGGGAAGATTCGATCCACTCGTTCAGTCGTCCACGCATCATCGAGATACTGAAGCTGCGGCAGGTAGGTTCCAGTGAGGGTGCTGAATTCAAAATTTGCATTCTTACATTTCGCAAGTTCGGCATCGAAAAGTGGGTGGATGGCGTCCCAGGTCTCCATGTGGGACCCACGGTGTTTATCACTAACGCGTGCCTCTCGAAGTGCTTGGCTGTAGAGTGCCTCGATAATCCGCCCTTTCGGGGTGTTGAGCGCCTGCATCACTGCATCGTCCTCAGCGCTAGGCGCACTCGGCTCGCGCTCGAGAAGGCGGGCGATGATGAGCTGTGAACGCGGCAGCAAGCTTGCGTCGTACGCGTGGCCATCGTCCTTCGTGCCGGCGCCGAGGAAATCTGCGATCATGCTTACCACCCAATGTTGGTAAATGTCCTCAGCCTGCTGCCAGAAATGCTGATCAGCCACCAGCTCTTCGAAGAAGCTAATGACTTGCTCCCATCCGCGCGCCCAGTTTGCATCCGCCTTCCCTTCCCATGCCTGTTTGAGCCCGTTTAGCATTGCGTGCTGATAGATTGGTTTCGTTGAGAGATGCTGCGAGAGGCCATCAAGGAAAACGATCGGATTTGTGCGCGCGGCCGCTTCGAGCGCGCTGGTGAGTCCATCGACGGTGGGGCCGCGCCACTCGTCGCCGGGCTTGAACGTTTCGAGTTTATCCCCGAGCGCGCTGCTCCTGGCTAGGGCTGCCAGCTCTTCGGGTGAATACGGCGTTGGCCCGGGTCCGAACCGGCTTGTGATGTACGAGTCGAGGTCAGGATGGTCGCTTAGCTTTCCGACGGTCGAGTCAGCATCGAGTTGGGCAAATCGTTTGTCTGCGAGGGCGTTACCTCTGCCGCGGATCGCGGACAGCCATCGAAATTGACTGTGCCGACGCAAGCGGACCGGATCCTCGCCCTCAGGCTGCGGCATCGTCTCGATAGCGTTCAGCGTCTCTGATTGCTGCTCGGGGCTCATTTCGGCGAAATGGGCTTGCAAAAGGCAGTAGAGCTCATGACTATGCCCAGCGCTGAATAAAGTTGCGGCGACACTGCTACTGTACAGGTCGCGCATGCTGGCCCAGCGCTGAGCCAGAACATATACGCTCACCCGACGAATGATTTGCAGGTCGTCCCTCAACATAGATTCGACTGCGGTGCGCGCACCGTTTGGGTCCTCGTCCGACCATCCAAGGAGAACGTCCCGCAGGCCTTCGACCACGCAATTTTCTGCGCTGCGCCACCGGTAATTTTGGTCGTGATCCTCAACTGCCGGACGGGATAGGCTGCTATAGTCGCGTCGCAAGGGAGAACTGAATACCTCACGCACGCGTTCGACCATGACCTCCGCCGCATCAAGCCCAGCCCTCCCACCGATTTGTTTAGCATGATGCTTCAGGATTTCCTCGAGCCAAAAATCATCGACGACGGTATTGGGTGTCGGTTCGCGCCCGTCTCCACTTCCTTGCCACCTGATAGCGGTCACGTGAAAGAGCACTCGGACAGCTTTCTTCCAGTCCTCCGGTTCGGTGCTGCTAAGGAAGCGCGAAAGCGGTCCCTTGTCGAGCGCGTCCGCCACGAGCATCCGGTCGAATGGGTCGTTGAGCCACTCACTCAGCAGTTCGATATCGGTGAGCGCGACCACCTTGGTTGGGACCAGTCCGAAGATTTCTGCGAACGTGCGATTGGTGTGATAGTTAGATCGGGGCTTACCTTTGTCGTCCCGCCAATCGCTGACGGCGCGGACGACACTTACGACCTTGGTCGCCAGTGTGATGTCGTTCTGTGTTCCAGCGTGCTCAGCGACCTTCCTAAGGTAGGTGAGCGGGGCCCAGAATGGGACACGAATCGTATTCTCCCGTTCCCCGGGCACTGGTGCCGGATTCTTTGCCGGCGCAAAAAATCCAGCGTCTTGGAGCACATCGAAGAACTGGGGATAGTCTGGACGTTGAAGAAGGAGTTGGAAGCCCTTCCACGCGAGCTCGTCATTCTTATTCATCATCGCTATGAAGGATTGCTGGCGTGCGGTCAGCGTACTCACGGTAGCACCTCCATTTCGCGTGCGAGATCTTCAAGCTCCTGCTCCTGCTGTAGCATCAGGGGCCCGGACGCGGGAATGTGCTGTGCGAAGTCTTCCATGACTTCGAGCAATTGTTTATAGTCCTTGTGGTCGCGCAGGAAGGGGATTAATTGAATGCCGCACTCGTGCAAATAGTACGCTTCCATGTGTCGCAAGAGCGTAGCCTCGTGGCTGAAAAATCCCTGCAGCAGAAAATGGCGCGCCTCCTTCTCGACGCTATCTGATTGTCGCCTTGCTTTGAGGATGACGTATTCGAGTATCTCGAGCTCTTCGAGCCCATACCCAATGAAAAGGACTGTGTAGTGACTGAAAAGATGTTCCAAGAACGTCAGTGCGCGGTTTTCGCCGCTTCCGTCTCCTGTGCGGTGGTCGTTGGCGTATTGTCTAATGTAGTCGCGGGTGGTAAGAATCATGCTCTTCCGATCACCTACAGACCCGTGGAGGTGAACGACCGTGTTCGATTGCGTCAACAGCGCCGGCAGGAATTCGCTGACCTTGCATACGCTGTGCATCGATGTCGTGGGCGAGGGCGTCGACGGACTTGCCGCCGGTACTGCGCTAGGCACCGGTCCCGTGATTCGGTCGTCAAGCCACCGATCGTAGTTCGTTGTCACAAAAATATTCCCGAGAGCGAACAAGCTGTTGTACAACCGCTGCCCCTGAGGATGGTTGGCGCGAGGGACCGGATGCAGCAGCGCCTCGAAATCAACTGGAGTCTTAGTATCATCGGAGAGGGTCGTCGCAATGGAAAGCTTAACCCGAGGGCTGAGGTGCCTGATCTGGTCCAGTTGTGCGTGTGTGAATTTTCCCTTGTCGACGAGCTGACGGAGCGCGCCATCGGCGAAATCAACCCATCCGGGGCAGCCCGCGAGCTGCGAGGCACCAGCTCCGATGAATAGTATCAGCCTGCCAATGACCGCGGCTTCTCTCAAGCCCGGGGGAATCGGCGGTACAGGTACGAGATCAAGGTCTGTTGCCATATCCATTTATAGACTGTTTGAGTATATGGCTGTTGTGTTCGACTGTCAACAACACGACAAGTGACCCAGAGCTAATCTGACGGTCCTCGATTTCGGGTACGCCATCCTTCCGCCGTCCGGAAGCGGGGGCATTTCAGCCCCGTGTTTGCTTTTCCTTCTCCCAAAATTTCTGTTGACTAACTCGCCAATCCATGCTAACGTAGTTAGGTTGTGCACGCGAGCCGCGAAGCAGCAAGGGCGGCCTGATCGCCGCCTTGCCTCATTTGCAGTCGCCGCAGGTGTAGCACTACGGTAACGGCTCCGTACAAAATCTAAAAATGTGAGATAACACCAATGAGCAAAAAGCGAAGCTCTGCCCGGAGGGCCCAACCTCCCGGGCAACCACCAGAACCGCAATCCCACTCAACAACTCCCGCAACCATCCCCGAACCGCAACCCCCGCAATTGCCCCCTCCCGACCAACCCCTCGAATGTGTCCCTCCTCCCAAAGCCGAACCCGACCCCGAACGCCACTCCCGCAAATGCCTCATCTGCCACCATCCCGATCGCGCCGCTCTCGAAAGCGATTACATCCACTGGGTAAGCCCCGATTACATCAGCAGCGCCTACAATCTCTGGGATCGCCAAACTATCTACCGCCACGCCCGCGCCACTGGCCTCAACGAACTCCGCCGCCAAAATCTACGCTGCGTAATCGAACCCATCCTCGAATACACCCACTACCTGCGGCCCACCGCCTGCGACATCCTCAACGCCGCCCGCGCTTACAGCCGCATCAATGATTACGGCCAATGGGTCGATCCTCCCCGCGAGGTGGTAATCAGCAAGCGTCCATATTTTCAAGAAGGCGT
>DAITPO010000078.1:0-16432 GCA_036833535.1 Candidatus Acidiferrales bacterium | reverse complement strand
CTCGGCGGATACTGCCGTCAGAAAGTAAAGCAAATAAACGACACCGGTAATCCTGGCCCTGGGCCCCGGCGAAGCTTCCGCAATCCGCTCCATCAGTTGATAGCCTCCAGGACCGGCCGCTTCAGGTCATGTTGTATCACCGATACCTAGGGAGCGCCGATAGATCCTGGCAATCGGATTAGCGGACATCTAGCCTGCAATTGTCGAGTCGGGGCCGATTCCACTACTTCCAACAATAACTATTTAGCGCCGTTATGCAGCGATTGTCGCGTTGCTTCAAGAGTGCTAACTAACGATTCTCTAGGGAGGTTCTGGATGATCGGTACAACGACCCAGCCCAGCCCCAAGGGCACGCCTCGAGTCGGTGAGATTGCACGGAATCTCGGACGGTCGGCTATGCGGATCTTATCGTCGGACCACGGGGCTGAGTCCTGCTAAGTCTGATTATTGGACAAATCCGATACACCCACGATTCAAAACCTCTTGGAAGCCGCGGATCAGTCGATGTCCTTGCAAAAGGCGCAGTCGCGCTGGAAGGCCTCGAGACCAAGCAGCTCGATCCCCGGCGCCAGATAGCCTTCTTTGCAGGGTTCCTCGCGCAGGAGGTCCGTACTCAAATACTTCTTGTTGTCATCCGGAAAAACAGTAACCACTACCGCGCTAGGCCCGAGCTCCTCGTGCACCTTCACAGCGGCTAAGAAGTTGCATCCCGAGGAAACGCCAACAGCAAGGCCCAGTTTCGCAGCCAACTTCTGCGCCATCAAAATCGAATCGCCATCCGAAACAGCGATGACTTCATCCAGCGCCGATAGTTCCACGATTGCCGGTATGAATTCGTCGGAGATGCCTTGGATGCGGTGCGTGCCCACTTTGTGGCCAGTGGAGAGCGTTGGGGATTCCGCCGGCTCCACGGGGTGAATCTTGATTCCCGGGTTCTTGCTGCGAAGGAATCGCCCTACGCCCATCACCGTCCCCCCAGTGCCAACTCCAGCCACGAATGCATCGGGCCGGCGGCCCGCACTCTCCAGTTGCGCGTAAATCTCGGGACCGGTGGTCGTCTCGTGGGCTTCCACGTTGGCATCATTCGAGAATTGGCGGGGCAGGAAAACGTCAGGGTGGCTCGCGGCAAATTCCTCCGCCATGCGGATGCTGCCGAGAAATCCGCCTTGTTCCTTGCTGACGGAGACGATCTTGGCGCCATAGCTTCGAATCAGGTCCTTGCGCTCATGGCTCATCCAGTCGGGCATGAAGATCGACACCGGATGACCCAATACGGCCCCGATAGCCGCAAAGGACATCCCAGTGTTGCCGCTCGTGGCTTCCGCGATGATATCGCCCGGATGGATCTTCTTCTCGTCGTACGCCTTCCTCAGGATGTGCAGGGCCATGCGGTCCTTGATGCTGCCGGTCATGTTCAATTGTTCGGACTTGGCGTATATCGAGCGCGTCGTTCCGCGGTAGCGATACTGAATTCCCAACAAAGGGGTGTTGCCCGTCAGCCGTCGCAACGCGCGGAATTTCTGTGCCAGGTATTCAGATGTTTGAGTTTTCTGCATTCCGTCGCTCGGGCGCCGAGCCCTTCAAATCCGCACGTGCCATCTCAGCCGAGTCCCGCGAGTCGCATTACCGGACATCTGGCATACAATTTTCCCGTCGCGGGCGATTCCACTTCTCCGCCTTGCGCCGAGGCCGAACCAACTAAACGTCTATTCATTCAAAGGGCAAGCCCGGCATCGTTCCGGGCGGAGTATTTGTTCTTCGCTCAAATCGAGCTGGCGCACTACGGGCTTGCCTTTCTGTAGCATGTCCGGCTCACCCGCGTCGGCAAAGTAGTCTCCCACCAACTCTAAGGCGCGGTATTTGGTTGACGCGAGCAGGTATATGCTCTCCGTGCCGTGCAGTGTAACTTCAAATAGGCTCATAAGCTCCCTCACCAGCGGCGCGACGTCTCGCCGCGCGGAACCACAACTCAAAGACCACAATAGAATCACTTCAGGCGGCAAAATGTGCGCGGCGTCACTGTCGCAAGTGACCGTCGTCGCATTCGCGTGGCCGCCCAGCGGCTCCTGCGTCAGAAGGCAGCGCGACCAGAACTATTTCGCGCCGTTATTCAGCGCTTGTCGCGTTGCCTCAAGAGTGCTAACCAACGATTCTTTAGGGAGGTTCTGGATGATTGGTGCAACAACCCATCCCAGCCCTAGGGGCACGTCTCGTGTCAGCGAGATAGCACGACACTCCAGGAACACACCTCCGTCACGCTCCAAGAATCTCCAGTAGGAGTACAGGCGCCACAGGAACCCGTAACCTGAATCGGGCGGTAGCACTTTCTCTTTTGGGCGTCCCGCATTTTCCACTTCCGCAATCCGCGTCGTATATGAGCGGCAAATCCAGCGCTTTGGGTCCACCGCGCGATAGTGAACCTCATGATCCGTATCGAGGACCACCGTCATGATCTTCTTCTTGAGAAGTCGTAAGTAAATTTGGAAGTCGTTGCCCTGGCGGCTAATCAACCTCGAGGCGATCACTTCAGGCTGGTAGATGGCCGTGTGATTATCGTAGTCCTGGATCAGCGCCAGGGTCTTCTTAATGCTCGTGGCAGGAATGAATGCAGCAGCGATCCAGTCATGGATTAAACCATTGGGCACTTTCACTGGCCCTTTACCGGACCAGAATTGCGCCTCGACTTTTCCTCCGCGGACCGATTGAGCTCTCTCTGAGGTGCCGTCCGACCACAGGAACGAGCCGTTCCCATCCAGCGTCTGCTCCATCCCTGCTTCGGCCTCGCGAATGTACGTATCGAACGCCTCCACAGTTTGAGGCTTCAACTGCACTGCTTTTGCTGTTTGCGCCATGGCACACGAGCCGACTCGAATCGTGGGCCGCCCCGCCTCAGTTGTCAACTGATGCGAAGCCAGAACCGAATAACCCCGTTAATCGAAAGCTGAGCCACAACCCTCGCAGGATCGCGGAACGTGGCTGCGTTCGCGTACGTCCAGTACTGCAGAACGGCAAGAGCGGAGTTGACGCGCGAACTCCGACGGGAGTAGTTTAATTATCCCCGCTCCAGGAGAAGCACCGGCCTGGATGCCAAGAAATTTGAGCCGGCTCGGCCTCGAGGCGCACTATCCGGAATTCGCCGACTGCGCCGGCAGATATTGTTGCGCCCATACACGAATGTCGCCGTCCGCGTGATCGCAACGAGCGTGCGTCGTGACACGTCAAACCGAGCAAGCAAGAGCTGAGTTACTAGGGGCCCCGACCCGCGTGGTCGGAGTAGGCCGGCATCATTCCGTTGAGCTGCGCGGCGTTACCGAACAGAACGCCGACGGCGCCGACCGCCAGAAAATCCTGCGGGCCTGCACCGTCGGCGAAGAGCTCGAGTTGGAAGCCAGCAGCAATCGCAATGGCGCTGAACCCCTGATGATCCTCAGGAAATCGGGTGAACAGCTCGGATTTGTCACTCCTCACACCGAAGTCGCGGACAAGCTTGGAGAAGGGCACAAGTTCCGGGTGAAACTTGCCAAACTTTATCCCTACCGCGGGCATGAAGGCGCGCAGGGGGCCGTGCTCGACTTCGAAGAGGTGAATGAGGTTCCCATCGGCCCGGCGAAGAGCGGACTCGAGTCTATATGGATCGTCTTGATCGGAATTGCGATTTTGTTGATGGCCGCGGGCGCCGCGAAGCTTCTCGGCTTTTTCTGAATTGCAAGATTAGGATTACTTCCCAACGCTAAGCATCGCGGATCACTACCGAGTCTCGCCGTGATCAAGCCAAATCGTGAACCCGTAGGCAGATTCGACATCCCCGTAATCATCGGAATCAAAAGGGCTTGACAAAATTTTCTGCCGTATTATAAACGCCACAAGGTGGGGGCGACTCATTTCGGTCCGGGGCTGCCGGGATTCTCAGAATTCGAGGGGGTAATTATGTCGATATCGACGAAGAACGTCCGTGTGTGCTGTCTCGCGTTGATTCTTGCGCTGTGTTGTCTGGGATTGAACGCTGGCCTGAGAGCGCAGACCGTGACCGCCGAGTTGTCCGGCCAGGTGACTGATACCTCGGGCGGAGTAGTTGCGAAGGCGACCGTCGCCGCGGTAAATACGGCTACAGGTCTCTCCCGCACCGTGCAGACCTCCGACGGAGGCCACTATTATTTCGCCTCGCTTCCCGTGGGCGAATATCGGATTTCCGTTGACCATTCCGGTTTCGGCAAGTCGGAGAAGACGCTGACGCTGCAAATCGGCCAGGCGGCCGTCCTGGATTTCACACTGTCCGTTGGCTCGACCGAATCGAAGGTAGTCGTCTCGGCCCAGGCGGAAGTAATTGAGCCGACGCGCACGCAAGTAAGCACCGTAGTCACCGAGAGCCAGATTGAAGATTTGCCCGTGAATGGCCGCGAGTTTATTGACTTCGCGCTTCTCGCCCCCGGCGTGCAGATTGGCGATACCACTTCGGGCAGCACCGACGTAATCGTCGAGCCGGTAACTAAGCTCTCCTTCGCCGGCCAGAACATCCACTTCAATTTCATCGCCGTCGACGGCGCCGATGATATTTCCACCGTTTCGGGCATCCAGCGCGGCACGCCGCCGCAGGATTCCGTGCGCGAGTTCCGCGTGATCAATAACGATTACACCTCGGATTACGGCCGCGCCGTCGGCGGCATCGTGAATATCATCACCAAGGGCGGAACCAACGATTTCCACGGCTCGCTCTATGAGTACTACCAGAATGGTAGCGTCGACGCGAAGAGCATTCTCTCCGCCGGCCTGAACGATTTGCACCAGAATCAGTTCGGCGCGGCCATCGGCGGCCCCATTTCGAAGGACAAGACATTCTTCTTCGCCAATTACGAAGGCCAGCGGCGAGACGAATCCCCGCACTACAATTCCGCGGTCATTGAGAATATTACTTCTATCAATATTGCCAAGCTCGCCCTCGGCCTGCCGGCGGAGCCCGATCTTTCGAGCGTCATTCGGACCAGCAATCTCGACAATGGGTTCCTCCGTCTGGACGAAAATCTCAGCGAGCACAATTATCTTTTCGCGCGCTACTTCATCACCGATGCGCGGCTGACGAATCAATCCCCGCTCAATGACGGCTTCGATCTCCCCTCGGCGTTCAAAGACAACTTCTTCCGCGACCAGTCCATCGCCGGCCACCTGACCTCGATGATCGGCACGAACAAAACGAACGAACTTCTGATGCAGTTCGCGCGCCGCTCCTTCAACTTCCCCACCGACACAACGCAGCCGCACCTGGAAGTCTCCAACACATTCGCCTCCGGCGTGAACCGCGGCAATCCCGATTTCTATCGCGAGCGGCGCTTCGAAGTCACCGACAATTTCACGATTAACCTCAACAAGCACGCCATCAGCTTCGGTGGCGATTTCAACTGGGTCCGCAGCCAGGAAACGTTCCCGCTCTTCTATCCCTTCGAGGCCGATTTCGCGAATCTGGGCGCGTACCTCGGAAATGATGGCGTCGTGACCGGCTGCGCGACCGCGCCTGTCTGCCCGCATCCGTTCGTAATATTCTTCGAGCGGTTTGACGCAGCTTCAGGCTTCAGCGAGCCCTCCCTCGATCCAGCGATCTATCAGGGCCGGCGAATTCCGGCGGCGATCGACAAACAGGCGACCGGCATCATCGATCACACCTACGAAGGCTTCTTCCTGCAAGACAAGTGGCGCGCGACCGACAAGCTCGCCATCACCGCAGGAGTTCGCTACGAGTTTGAGACCTGGCCGAAGGCCTTGCTGAATACGTACTGGGGCGGCGTGGATCCAAGACTTGGCGTCGCTTATAACCTCGGCGGCCCGATGCACGTAGTCTTGCGCGCCGGCGCCGGCCTCTTCCATGGAATCATTCCGTCGCCGCTGCTCGGCTGCCAAATTCCCTCCTGCGGCGGCCAGGCAACATATCCAGGACGGCCCAACGAAGACGCACAAAACTCCAACACCGAGCTCTTCGCCTTCGCCAGCGCACCTGGCATCACCAACGTCGGCCTCGAGAGTCTCCTCTCGACCGGCACATACCCCGACGCAGTACCTTTCCCGAACGTCTGCTTCCCCGGCGAGACGGTGCTCTCGCAGTGCGCGTTCTTTGAACCATCGACGATCGTTCGCTTCGATGCGGGCCACAAGAATCCTTACGGCGCGCAGGCCACAGCGAGCGTCGAGTTCCAGCCGATGAAGGATCTCGACGTCAACATCAGCGGCATGCATACTCGCGGAATTCACCTGGGCAGTTTCTACAACGTGAATCAGCCTGACCCCAGTGGCCAGTTCATCGAGCACACTTCCACAGGCGGCACCACCGGCTGCAAGAACGTTTACTTCGTTGGTCTTCCCCCCGGAAACGCGGGCGCCTGCGCAGCGGCTCCGGCAGGCATTCTATCGGGCGCGTTCAATCCTGGCGTGCGCGATCCGGGTTACGCGGTCTTCTTCGAAGCCACCTCGCGCTGGGATTCGCAGTTCGATGGCATGTTCATCACCGTCAACAAGCGCATCAGCCACCATTTCGCTTTCGGGCTCAGCTACACATTGTCGAAGACCATTGATGACGGCCCGAATCCCAGCTTCGTGCTCATCCCGCAGGACAGCCTGAACCTGAAGCAGGAGCGCGCCCTTTCCGCGGATGATGTCCGCAACCGCTTCGTCGGCAACCTCACCCTTCAATCGCCCAAGCAGGGCTTTCTCCTCTGGCGCGATTGGGAGTTCGGCACCATCGTGACGCTGCAATCCCCGCAGCACTTCACGATCTTCTCGGGCTTCGACTCGAACGGCGACGTTTTCGGCAATAACGACCGCGTCGGGCTCGAGGGGCGCAACACGTTCAAGGGCGACACCCTGCAGACCATGGACGCGCGCATCTCCCGCAAGATTCCCTTCAACGAGAAGATGAATCTCGAGTTGATGGTCGAAGCTTTCAACTTGTTCAACACCGTGAACGTGCGGTTCTTCAACACCGCTTACGGCGCTGCGGACTTCTGTCCCGAAGGCGGACCGAATTCCGGCTGCGGCGGCCCATCGTTCATCGACGGCTCGCCGAACAATCTCTTCGGCACACCGCGCGCGGTCTTCAATCCGCGGCAATTGCAATTCGCAGGCCGATTCACGTTCTAGCTCCAGCGTGAGGCTGGCTCTCGTAGCAGCCAGCCTCACTTCACTTCCCCGCCAGTCTCAATGCACTTGATGTCGAAGCTTGCGAGGAAAGGGAAACTCACTCATGCGCTTCGGAATCTACTGCGAAATTCAGACGCCTCCCGGCAAGCCGTTTTACGACATCACTTGGGAGATCATGCGGCAGATCGAGCACGCCGATGAAGTGGGCTTCGACGTGTACTCGACGATCGATCACCATTTCTTCCAAAAATTCTCCATTTCCGCGAATCCGCTGGCGATGTTTGCCGCTGCCGCGCAACGCACCAAGCGCATCCGCTTCCGCACCGCGCTGCACACGATTCCGCTCGAAGATCCGCTGCGCCTCGCCGGAGAAATCGCCGAAGCGGACATTCTCACCAATGGACGTCTCGAATGCGGTCTCGGCCGCGGCCACGCCTGGCTCTATTCCATGTCCAACGTGGCTCTCGAAGAGAGCCGCCCGCGCTACGACGAAGGAATCGAAATTCTGATCCGCGCGTGGACCGAAGACAAATTCTCCTTCGACGGGAAATGCTTCAAGTTCAAGGACGTCTCGGTCGTCCCGAAGCCAGTGCAGAAGCCGTATCCGCCGCTTTACACTGGCGGCACCAGCGACATCACCTACAAAATGGCCGGCGAGCGCGGCTGGGGCATTTTCGTGCCGCCGCTGCTGCCGTGGAAAATTCTCGAACCGCCGCTGAAAATCTACAAGGACGCCTGCGCTTCGAGCGGCCACCAGCCGAACATCGTTTACATCCGCCCGGTTTATATCGACGAAGACGAAAAACAAATTCGCAAAGAAGTAGAGCAGGCGCTTTACAATTTCCTCGCCTTCAATGCCTCGCCTGTCGATTCGCTCAAGGATCCCGCGAAGCAAGCCGAGCTGCGCGCAAAAGGCTATGGCTTCTACGCCAGCGGCGCACTAGAATCCCTGACGAAGCTGACCTACGACGAAATCGTGGATCAAGAAATCGGCTTCATCGGCACGCCGGAAAAAGTTATCTCGCAAGTCCGCGCTCTCGAAGCTAAAGGCGGAATCGGCGAACTGGCCATCGTCTCGAATTTCGGCGGCCTGGAGCACTGGAAAAGCATCAAGACGCAGGAGCTGTTCGCCAAGCACGTGATGCCAAAGTTCCGCTAGTCGAAAGATTTGGGGCGGTCCCATATCGGGCTAGGCCGCAAAAAAATCTATGTCATCGCATTCCGAAGCATTGAACGCCGCTCCCGCCCGAGAGATCGCCGCATCCTTCCCGGCGCTGAGCGCGCGGCGCCTGCTCGTCATCGGTGGCGTCGCGCTGATCCTTATCGGCATGTTGTGGGGCGACATCTTCGCCGTCTTCGTTCTCCATCAGAACGCCTCGCGCATCAATGCAGACCTGCTCGCCGCAACCAACGCTGTAGCCATTCACGATCCCGCAAGCGTTCCGCCGCATTTCATGGCCATCGGCGGCTTTCTCGAGAATCGCGGCACGAAAGTGGACGCGCACGTCCACATGATCGACTTCGGCTACCTCGCTCTCCTTCTCGCGCTGGTGCAGCCGTTCGTCGCGTTCAGCGAATCCGCGAAGCGCAAGCTCGCCGCGCTTCTGCTCCTCGGCGCCGCGCTTCTCCCCGTCGGCGTCTTCCTGATTCATTACGTCGGTCTGATTTACAGCCCGCTTGAATCCATCGGCTGGGCCAGCATCTTTGCCGACCTCGGTGGCTTCTTCGTTCTCCTCGTTGCCGCTATCGAACTGTTTGGTCTCTGGAAATACTGGCAGCGCCCGGCGGACGCCAAATCCTCCGACGCGCTGCTCGCGGATCGAAGCTGGGCCTCGCGCATGCTCCTGACTTGGGGAACGCTGCTCGTTCTCGTAGGTTTCTTCCATGGCTCGTATTACGCCGGCACCCAGCTTTTCGCCAACGAGGCCAGCGACGTCGCCCTGCTGACGCAAATGACCAGTGGCTCGCGCGACGTCGGCCCGCGAGCCGTGCAGGACTATGCCCTGCTGCAGGGCCAGAAGGCCGTGAATGTCGCCGCGCATTCCCACATCATCGAGTTCGGTATGCTGGCAATTCTCATGGCGTTCTTTCAGCCCTATGTCTTTCTCAGCGAGCGCTGGAAAAAAATCTGGGTCGCAACTCTGCTCGCCGGCTCGGTGATCCTGCCGGTCTTCGTCCTACTTGAGCTGCGCTTCGGCTTGTTCGCGGGCGGCATCGCCGATATCGGCGGCCTGCTCGTGATCATCGCACTCACCGGAATGCTGGCCGGAGTGGTGCGCTACACCGGCACGCTCGACGCCCCGGCGGGAGGCGCCCCCATGGGAGCTGAACGATGACGCGCTCCGGCCGCTTCCTCGTCATCGGCGGGCTGCTGCTGGCCGTTTGGGGCATGACTTACGGCCTCTACTACGCCGTCTTCGTCGAGCACCAAACGCTCGACAGCATCGGCGGCTCGCTCACCAACGCATTCGTCCACGCCGCCGAACAAGCCCCGCAGGCGTCGCAAGCCGCGATGCAAGCCTATGCCAGCGCGAATTACAACTATGTGCGGCAAGTCGACGCGCACGGCCACTGGATCGGTATCGGGTTGCTGCTGATCGTCCTAGGCATAGCATTCAGCCGCGTCGGCTTCTCCGAGGCGATGCGAATGCGCCTGGCCGCCGCGTTACTCGCCGGCGCAATCCTGTTCCCCCTCGGTGTGCTGCTCGAGACAGTAAATGCAGGCTCGATCCCAAAGGGCGTGGCGATACTCGGCTCGGCCCTCGTAATCGCCGCGCTAGGCGGAATTTCTCTCGGATTCAGCAAGAATCAACCTTCGACCTAACGGCCCGCAAAATAAGCCTCCGCAAGCCACTTGCGAGCGGCCAAAAAGGCTCCTGTGGGGGTGCCATTTTGTATCGACCTGAGATGACCTCCGTGCTTTATTTTCAATAGGTTACGGCGATTTATGCTCGTGTTCGTGTCTCGACCTGAAATCCGGGGTTTGGGGTGGTTAGCCTTGGCATTTTCCTTTGCGTGACGGGAGGCTTCATTGGCAATTTCCCGGTCTAGGCTAGCAGCAGAAAACGGTGAGCACCAGATTACGAACCGCGGAACTACGTAGAAGGCTGGCGCATCTGCCGCCGGAACATCCGCAAGCACCTGAGGTAGGTGGAAGGCGAATCGAAGTCCGTCCAAATGGCTACATCGCGAACCGGCACATAGCGAATGCGCCGATCATCGCGATAAACGACTTCCCGCGCCGTTTGCGCCTTCCGAAGTTCGCCGCGCAGTTCGCCGGCGCACAGGATCGGATGCCCGGCGCGCTTCCCTTTTCGCGGCATCACGATTTGCTGCCCGCGCGAGCGCTTCCGGAACGCGCGAGCCAGCCGCGAAACCAGCGACGCAGTGAGTAGCGGTTGGTCGACGGGATAGAGCAGGAAAGCCGCATCGCGCGGCACGAGCCGCAAGCCGGTCAAAAGCGAACTGAGCTGCCCCTTGCGCCAAGCGCGATTGACTACCACCCGCGCGTGGCGCGGGACATGCGGCCGAATGGCAGCAGCCCGCTGCCCAAGAACCACAATCGGCCTCTCGAGCCCCGCGCAGCTTTCCACGGCGAGTTCCAGCGCAGTCCGGCCGTGGAATTGCGCCAATGGTTTCGGAACTCCAAGATGGCTCGAGTCGCCGCCGGCAAGAATGATTGGGAAAATTCGAGTTCGCGTCATGAACGGGCCAACGGACTATAAGGCAGCCGCGCGCGCGCGGCAAAGAAATTTCAGAATTCGTGACGAAAGCAGAAGGAAGTCTCCGACCTGGAAATCTGAATTTCACACTCGAAATTTCTTAATGCCAGTTGCTCCGCCGCCTCAGACGATTTAGAATCGGCACCGCTAAACAAGGATTGGCTTCCGCGGTAGCTCGCCCGACACGGAAGCAGGAAAACAGAAAAACCGTGTACCCAAACGCATTTCGTTACTACCGGCCCGCAACACTGGAAGAAGCCTCCTCAATCCTGGCGGAACTCGGCGAAGACGCCAAAGCGCTGGCCGGAGGCCAGAGCCTGATTCCGCTGATGAAGCTGCGGCTTTCGGCGCCGTCATCGCTCGTGGATTTGAATTTCATCCCTGGCCTCGCGTACATCGAGCGCCGCAACGGTTCGCTGCATCTCGGTGCCATGGCGCGCCACGCCGATATCGAGAATTCCGCCGCCGCCAGCAAAATCCCCATTCTGCACGATTGCGCCGCAGGAATCGCCGACGTGCAAGTGCGCAATCGTGGCACGATCGGCGGCTCCGTCGCAGAAGCCGACCCGAGCGGCGACTGGGGCGCGGTTCTTCTTACCCTCGACACCGAAGTTCACACCATCGGACCGAATGGCGCGCGCACGATCGCACTGCCCGACTTTATCACCGACGCTTACACCTCCGTTCTCGCCCCCGGCGAACTCGTGAACGAAATCACGGTGAAAGCCCCGCCGAAAAGCAGCGGCGGCTCTTTCGTCGCCTTTAAGCGCTGTGCGCCGGTCTACGCCTCGGCCAGCGCCGCCGTCGGCGTCACTCTCGGCGATCGCGACACTTGCAAAGATGCACGCATCATTCTCGGATGCGTCGGCCTCACTTCCATCCGCGCGGCCGAAGCGGAAGCCGCTCTGCGCGGGCAGAAGCTCACGCCCAAAGCCATCGAAGCCGCTGCCGAAGCGGCCATGGCCGCCGCCGATCCTCAAGCCGACATGCGCGGCTCGGCCGGATACAAACGAGTTCTCGTGCGCGCACTCGTAAAACGTGCCATCGATATCGCCGCCCGGCGCGCCCGCGGCGAACATGTGGAGGCCAGTCACGAATATGCGGGAAGGATTTAATCGCGTTCCCATTGAAGTGCGCGTAAACGGCAAGCTCTACGAGCGCACCGTCGAGCCGCGCATGCTGCTCGTCGAGTTGATCCGCGAAGAGTTGGACCTAACTGGCACTCACGTCGGTTGCGACACCACTTACTGCGGCGCTTGCACCGTCCTGATGAACGGCGCGGCGGTGAAATCCTGCACCATGTTCGCGTTTCAGGCGCACAACGCCGAAATTTCCACCGTCGAAGGCCTCGCTCACGGCGATGAGCTTCATCCCATTCAAAAAGCTTTCGCCGATAATCACGGCCTGCAATGCGGCTATTGCACGCCCGGCTTTCTTATGTCTACGGTGCAATTGCTCTCCCGCAAGCCGCACCCGACCGAAAAGGAAATCCGCAAAGCCATCGCCGGAAATACGTGCCGCTGCACCGGATATCAGAACATTCTGAAAGCGATTCGCGCCGCGGCAAATGCGACTGCAGGCTCCGCTGTCCCCAGGTGAGGTGCCATGAAGATTGAATTCGGAGGAGATTTCATCGTCCCGCGCACGCAGGACGAGGTGTACAACTTCCTTGTCGATCCCGAGCGCTTCTGCCTGCTCCTGCCTGACTATCAAAGCATGACCAAGCACGACGCCAAAAATTTCAGCGTGAATCTGCGCGTGGGCATCTCGCACATTCGCGGAAATGCCGTGGTAAAAATGACGCTCGCGGAAGAAAATCCCATTAGCCACGCCCGGTATGAAGGCAAGGGCGATGTCCCCAGCGGAACAGCGACATTGGTCGCCGGATTTCAACTCGAACCAAACGGCTCCGGCACCAAAGTGATTTGGAAAGGCGAATCGCAGATTGCCGGGCGGCTTCCGTCGCTCGCCGGCGGATTGCTCCAGCCGCTGGCCAAGAAAAATATTCAAAAGATGATCGACGCGCTGCAGAAGGCGCTGTCGTGACGCGCGGTCTCGATGAGAAAAGGACAAGGTAGATTCGAGTGAGGAAAAAGGCCATAGAAACGCGACCTCCGCGCAGCCCCGCCGCGAAAGCCGGCAAGAACGGCCACACGCCTCCGGGCAAATACGTCAACCAGCCGGTCAAGCGCCGCGAAGAATCCCGCCTGGTTCAAGGCAAGGGCAGCTTTGTGGACGACAAGAAGTTTCTCGGCATGGTGTACATGAAGCTAGTGCGCTCGCCTTACGCGCACGCGCGCATTACGCGCCTCGATGTCTCGCGCGCAGAAGCAGCCGAAGGCGTTCTCTGCACGCTGACGGGCAAAGAAGTCGCCTCGCTCACCAAGCCGTTCATCGAAATCGCCCCCGGCGTTGGCCAGACCATCGAAGATTTCGCCATGCCCAGCGACAAGGTCCGCTTCCAGGGCGAGCCCGTCGCCGCCGTAATTGCGGAAACGCGTTTCGCTGCCGAAGATGCCGCCGATCTCGTCGAGGTCGACTACGACATTCTTCCGCCTGTCCTCACCGCCGAAGATGGCCTCGCCAACGAATCCATCCTTCACGAAAAAGCCGGCACGAATGTCATCTACCACGATGTCTTCGAATTTGGCGACATCGAGAAAGCCTTCAAGCAGGCGGCACACGTAGTGAAAATCGGCCGCATGCACTTCCACCGCTTCTCCAGCACTCCGCTCGAGAACAACGCCATCATCGGCACCTGGGACCCCAAGGAAAATCGCATCAGCTATTGGTCGAACAACTCCTTCCCCGCTTTCGCCGCGCAATTTCTTTCCTCCGCGCTCGGCGTGGGCATCGATCAGATTCACATGCAGAGCATCGACATCGGCGGCGGCTTCGGCATTAAAATTACCAACTATCCCTACATGGCTCTCTGCGCCCTGGCCTCGCGCAAAATCGGCGGGCGGCCCGTGAAATGGACCGAGACGCGCTCCGAGCACATGCTTGCGAGCGCCCATGGCAACGAACGCACATTTTTCGACACGCGCGTAGCTCTCGACAAGAATGGCGTCATCACCGCCATCGATTCCCGCCACGTCGACGATTGCGGCGCTTTCCCGCGCTACGAGCCGGCCGGCTGCGTCATTTGGGCGCAGGTTCTACCCGGCGCGTATCGCTTCAAAAACGCCCGCTTCGATTTCTCGCAAATTGTCTCCAACAAATGTCCGGTCGGCCCGAATCGCGGCTATTCGCGCATGCAGCATCTCTGGTTTCTCGAGCGCGTCGTCGACATTTGCGCCCACAAGCTCGGCATGCCCGCCGACGAATTCCGCACGCGCAATTACATCCGTAAAAGTGAATTCCCCTACACCACGCCAAACGGCTGCATTTACGATTCCGGCGACTATGCCCGCATGCTCGATGTTGCAAAAAAACTAATCGGCTGGGACAAGTGGGTCAAGGAGCGCGAAAAAGCCCGCAAGGAAGGCCGCTATCTGGGCGTTGGCATCGGCACCACGCTCGATTCCGGCACAAACAATTTCGGCCAGGTGCAAATTATAAATCCCTACGCCCCGTTCTCCGGCCAATCGAAAGCCGCGCTCGCCAAGCTCGATATTTACGGCGAAGTGGTCGTAAGCCTCGGCTCGGTTCCGCAAGGCCAGGGCCACGAAACGATCGCCTCGCAAATCGTCGCCGAATCTTTGAATATTCCGCCCGAGATGGTGAAAGTCCGCCCCGGCTTCGACAGCGAGCAAAATGTTTACACCGGCCACACCGGCACGTACGCCAGCCAATTTGCGGTCACCGGCGCCTCTGCCATTCACGGCGCCGTCGAGCAACTGAAATCCGAAATGGCCCGCGTGGCCGCGTTCGCGCTGAAAACCAAAGAGAAGAACCTGGAATTCGGCGTCGGCGAGCAAGGCCCGGAAGTCCGCGTTCGCGGCACGAAGAAATCGATCAACTACTGGGGATTAGCCAATCTAGTCTTCGTAAACAATGCATCCCTACCGATGGAGATGGCTGACGTCACTCTGAATTGCCGCTACGTCTATCGCGCTCCGTTCAAACTTCCCGACATCAAGCGTAAATACGGCAATCTAACGCTCACCTACGCCGCGCAACTGCACATCGCCGTAATCGAAATCGATCGCGAGACTTTCCAGCCGAAAATTCTCGCCTACGCAGCTGTAGATGATTGCGGCCGCGCCATTAATCCGATGATCGTCGAAGGGCAAGTGCACGGCGCGGCCGCCCACGGCATCGGCGCGGCGCTCATGGAAAATTGCGTGTACGACGCGGAAGGTACGATGCTCACCAGCACTTACAGCGACTACACGCCGATCACCGTGATGAACATGCCCGATCTGCTCTACGGCCACATCGAGTCGCCTTCGCCTTTCAGTTACAACGGCGCAAAAGGCATGGGCGAAGGCGGCGCCGCTCCGGTGCACACCGTCAGCGCCGCGTTGCAGGATGCGCTCGAGGGCACCGGCATCATCATTTCGGATTCGCACAACAACGCGGAAACAATTTTCCAGGCGCTGCACGAGCACCAGGCCAGCACCCCCGTCGAAGTCGAGACCCGGGCGGCCGCACGATGAGTGCGCCCTTGTTGACCGTTGTCATCGTGAGCGCATCCGGCAAGGATGCGCGAAGGATCTCAGCGTCAAATATCTGCAACCTGTTTGGCAATTGCCGCTCTGCTTCTGTGCGCATGTGGCCCGTACGCCTTCTTTGAGCCCTTGACGACGGCCCATGCCACCTCGAATCGGAATCATCGGATGCGGCTCAATCGGAAGTCTCTACGCCGCGCATTTGGCGCGCGTCGCCGAGGTGCATGCGTTCGTCCGCCGCCCCGAACATGCGCGCGCGCTCAATGAACAGTGCTTGCGCGTCACGGGCACGCACACTTTCGAAGCCAGGATTCACGCCACCACAAATCCGGCGGAATTCCCGGATTGCGATCTGGGCATCGTGAGCTGCAAGGCCACGCAGACGGAGGAAGCGCTGGCGCCCGTAGCCAATAAATTTCGCAGCGGCGCAGTTCTTTCCGCGCAAAATGGCCTGGGCTGCGAAGAAATCATCGCCGATCTCACCAAGAGCAAAGTCATTCGCGGCACCACATTTATGAGCGGCACGCGCCACAGCGACACTCACGTGCAATACGAACTCGACACCGAAACGTGGATGGGCCCCTTCGAGCCCACCAACACGCCTTTCTCGCTCGTAAAAACTGCCGCCGACTGGATCATCGCGTCCGGCCTCAAAGCCGTGGCGCTCGAAGACGCCAAGCCCGCTCAATGGTCGAAGCTAATTTTCAACGCCTCGGTCAATTCGGTCTCCGCGCTTACCGAGCTGCCTCACTCCGCCCATTTCGCGCAGGAAGAAAAATTCGCCGACCTCGGCCACTTGCTCCACGCGCTGATCAATGAGGGCAAAGACGTAGCCAAAGCGCTCGGAATCACGCTCCACGAAGATCCCTGGGAGATGAACAAAATCGGCGCGCGCACCGATCATCCGCCGTCGATGCTCTACGACATCCGTCATCACTTGCGCACCGAAATCGATTTTCTCGGCGGCGCCATAGC